>JAEWSN010000043.1 GCA_023459915.1 Bacillota bacterium
GCACCTCGTCAATGAAGTCTTCCGGGCGGATGACCCCGGGATCCTTCACCACGGGCAGTCCCTCGCGGTAGCCAATCTGCTCGATGAGCCGGCGGATGTCCGGATCCTTCACGGCGTCCATGACCCGATCGAACCCCAGCAGACGCCCGAACAGCGACAGGGCGGTGTGCAGCGGGTTGAGGCAGGTGGTGACCTTCATGGTCTCCACGGCGTTGACGGTGTCGCGGGTGGTGACCCAGATGCCCCGCGCGCGGTCGAGTGGCAGGGAGCCGTTGGGAAAATCGTTTTCAATGAACAGGTACTGTGTGGCTTCCGCATTGACAAAGGGCGCCATGTAGGTGTTCTTCGCGGTCATGCGGCCCTTCATGCCGGTCAGCCCGAGGGCCGCAAGCCGGTCGGCGATGTCCTCGGACGGCCGCGGCGTGATTTTGTCAATCATGCTCCACGGGTACGACACCTCCCCGGAATCCCGCAGCCAGACAAGGAACGCCTCGGGATACAGTCCCTGTGAAACCGCCTGTTCCGCCACGGCCAGCACACCTTGACGGAGCTTTGCCCCGTTTTGGGAGCAGTTGTCCAGGCTGAGCAGCGCCAGGGGCTTGCGTCCGTTTCCATAGCGGTGCGCCAGCAGGGCGACCACCTTGCTGATGAGGTGCACGGGCTGCGCCAGTTTTCCCTCCAGATCCTTTTGCACCAGACCGATGAGTGCGCCGGTGCCGTCCAAAACCGCGTAGCCCTTTTCGGTCACCGTGAAGCTCGCGATTTTCAGGGACGGACTGGCAAAAACGGCCAACAGCCGCTGCCAATCGGCCGTGACGCCCGGGTCTCCCACCAGCGCCTCGGCCACGCTGGCCACCAGCGTGAGATCGAACGCGCCGGTACCGGAAATGGACACATCGAGGAACAGGTTGTCATGGGGCGTGTAGAACACGTCCACCACCTCGGCGTCGTAGGTCTCCGCGGCGATGATGCCGGTTTTGCACAAGCCCTGCTCGAGCAGGGTCTGGTGGCTGGCGGCGATGAACGCACGGAAGATGTTGCCGGCGCCAAAATGAACCCATTCCGGCCGTTCGGCTGTTTCCCGCCGCATCGCGTCCACATCGAAGGCGGGCAGCCGGATGCCCGCGTCCACCCATTGTGCCTGTTGTTCCAGATAGCTCCGATTCAAAGTCAACATGTGGCGTTTCCCCTTTCCATGGCTTCCCACAGCCCAAGCAGATACATGATGCCCAGCGCCCGGTCGTACATGCCATACCCCGGCCGGCAGACCTTCTCTTCCCCCCAGAGATGGCGCCCGTGGTCCGGGCGGACATATCCGGTGAACCCGATGTCATGGTAGGCCTTGACGATTTCGTAGATGTCCAGGCTGCCATCACAGGTACGATGGGAGGTTTCCACAAAATCCCCGTTTTCAAACCGCTTCAGGTTGCGGATGTGCGCGAAGTGGATGCGGCTGCCGAACTCCCGGATCATGGCGGGAATGTCGTTGTCCGCGGACGCGCCGAGCGAGCCCGTGCACAGGGTCAGCCCGCTGTACGGGTTGTCCACCAGCTGCAGGAACCGGCGGATGTGCTCCCGGCTGCGAATGATGCGGGGCAGCCCGAACATGGGCCATGGCGGGTCGTCCGGGTGGATCGCCATCCGGACATCGCAGGCCTCGCAGGTGGGCATGATGCGCTCCAGAAAATACTTGAGGTTTTCCGCGAGCTTCTCTTCGGTGACATCCTTGTACGCGGCCATCAGATCCTTGATGCGCGCCAGCCGTTCCGGCTCCCAGCCCGGCAGGGTGAACGAATCGGCTTTTCCGAGAATGCGCCTGGCCAGCTCCTCGATGTCCACATCCACCAGCGCCTTTTCATAGTACATGGCATTCGAGGTGTCGGGCAGTTCCCGGTAGAAATCGGTGCGCAGCCAGTCAAAGACGGGCATGAAATTGTAGCAGATGACCTTGACGCCCACCTCGGACAGCTTCCGGATGGTGTCGATGTAGATGTCGATGTAATGATCGCGCGAGGGCAACCCAATCTTGATGTCGTCGTGGATGTTGACGGACTCCACCACCTCGGCATGGAACCCGTGCGCCTTGATGTCGTCGGTGACTCGCCGGATCTCCTCCATGGGCCAGACATCTCCGGCAACCTTGTCGTGAAGCGACCAGACAATGCCGGCCACCCCCGGAATCTGCCGGATGTCGGTCAGCTTCACATTATCGTTCCCATGGCCGAACCAGCGCCATGTCATGTTCATGTTGCGTTTCTCCCTTCCCCTTCGCCAGTGTGCTTGTTCCATGTCTGCCGGGGAACTGCTCCCGCAGGCGGACATCATGGCAACATTGTACGCCGCGGACCGCACGCACGCAATTGACAGATTTGCTTCCCGCGCATGTCAGTTCCGCTCAACAGGCGGATTCAACGCAGTTTCTCCGCCCCGTGATTCAGTTCCCGCCGCAATGGGTAGGTGTTTGGAGTGGGACCACGACGCACAGACAGGAGGGTTGCATGCGGACATCCGGTCGTCTGGATCAGGCTTATCAGGGAGCGTTCATCCTCCCCTTCACCAATCGCGATCGCTTCATCATCTTCAGCGACGCGCATCGCGGGGACAACAGCGCCGCGGATGAGTTCGCGCACAACCAGAGCATCTTTCTCCATGCGCTGTCCTATTACGACACGCACGGCTTCACCTTCATCGAGGCCGGCGACGGGGACGAGATGTGGGAACACAAGCGGTTCCACCACATCCGGGAGGCGCACAGCGACATCTATCAGCTGCTCGCCGCGTTCCACGCAAAAAAAAGGCTGCACCTGCTCTATGGCAACCACAACATGTACTGGCGCTCTCCCGCCGCCGTCCGCCGGAGCCTGTTCCGCTTCTATGACACCTATACGGATCAGGAGGCGGATCTTTTTCCGGGCATCCGGGTCCATGAGGCCCTTCGCCTGCTCCATACGGAGACCGGCCGCGACATGCTGGTCATTCACGGACATCAGGGCGACCTCATGAACGATCAGCTGTGGCGGTTCTCCATGATCATGTTCCGCTATTTTTGGCGCTTCATGCACATTGTCGGCTTTCGCAATCCGGCGAGTCCGGCCAAAAGCATCCACCGCCGGCACAAAATCGAGCGCAACTATCTCAAATGGATTGAACAGACCGGCATCCCCATCCTCTGCGGGCACACCCACCGGCCCAAATTCCCGGGAAACGGGGACAAGCCCTATCTCAACAGCGGCTGTTGCGTCCATCCGCGCGGCATCACCGGCATCGAGATCGCCGAGGGGGAAATCGCCCTGATAGACTGGCGCATCCGGCCGGACGCCAACGGTCTGCTGTCGGTGAACCGGCAGGTCATCCGCGGCCCGCTGCCCCTCACCTCGCTCTTCGACGCGCCGGTTCATCCCCCGTCCCCGACCTGACGATGGCCGATGGGCCGGCCGGTCTTCCCCTGCGGGAGATGCCAACCCGCCGATTCCCGGACAGGGGTGAGGGGCGCCGGGCACCCCGTGGCGCAACCGTGCCACTCCCGTGCCACTCCCGTGCCACCCCCACGTCGCCAAGGTTGCGCAATATCGGACAAAAACATCGCAAGACCGTGCATTGGGTTCCAGATGCCGAAGGGCTATCATGGGAGTACATGACAGTCCCAACAGACCCGCGCATCCCGGAGCAGGCATCCGCTATTATTCCACAGACACTGCAAAAGCGGACAAAGCCAGGATGTCCGGATCGAAACCAACCGGACAGCAACCGGACAGCAACCGGCCATCCAACCGGACAGCCAATTTCCGGGACATGAAAGAGAGGAATTCGGAATGAAACAAATCAAGATCGGAACCCTTGTGGGCGGCGGGGACGCGCTGCGCGTCATCCCGCAAATCATCGACTATGGCTTCGAGACCTTCAGCCTCACCTTCTGGCAAACCACCGGCGGCGCGGATCTGGCCGAACTGGCCAAGGGCGTCCGGGCCATCACGGATCCCAAGGGTGTTGAAATCTCGTCATTGAGCGTGTTCGGCAACCCGCTGACCGGTACCGGAAAGAATGCCGATGCCCTTGCGAGCTGGGAACGCGCCATCGACAACGCCCACCTGTTCGGCACCAATCTGGTCACCGGCTTCACCGGCCGTATTGTGGATCAACCGATCCCGGAGTCCATTCCCGCCTTCAAAAAGGTATTCGGGGAACTGGTGAAACGGGCGCAGGACAAAGGCGTGCGCATTGCGTTCGAGAACTGTGACATGGGCGGCACCTGGGAGCGCGGCGACTGGAACATCGCGCACAATCCCTCCGCCTGGGAACTGATGTTCGACGCGGTCCCCGCCGACAATCTGGGCCTTCAATGGGAACCCACCCACCAGATGGTCAGCCTCATCGATCCCATTCCACAGCTGAAAAAGTGGATGGGCAAAATATTCAATGTCCACGGCAAGGACTGCACCATCGAATGGGATGTCATCAAGGAGTACGGCATCCATGGCCCCAAACAGTTCGCCTGGCACCGCACGCCCGGGTTCGGCGACACCGACTGGGTTCGCGTCATCTCCATTCTGCGCCAGGCCGGCTATGAGGGCTCCATCGACATCGAGGGCTGGCACGACCCCGTGTACCGGGGAGAACTCGAATACACCGGGCAGGTGCACGCGCTGAACTATCTCAAACAGTGCAGGGGCGGAGACTACATTCCCAATCCTGTCTGATTGGCCGCGTGGGGTCAGACCCCATGGCGCACATCCGGGGTCAGACCCCATGGCACACCTTCGGGGTCAGCCCCCATATCCTTTCGGGAGGCTTTTATGGACAAACAGTTCAAGGTATTGCAGGTGGGCTGCGGCGGCATTTCCGGTGCCTGGACACCTCATGTGAAGGCCCGTCCGGACGTGGTGTACGTCGGCGCGGTGGACATCCGGGTGGAAAGCGCGCAGGCATTTGTGGAAAAATACAGCCTGACATGCCCTGTCTTTACAGATTTGGACGAGGCACTGCGGGTCTGTGGTGCGAACCTCGTCATTGACAACACCATCCCGGAAAGCCATCACCGGGTGGTGACCACCGCGCTGCGGGCCGGGTGCGACGTGCTCGGCGAGAAACCGCTGGCCGCATCGCTCGCGGAAGCCCGGGACATGGTCCGCACCGCCGCGGAAACCGGCCGCAGGTACTCGGTGATGCAAAACCGGCGTTACATCCGGAACAACCGCAGCTTTGCCGACATCGTCCAATCCGGCGCCATCGGACAGCCCGGCTTCATCCAGTCCGATTTCTTCCTCGGCGCGCACTTCGGCGGATTCCGGGATGTGATGGAAAGCCCGCTGCTGCTCGACATGGCCATCCACACCTTCGACCAGGCCCGGTTTGTCACCGGCGGCATTCCGGTTTCGGTGTACTGCCAGGAGTTCAACCCGCCCGGATCGTGGTATCAGGGCAATGCCGGCGCCACCGCCATCTTTGAATTCTCAAATGGGATGGTATATACTTATAGCGGCTCGTGGTGCGCAACCGGATGCAACACCTCCTGGGAATGCACCTGGCGCGTTTCCGGCACGGCAGGCTCCGCCTGCTGGGACGGGGTGAACGCGCCCTGGTACGAAATCCCGGAGGAAGGCAACGATCCCGCGTCGTTCATCTGGAAGACCCGCAAGGTGACCCCGGAAGCGACCTGGGACGGACACGAGGGACATCAGGGATGCATCGACGAGATGTTCGCCGCACTCCTGGAGGGCAGGAACGCCGAGACAGACTGCACGGACAACATTCACAGCCTTGCCATGGTGCTGGCGGCCATTGAAAGCGCGAAAACGGGCCGCAAGGTCACGATCGATCCACGGGTACTTTGACCAACAATATGTCTTGCAGGAGGTCTTATTATGAAACTCGGAGTCTTCGCTGTTCTCTTGTCCGGTCAGGATCTGGAATCCGCGTTGTCCTATCTTCACAATTCCGGTGTTCAGA
>JAEWSN010000044.1 GCA_023459915.1 Bacillota bacterium
GCTCAAAGGCGCGGTTGACCAGCGGCTTGAGTCCCTCACCGGTTGCCGCGGACACCTGGAACACCTCGTACCCCTGTGCCGACACGCCTTCGACAAACCGCTGGAGCCGTTCCGGATCGCTGACGGCATCCGTCTTGTTCGCGACCACAATCTGGGGTCTGTCCCCCAGGGTGTCGTCGTACAGCGCAAGCTCCCGGTTGATGGTGGCGAAATCCTCCAGCGCGTCGCGCCCGTCGGTCTCCGCGACGTCCACCACATGCAGCAGCAGGCGGGTGCGCTCCACATGCCGCAGGAACGCGTGTCCCAGGCCCACGCCCTCATGCGCGCCCTCGATGAGGCCGGGAATGTCCGCCATCACGAGGCTCTCGCCCGGACCTGCCGACACAATGCCCAGCACGGGTGTGAGCGTGGTGAACGGATAGTTCGCGATCTTGGGCCTGGCGGCGGATACCGCCGAAATGATGGTGGACTTGCCCGCGTTCGGGAATCCCACCAAGCCCACATCCGCGAGGGTCTTGAGCTCGAGCACCACCGTACGCGCCACGCCGGGTGTTCCCGGATGGGCGAAATTCGGAATTTGCCGGGTGGGCGTGGCGAAATGCTGGTTGCCCCAGCCGCCTTTCCCGCCCCGGCAGATCACCTCGCGCTGGGATTCATCGGAAAGATCCGCCAGGAGCAATCCGGTTTCCTTGTCCCGGACCAGCGTGCCCAGCGGCACCTTGATG
This sequence comes from Bacillota bacterium, assembly GCA_023459915.1. Classification (GTDB taxonomy): domain Bacteria; phylum Bacillota; class Clostridia; order DSM-8532; family DSM-8532; genus JAEWSN01. The sequence goes on from JAEWSN010000044.1 coordinate 726, forward strand.
ACCAGATCCTTCGCGTTGCGGCCACTGCGGTTCGAGCCCTCGCCCCGGCCGCCGTCCTCGGCGTGATACTTGCGCTTGTAGCGGAAATCCACCAGGGTGCGAAGCCCGAGATCCACCTCGAAGAGGATGCTGCCGCCATTGCCGCCGTCACCGCCGTCGGGGCCGCCGTTCGGTATGTATTTGGCCCGCGCGAACGAGACCTTGCCCGCCCCGCCGTTGCCGGCCTTGAGCTGGATTTCCGCCAGATCGATGAACATGGAACATCCCTTCCGGACCGCCTGTCGTTCGGCCCTATGACAAACAGAAGGCTGTCTCAAGCGAGACAGCCTTCCCCGCGAAAACATGCGCGCACGTCTTCACACAGAGCTGTCTTGTGAAAAGCAGCCCTTTCTTTCGTATCGTGTCCACCGGCCGGAGGTTACGCGTAAACGCTGACCTTCTTGCGGGTTTTGTCGAGACGTTCGAACTTCACCTTGCCGTCCACCAGGGCGAACAGGGTGTCGTCGCTGCCTTTGGCGACATTGGCACCGGGATGGATGTGGGTGCCGCGCTGGCGAACAAGAATGTTGCCTGCGAGAACCGCCTGTCCATCGGCCCGTTTCACGCCCAGGCGCTTGGATTCGCTGTCACGGCCGTTCTTGGTGGAACCGACGCCCTTCTTGTGAGCGAACAATTGCAGATTTACACGAATCATGGCTTACACCTCCTTGCAAAGGGTGCGGATATACCGCGGGTACTGCGCTTCAATTTGTTTGAATCCAATCTCCATGGCTTCCAGAATGATGTTGGCCTTGTTCCGCACCGTGTCATCGGTCAGCGGGGGAAGCATCATTTTCAGATGGCCGTCCGCCTCGTGATAGGCATGGATGCCGCACATTTCGTCCAGCGCGCCGAGGGCCGTGTAGGCGATGCCCGAAATGGCCGCGCAGACCATGTCGTATTCTCCGCCGTTACCGGCGCCGGCATGTCCGTGGATGTCGAACCCGCGGATGTTGCCGCCCTCGCGAAACACCTTGACCTTCGTCATGGGGTTCAGGCCTGGATGGACTGGATCTGCACGCGGGTGTACGGTTGACGATGACCGTTCTTGTTGCGGTAACCCTTCTTGGGCTTGTACTTGAAGATGATGATCTTCTTTCCCTTGCCATGCGCCAGCACCTTCGCGGTCACGGACGCGCCGTCCACCAAAGGCTTGCCGGTTGTGAGCGTTCCCTCACCGGAAACCGCCAGCACCTTGTTGAACACGAACTCGGCACCCTCGTCCGCAGAAAGCTTCTCCACGAACACGATGTCGCCTTCCTGTACCTTGTACTGCTTTCCGCCTGTCTCAATGATTGCGTACATAGTTGCACCTCCTCCTACCAATCTCGCCTTCGCAGGGACGGCTCTCGCCGATTTGCCGGGCATGTGGCGGCGATGGTTCGCGCGCCGACACCCTCCCCTCTTCAGAGCGGTTGCCGTATGATGATAGCACAGCACACAGGCATTGTCAAATCCACCTTTCAGACAGACCGGGACTCCAATTTGACCCAATGGGGGGGCGTGTTGTCACCCCGCACCCCACCGCTTATAATGGATGGGAATCAAAAAGAAAGCAAGTGCCGCAAAAAAAAGGCAAATCAACGAGGGGACACGCTTCCATGCACAGAGACACCCGACCAAAAAACACATACCGTCAGCAGGCATACCGGAGGAACCGCACGGGCAGGCGCATCCTGTCCATTGTGCTGCCGCTTTTGCTCGTGCTGCTCCTGCTGCTGCTCACAGGGGTCATCGATCCGGCCGGCTGGTTCGGCCCCTCCGGTTCGGACAACCCGTCCGCCACACCGGCCGCCGCCACAGGCGCAAGTCAGGGCGGCACATCCGGCCAGGGAGAAACCGCCGGGCAGACGCCCGGCACGGGCGAAGCGCCACCCGCGGCGGCCACTCCCGCAGCGGATGCGGCAGCGACACCGACCCCAACGCCCACCCCAACGCCCACGCCCACACCCACGCCCGTTCCGGTTGTCCGCGCCCCCGGGCACGAAAACATGCCGGCATACGCGTCTGTCGCGCCAAGCGGCAACCTGGGGGAGCTGGAACAAACCCTCCGGCAGAAAATCGCGGGCTTTTCCGGCACCTATGGCGTCACCTATGTGAACCTGGCAACCGGCGAGCGTTTTGGCATCAACGACACGCAGGAATACATTGCGGCCAGCACCTCCAAGTTCCCCATGAATGTATTGCTGTGGAAGCGCATCGCGGCCGGAGAGATCGATCCTGAAATGATGCTCGAATACAAGCCGGAGGATCTGGAGTATGGCACCGGCATCATCCAGAACCAGCCGTACGGCACAGCGTACAGCGTACGCAAAACCTCGGAGCTGTCGATCATCCACAGCGACAATTGCGGCATCAACATGATCATCCGCCTGCTCGACATCGAGGACATCCGCCAGTACCTGCGCGACTTGGGCGGCGTGGTGGAATACGGGAAGCGCCATCGCTCCTGTCCGGCCGACATGGCCAATGTCGCGGTCGATCTGTACAAGTTCTACCGGGAGAACCCGGAGGTGGCCGGCGAGCTCATCGCGTATCTGGAGAACACGGACTGGAATGACCGCATCAACGCCAATCTGCCAAAGGACGTGAAGGTTGCCCACAAAATCGGCAACCAGACCCGCACCTCCAATGATGTGGGCATCGTCTTTGCCAGCCAGCCCTTCGTCCTGTCCTTCATGACCGCTGACACGGACCACGGCGTGGCCTGCGCGAACATCGCAGCCCTTTCCCGAATCGTCTATGACCATGTGGAGGCACAGCCATGAGTTACAAAAGACATGCCCGCTACCGCTCCCGACGGCGTTTCAACCCCGCCAAGGCACTTGTGGCGCTGTTGACACTGGCCATCGCGGCCGGCTTGCTGTACGGGGGGTTCCGGTTGCTGTTCGGAGAGAAAGGGTTACTGAACCGCAGCGCCGCGGCCAGCCCGGGCACGGCATCTTCCGGAGACCTCAACCCCGGACAAACATCCGGTACGGACAACGCTTCCGGCAACAACGGCCCCGACGGCCAAACGGGGGAGCCGGCCGCCACGCCCGCCGTCACCCCCACCCCAACACCCACACCGCGCCCCACCCCGGAGCCCATGCCCCCGGAATCCACGGATCCCGCGGTGCTCAATGTCTCCTGGGAGGCCCCTTCGGTGTTCAACGGCACCAACGCGTTCCCCGAAGCCACGCGGTTTCTCCCCGAAAACGCCGGAACCACGGCCGCATCGGTTCCCGCGGGCACACTCCAGTCATGGATTCTGAAAAACGGCGCGCCTTCGGAGGATCCGGGTCAGGAAGTCTCCTTCGGCCCGCCGGACGCCTACGCGGACATTGAGGGTGTGCTGACCTTCCGCGGCAACCATTACCGCGACAGCGCCGCTGCCGGCACGCGCAGCATTGTGGAGAAGAAGCTCGAAATTGTCTGGGAAAGCCCCACCGGCGCGGTCTCCAGCATCGGCAGCTACTGGCCGGGCACGGGCTGGACCGGCCAGCCCCTTTTGGTCCACTGGCCGGAGGAGACCCGACAGGCCATGAACCTCACCGAGGCCGCGAAAGGCAAGGCGCTCACGGAGGTCATCTACCCCACGCTCGACGGCAACATTTACTTTCTGGACCTCGAAACCGGAGAACCCACCAGGAACAGCATCGACGTGGGATTCACCTTCAAGGGTACGCCCGTGGTCGACCCGCGTGGATACCCGTTGCTGTTTGTCGGCCAGGGGCTCAACGAAAACGGCGGAAAATATGGCGAGTTCCAGTACCGCTTCTTCAACCTGCTCAACCAGGAACAGATCTACGCCCTCCCCGGGCGGGACAGCATGGCCTTCCGCCCCTGGGGCGCCTTCGACTCCTCCGGACTGGTGGACGCCACCGGCGACACCCTCATCCAGTGCGGAGAAAACGGCCTGGTGTACAAGGTGAAGCTGAACACCGAGTATGACGCGGCGACGGGAAGCCTCTCGCTCGCGCCACAACTCACGCGCTACCGCTACCATGTCGCCGGCAACGACGAGCTGGGCATCGAGTCTTCCCCCGCCGCCTGGAAAAACTTCCTGTACTTCACAGACAACGGCGGTACCCTGCAGTGCCTGGACCTCAACACCATGACCCCCGTCTGGTTCGACGACGTGGGCGATGACACGGATTGCACCACCGTCATCGAGGAAACGCCGGAAGGGGTGTTCCTGTATACGGCCAACGAGGTGGACAAGCGCTCCAACGGCGGCGCGGTGACAAACGCGCCAAGCCAAATCCGCAAATACAATGCTGTCACGGGCGAGCGTCTGTGGCAGGTGGACGTGCCCTGCGTGTATCAGTATTACATCAATGGCGGCGTGCTGGGCACCCCGCTGCTGGGCAAGGACGACATCTCGGATCTCATCATTTTCAATGTGGCCCTCACGGGATCCAACCAATCCGGCAAGCTGATCGCGCTCAGCAAAAAGACAGGCGATACGGTCTGGGAACGCGATTTGCCGGCCTACAGCTGGAGCTCGCCCGTGGATGTGAAATCCGATGACGGCACCACCTATGGTCTCATCTGCGGCTTCGACGGCTACCTGCGCCTGTTCGATCCGAAGACCGGCAAGGACTTGCACAAGGTTTCCCTCGGCGGCAACATCGAATCCTCACCCGCCGTCTACAATGATATGATAGTGGTTGGATCGTACGCGAAAAAGATTTTCGGTGTGCGCATCCGATAGGTACGCAAAACATGGAATCAGGCAAGCCTTGGATGATCACCACCTGCAATGCAACAACAAGACACCCGGGACGACATCGCGGACAGGAGGTCCCATGAAATACAACGCCCAATCCTATCGAAAACGCGCCGCCGCAAAACGGCCGGTACGCCCGCTGGCCATCACGCTTGGTGTGCTGGTGGCGCTGTTGCTGCTGCTGCTCGCGCTGCAGCAGGGGTGGTTCGGCGATGTGACGCTGACATCACTGCTGACCGGGCAACCGGCCTCCGCCCAATCCGGCCCGCCCGATGCCACGGGCGGCGGGAGCACCCCCGCCCCCGTCACGCCCCCGCCGCCGCCCACACCCACACCAAGCCCCCCACCCCTCCCCCCGCCACCCCCCACGCC
>JAEWSN010000045.1 GCA_023459915.1 Bacillota bacterium
CACCCGTTTCTTCGGGGTGTATCCAATCAGCTTGTAGATGCGCTGCATCAGGAAAAAGTCGCGCAGGCCGGCCCAATAGCCAAGAAACGCCATGCCCGCGACCAGCAGCAGCAAAAACGGGTACAGCGACGGCTGTCCGTTGACCAGGGCCGCCAGCCAGTACAGGGGCACGGAAACCGCCTGGATGAGACGAATCTGAAAAATCTCGTTGTCGCCGATGCGCACAAGGGCGATGACCCCTTCGATGACCCAGATGGGAACAAGCCCCGTCAACCCAAGCAACAAACCGCGAACGGGCCCGGGATTGATGTTGTACTGCGGGCGCCGCTCCCTGACGGCGATGTCGGACATGTCACGGTACAGGAGCAAAAACAGCAGGAGAAACAGGAAAAAGGAGGCCACGCCGACCGCGGGGGCCGGGTTGTCACCTCCAATGCTGATGACGGGATAGCTCAGGATGATGAAGATGAACAGCACGGCCAGATAGTCTGTGAAAACCTTCAGGGCGTGCTTGAGAAATGTCTTGAGGTTGTTCTCCATTGTGTTCCTCCAAAGGGTGTCCGTTGCAAGGTTTTTCGTGACGCGCGCGCAAACCGTCTCCCTGTGACGATCGCCGACACGACACCCATTGTATAACTCCGGCCGTGAAATGTCCAAGCCGGTTTTTTCATGCGCCGCCTCCCACCGCGGCCGAAGCTGCAGCCGGTTTTTTTCATGGGCGCGTCCACAGCGGCCAAAGCAGCCGGTTCGTTCGTCACGATCAGGGCTTGCGGATCACGAACGCGTCATGACGCACGGTCACATTCTTTTCCACATGGGAGGCGGTGACCGCGAGTTCCGTGGGCGATACGGTGATCAGTGTCATGGCCGGGGTGTCTCCGTCGTAGGAAACCTGCGACCACGCGCGCGCGGGCGCGTCATAAAACTTGGCGCCGGCGCTGCCGCCCGTGATATAGGTGGTGCCCTCACCGGGCTTCACCTGCTGTCCGTCCTTCATGGTGGTCCGCTGCCAGGTGTGATCGTGGCCCGAAAGCACAAGATCGATGCCCAGCTCGTCGAACACGGGCGCAGCCTTTGCGCGGTAGCCGGACTCGTCATAAAACCCGCCGTATATGCCACGGTGCATCACCACGATGTGCCAGACGGCATCGGAAGCGTTCCGCTCGGCACGCAGCCAGGCGAGCTGCGCGTCCAGATCGTCCTGTGTGTCGAGCATGTAGAAGCGCGCGTCCCCGTTTTGCACCGTGTAGCTTCGCTCCCCCATGCCCGAAGGGCCGGTGGCGGGCATGCCCACAAAGGCCTTGTAGCCGGCGAGCGCAGCATCCTCCTTGTACTCGTGGTTCCCCGGGACAGCCAGCCAGGGCAGGCTGTCGAGCCAGGACGCCGCCGTTTCGTAAAAGCCCCACCACTGGGATGTCTTGGCGCCATTGTCCACGATGTCGCCGCCAATGATGAGGAACGACATGTCCGGGGCCTGGCCCAGCAGGCGCCGCAGCGCGCCGCGGAACGGAATGTAGCCCGCCGCGTCCACCGCCTGCGGGTCGGTGAGGAACCCGAACCGGAATGTCTCTCCCGCCTTGGACACCGGCGTGGTCATCACGCCTGTTTTTCCCACGCCATTGGCCCCATCGGTGATGCGGTAACGGTAGGTGGTTGCGGACTTCAAGTCACGGAAAACAGCCTTGTGTTCGTACAAGGGCGTGCCCGTTCCCGGATCCGCCAGGGTGGTTTTCGTGGTGGCCGCCACCGCCTTGAGGGCGTCCACGGGCATGAAGCCGGCATACCGACGCTGTTCAACCAGCTGCACCTGCGTGCCGGTCGCGGCGGTGGACAGCCAGTGAACCGCCATGCCGCCGGGCTCTGAAATGGGTGAAACCGAGACTGCGCGCGGGGCTGCCCCCTGTGCGGCTGCCCCGACGACACCGGTCCAGGGCAGGGAGGTGAGCCCGTTTCTCGCGGCCTGCAGGCTGACCGCGGTTCCGGCCTTCATCGTTGGCGGCAGGGTGAAGGACGCGGTGCCATAGCCATCGGTTGTCGCGATGATGCCTGTCCCCCCCAGGAAAATGGTGACATCCGGCACCAGCGTGCCATTTCTGTCCGTCACCGTCAGCAACGCGGTCTCCCCTTCGACAAGATTGCGCACGTCCAGATGGAACGCGGGGGCGATTCGCACAGGTCCGCCCAGCAGACTGATCGATTGCGGCGCCCCGACACCGGCGACCGTGATGCGCGCGCCCACCGCCTTGATGGCGGTTGTGCCGGCCGCACTTGTCCGGGCACGGAATTTCATGGTCATCATGCGGCGTTCCGCGGCCTTGATGGTGCTGTCGAGCTTGGCAACCGAGAAGGTCCACGTGCCCGCGGCCGCATCCGCCGCGTTGGCGGTGATTTCAGCGTCCGTGACATATTTTTCGGTTCCCGTCTGAATGCCCGGCACCGCGGGATTCATGTCCACAGGCTCAAGCAGGGCCGGATCCCAGCGGAAGGTCGCCTCAAGGGCCTTGAGCGGGTTGGGAATGGCCAGATTGACAGCCACCTCGAACACCTCGCCCGCGCTCACCGCCTCCGGCAGCGAGAGGGAAAGGCGGGAGCTTGCGGCCGCCACCTGGAAGGCCCAGGTCCGGGTGGTCTTGTTCCCGAACCGGTCCTCCACATGCAGGGTCGCGACATGATCGCCCGCAGCCAGCGGCACAGGGGATCCCAGCGCGGCAGACACCCGCATGGCACCATCCGGATCCCAGGTGATTTCCGGCGCCGCAAAGGGAATGCCGTCCACGGTCAGCCGCGTCCGTTCCGGCAGGAATCCGGAGCCACCGGCCTCCTCATAGCTCCGGGAGGAGAGCGTCAGCACATTGTTGACCACCACGCCGTCATCCGGCGGCCAGACCGCCTCAATGCGCGGCGGGGTCATGTCGTCGTTCCTGACGCCATACAATGAGCGGATGCGATCGACCAGAATGGTGCCCGTATCCTTCAGTTCCTCCTGCGGACACATGAGCCGGATGGGTACGGTGAGCCGGTACGGGGCCACGAGGCCCTGGGGAATGGCCGCCTCGACGTAGCGCCAGCCGGTCCAGTCGATGCCGCCGGTTCCGGCAGCGGCCTTGTACTCAGGCGTGTAGTCCAGATCCACCTCGCGGCCGGTGGCGTCCATCAGCCGGCCCCGCAGCCAGTAGCGGCTGTTGTTGCCATACACCCACATGCCGACCGCCGTCGGCACGCCTTCGAGCGGAAGCGGGGAGAAGGTGGGGGTTCCGTCAGCCCCGGCAGGGCCGGCAGGCCCGGCTGCCACACCGGCGGTGCCGGTGCCGTCCTCGGACGTTGGCCGGAAATCATACCACACGCGGAGCAGTCCGTCCCCAAACAATGCCAGTTCCGGGTCGACAAACGCCCGGGCCGCGCTTCCCTGTGCCTTGATGGCGGCAGCCGCCCACACAGGCGGTGCCTCGAACTCCTCGACGGGCAGCGGTTCTCGGGCGACCGCGACAGGAATCTGCGTCTGCGTGCCGCCCCAGCTGACCACGAGCTGGCCGGTGGCGCCCGGTTCCCCGGTCACGGTCACCACACCTTGCGGTGTGACGGTTCCCACATGGGCATCCAGTTGCCAGACAAAGCTGGCATCCACCCCTGCGACTTCCACCGACTCCAGATAGCCGACAGCCTGCAGATCCACGGATTCTCCCGCCGCGAGCACCACGGAGGTGGCGGACAGGCGAATCTCGGTCAGGTGATCCGGCACGATGAAGGTGGCCTCTCCTATTGCCGCGCCGGCCATCGCCGACACCACATGCAGCCCGACGCCACCGGTTACGGTCATCCGACCGTCGGCGCCAAACACACCTCCGGTGGATGACAGGTTGAGTCCTCCGGGCACGGCGGACGCGTGGTAGGCCGTGTCGGTTGCCAACACCCTGTAGGAGACCTCCGCGCCCGGCAGCAGATATTGCCGATCCGGATACAGATGCAGCATGGCGGCCGCAGCCGCCGGCTGCATGCCGGTCTGCGGATCGGGCGTCATCTGCGGCAGCGCGCGGCTGGCCACCAGCAGCGCGTTGGAAATTTTTCGTTCCGTTCCGTCGGAAGGCCGGTTCAACAGGGTGGGCGACACCTCGCCGGGCATGCGGGCCACCGCGGTGGAGGAGCCGCCGCCATCGAGCACAAGGGCGTCCGTACAGTCCATCTGCAGCATCAGGGCGGCCCCTTCGGCGTGACTGATGCCGTTGCTCCAGGCGGACTGGCGTCCGTCGGTCTGGAGCAGCACAATGCTGCCGTCCGCCTTGCGGCCCGCCAGCGTCACCGGATTGACATTGGTTGTGCTGAGTTCCGGAAGCGGCCGGCCGTTTTCGAGCAGGCGGTACAGTCCGCCCAGCGCTTCGGTCACCCCGGTCCATGCCGCGGCGGGATCCCTGACCTCCAGCGCAACGGCATCTCCAGGCACGTATGCGCGCAGGGCCTCATATTCCGGTGTTCCCGCCCTGGCGGACAGCACCACCTGGTTTTCGCCGATGGGCGTTCCCTGGGTGTCCGTCCGAACCTCCAGCACGGTGCCTTCGACCCTGCTTCCAATGAAAAACTTGGAAGACGCGGCCTGCACCACCACGTCCACGCCGGGCTGGGAGGATCCGGCCGCATATCCATAGGCGATGTTGTAGGCATAAATCCCGGAAGCGCCCTGCTGCTTGTTCAGCAGGAAGGAGCCCGCGGGCATCCCGTTGCGGGAGAGCAGATACTGCAGGGCCGGCTTGCCGATCTGCGTCCGGCCGTCCGCAAAAAAACCGATGGCAAACACATATCCGCCATCGGAACTGAGCAGTTCCCCCCGCTGCACCACAATGCCGATGGGGGCGCCCGTGGCCACGTTGTAGAAATCGCCGTTGACGGCAGCCACCACCTCGTAGCCCTGCGCGTCCGCCTGCCGCGACATTTCCGAGACGGTCCGGCGATCGGTCATGGCGGTGCCGGACCACACCAGCGGCTGTACCAGGGGATCGGCCGGTTGCATGGTGATGGTTTGGTAGACCACCGGCCGCCCCGCCCGGTTGACGGTGCGCCAGGATTCCTGTGACACACCGCTGGCCAGCTGCCGGCGCTGTGAAAGCACGGGATTGCCGGGACGCGGTTCGTCGAGTTCCCGATAGGTGAGTCCCTGTGCCGAACCCAGCGGGGTCAGCACCAAAAGAAAGGCCAGCAGGCATGCCAGCCATTTTTGCCTTTTTACGCGCAAGCCTGTGCGCCTGCTGCCTGTATCAACCATGCCGGCGACTGCCGGAACGCCATTCCATCCCAGAGCTTTCATTTTTTCTCCTTTGTATCCTGATCTGTCTGCCTCCGATGGGGTCTGACCCCAGTGTACCACACCGCCTTCCCATTCGGGATGGTGCCACCGGTTTGTCTTCCATTTGACATGGGGATGTCATCGTTTGGTTCACGCCCGGCAGAAAAGGTCGCCTTCATTCCCCAATGACATGGAACGGGGGCAGGGACGGATCCGCCGGCGGGGTCCAAGGCACATAGCCCGACACCGGCGCTGTGTCCGGTGACAGTTCCGGCACCGCCACCCGCGCCTCGCGCAGGGACAGCACCCACAGCAGCAGCCCGATGGTCAGCATGATGGCCGCCACGGGAAGCCCCACCCAGAAGAGCGCGTGCCCAACCTTTGGCGGGAGGAAATGACGGCGGGTCTTCGCCCGGGGCGTCGCGGCTTCAGGTTCCGGGGCATCATGCGGCGCCGACGCGGTGGCCGCATCCAGCGCGGTCTCCGACTTCTGTACGGTCTCCGCCTCCAGCGCCATGTCCGCATCCAGCGCGGCATCCAAACCGGGCGGGGCATCCAAAGCCGGCATTGTCTCGGCATCCCGTGTGGCATCCGCATCCAAAAAGGCTTCGGCCTGACCCGTCTGTTCAGGCGTTCCTGACTTTTTCAGCCCGCCGTCCGGTTTTTTCCGAATCAAGGCGCCTGCCCACCGTGCCACCGTGTTGCCCGCGGATGACAGGCCGGCAGCGACACGTTCCGCCAGCCGGTGTCCGACGCCGCCCAACAGGGAGAACACGCCGGCGACCCAGGCAAAGGAATCCTTGAGCAACCGGGTGACCCGCAGTTTGGGACCGGCCACAAACCGCGCGTCCGCAAGCGCTGCCTTCGCGTCGGATCGGCGTTCCCATACCGGAATGTCATCCAAATCAGGGGCAGCCGCGTCACCGGCAGACACATGCGCGTCCTCGGGCGCGCCGTCTCCCGCCAAGGGCCTGGCATCCATTGAAGACTCGTCTTCGGGGGGCGTTTCCACCTCCGGCTGAACCTGATCGCCACTCCGATTCGCCTCGGGATCGGAAAGCGGTGCAACCCCCAGCGCCGTGAGCATGTCGTTGAGTTCGGAGAGGGGCATGTCCGGCTCATCCATGGCGCCGGTGTTTGGGCCGTCCTGTTTCTGTGTGTCAGGGTCTGCCTGCGCCTGATCATTCGGTTCAGTCTGCGCCGGCGTGTCCGTGGCATTCCCGGCCGGCGGCGCTGTGATTTCGTCCGCGCCGGAGGCTTCCACGGTTTTCTGGGCTTCAGGCAGTGTCTCACCGTCTCCGGGCGCCAGCAGATATCCGCATGAAAAACAGCCGGCCTCCGGCATGAAGCCGTCCGCGCCACATTCAGGGCATTTCACGCCACCACCTCCATCCACATGCGCTCTCCCGTTCGTCTGTGACTGTGCTGATCCTGTTTTCCGCCACGCCACAACTTCGATTTCCGAAGCAGCAGGCCGAAACGCGGCTTTCGCGTGGAACCGTCCAAGTCGCCATCAGCGGACTTCCCCTCCATTATGGCATCCCGCCCACATGCCCGCAACACCCGCGCGACGCCGCGAAGCGGGTCACGCGGGAAAAGCCCAAACACCACCCGAATTGCCGCGTGAGGCCGCGAAGCGGGTCACGCGGGAAAAGCATGGACACCACCCACACTGCCGCGCGACGCCGCGAAGCGGGTCACGCGGGAAAAGCCCAAACACCACCCGCACACCGCGCGACGCCGCGAAGCGGGTCACGCGGGAAATCGCGCCACGCTGCATCCGCATGGCAACCAAACGCGCTGCCTGTGATATAATGCAATTGTCAAAAACTGACGCGAATGTCGCGCCTTCGCGACGCAAAACACAACCCTGTCCGCTCCATCGGGAGGGCGGCCGGATCTGTTGGCCGCGAATCGCCGCAGGCGGATCCATCACGCATTGAACAAGGAAAGATGAGGTGCCTCATGAATTGTCCGAAATGTGGCGCAGCCATGCGCGAGGGAGCCCGTTTCTGCACATCCTGCGGGTTTGACACCCGTTCCGCCGCCCCGTCTCCCGCAGAACCCGCGGAGCGGACGGCCGCGGGCGCCATTACGGTACCATCGGGAGACGCCGGATATCCGGCCACACCCTCCCCAACCGGCAACGTCCCACCGTCTGCCCATCCATCAGGCCCCGCTATCACGCCGGAAGCCGGAACGCCGCCGCCACCGCCACCGCCAACCGGCATACAACAGCCGGGTTATCCGCCTCCGCCATCCCAGGTGCCGCCGTCGGGGTATCCACAAACGACCGGCTACGCGCAACAGCCAGGGTATCAGCAGCCCGGCTCCCCGCAGCAGGCCGGTTACCCGCAACAACCCGGATACCAGCCGCAGGCCGGTTACCCCCAACAGCCCGGATATCCGCAACAGACCGGGTACCCCCAACAGCCCGGGTATCCCCAGCAATCCGGATATCCCCAGCAGGCAGGGTACCCGCAGCAGCCGGGATACCCCCAGCAATCCGGGTATCCGCAACAGCCCGGCAACTGGTCCTCCCCGCCGCCTCCCTCGGAAAAGGTTGCGCGGACCCGGAAAAAGGGCGGATGCCTCAAGTTTCTCATGACCGTTGTCCTGCTGGTTGTGCTGCTCGTGGGGGTCGCGTTTGCCGGGTACCACACGTTCATGCCGGCCAAATGGGTATTTGGCATTGCGGAGCTGAACACCATCAACAGCACCTATGACGAGATGGACGCCGAGCTCGATCGCCTCGAGTCCAGGCACCTCACCCCCCTGATGGAAAAGCCCTTCAGCCGGAAGGCAGAAACGGCCATCAGCATGGATGAAAGCCTTTTGGGCATGGTGATGGGCATGGATCCGGAATCGGCGGGCCAGGTCGCCGACTTGCTGTCCTCCTTCAGCATCCGCACGGAAGCGGCTGCCGACATGTCCAAGCTCGTTTCCTATTCGGATCTCACGCTCGACATGCAGGGCAATCCATTCCTTGGACTCAATGTCCTCATCGCGGACAAGGTGATGGGAATCCAGTTCCCCGACCTGAGCCAGACGAGGCTGTCGCTGGATCTCAACAACCCGGCGGCCACCGATCGCCTGGCCGGGATGACCGGGACATACCCGGATCCCGCGATACAATCCACCCTGTCCAACCCCTGGATATCCAAAGACATTTATGAACAGGTCGGCATCGATCGCGCCGAACTGAAAAAACTGGTTCTTGACTACGCGCTGGCAACCTATCGCGAGCTTCCGGCCTCGGCCATGAAAATGGAAGGCAAAACAGACATCTCCTTCTTCGACGAGGACACCTCCGTGCGGGAAATTGTCATCGACATGACGCCGGAACAGACCAAGGAGCTGTTGTTGGCCATCATGGAAAAAATGGAAACCGATGAGCGCTTCTATGAGCTGTTCATCGCGAATACGGATCGCCTGCTCGAGATTCTGGGTGAATCCAATCCGGAGATGGCCGCGCAGCTGCAGCTCACGCGCGACGAACTCACGCCGGAGCAGTTCGAGGAAAACCTTCGCGACGCGCGGGAGACCTTCGAGGACGAACCCATCACCACGGACGACACGGCACCCGAGCTCACCGTCAAGGCCTATGTGAAGGGCTACAAGGTGGTGCGCCACGCCATCTTGCTCGAGGGCGGCGGGGACATGCCCGGCGAGGTGGAGATCGGCCTCGACCGCCAGAAGATCGGCAACAACATCATGAACCGCCTGTATGCGCAGGGCGAGGGCGGAGAGGAAACATACGATCTCACCCTGGACTGGTCCAATGAATACGATGCCGGCGCCAACACCCAGAACCGGATGGTGGACATGGCATTCGACATGGACTCCTACGGCTCCGCCACTGCCGTCTCCCTGTCGCTGCACGCGCGGGAAACCCCCGAAGGGAAAAACCAGGTCACCCGCACGGTGGACGGCCTGTTCCGGCTTGTGGATGAATGGCAGGGAACAGACATCCGGATGAATCTGGAAGGCTCCGGCCCGGTGGAAAAGGATGCGGACGGCAAGGTGTTGTCTTCGGATCAATCCTACATCCTGTCGTTCACCGTCCCGGAAGCCTCCGAGTTCAGCATCTCGGCCCGGATCAAATCCGAAAACACCTATGGCAAGCCACTGAACACCCCCACCGACACTGTGCCCGCGCTGGACCTCGCCACCGCGTCAGAGGAAGATCTGCAGGCCTACATGATGGAAGTGGGACCAAAGCTTGAAGAACTCATGGCAAGCCTGATGCCCGGCTACTGAACAAGCCGTCACGAAACGGCGCCGCGACGCAGCACCCTTACCAGACGCATCCAGCCAAGCAACGCCAGCATGGCGGCGGCCACGCCCAACACCAGGGCGGCCTGCCGCCATGTTTTTTCAGCGGGATCCGCATACAACCGTCCAAGCGCCTGGAGCACCCATCCCTGGGGAGTGGCCAGCGCCACCCAGGGCAATCCGCCGACACTGCCCATCTGGTTCCAGAGACATCCGCCGGCAAAACCCGTCACAATGGCAATGACGGGCGTGGCGGCCTGCAGCTGCGCCGGCGAGGGAAACAGGGTGGACAACAGCACACCGAGCGAAGCGACGCAGGCCAGATAGCTCATCAGCAACATCAGGGCGCCCCAGCCCCGGACCGGGGGATTGCCCGCAAGGCCTGTGGCCCCCAGCAGAAGCAGCCCGGTCAGCAGCGCGCCCACCATCACCATGGCGAGCCAATTGGCCGCGTACCAGGCCAGGCAGGGGCCGTGCGCCGCATACAATCTGGACAGCGTCCCATTGCGGCGATCCTCGACCAGCCATCCCGCGCCAAACAGCATGCCAAAGAAAACGAACAGCACCAGCAGGCCCAGGGAAGAGGCGACGGCTGCCGGATAATTCACGGTGCCCGCCTCCGGCCGGCTGGCTTCAACCACCTCATAGTGGACATCAAGCCAGGGAATCTGCGCGGTCTGCTGATACACCTGCCTTGCCCGCGCCTCTTCCGTAGCGGTCAGGCGTCGATCCGCCGAGGCAAACACCGTCTGCAGCTGTGCCATCATATCCGTCTGGCCGGATATCCGAAACACCTCCGAGGCGACCAGCTCTGTCAGAAACCCCCGGCTGTCCGCGGACGCGGCGGTTTCCAGCCGGAGAAAGCCCGCCAGATCCCCGGTCTGCAGCCGGGCCGAAAACCCTTCCGGTATCAACAGCCACGCTTCCGCCTGATTGTCCTGAACCTTCTGTCTGGCCGCGTCCGCCCCGGATGCCACAATCCGCAGGGCGGGCTTTTGTTCAAGCCCCTGAATCAGGGCACGGGAAGCGTCTGTGTTGTCCCCGTCCACAACCAGCACGGTCATTTCCAGCTGCTTCTGCCGGTCGAGCGCATTGCCGGCCATCAGGGAAAGAAACAGGGGAAACACCACCATGGCCAGCAGAAACCGCCAGTCGGACAGCAACACGCGGATTCGGTTTGCGAACAGCAGGAAAAACAGCATGCTCACGTCCTCCCCCTGCGGCACCGGTTGACCAGCACCGACAGGCAGAAATACCCGGCCGCCAGCAGGAACAGCATCAGCACATTGCGCCGGATTTCAGACACATCTCCCGAGAACGCGCCCAGGAATCCCTCCCTTGTCCATCGCACCGTTGTCAGCGCGGACAGCGGCCGCACCCAGGAAGGCATGACCGACGGGGCATACAGGCTGCCGCCGGCCACCGCCATGGTCAGCACCCCGAGGTTTCCCACCAGGTCAACGGTGACGGGATTGTCCGCCACCGCCGCGATCAACAGGGCGAATGCCGAGGCGGCCGCCACGGTTCCCAAAAACAGAAGCAGCGTCCACAGGGCCGGGATGCCCCACCAGGCACGGAACCCAATGGTCATCACCAGGAGCATCACGGAGAATTGCATGCCGGAAATGAGCAACGACACCAGCCATTGCGCGGCCACCGGCATCCAGGACGGCATGGGCGAGGTCTTGTGCCGGCGGTGGACGCCATTGCCCTTGTCGGCCGCCATCCGCTTCACGCCGGCCAGGGAGGCGAACAGCAGAAAAACGCCCATCAATCCGGCGCCATAATACTCGGCCAGGGAAAGCGCCATGGATTTGGGTGGCGGCTCGGCAAACACCGAACGCCGGGCCAGGACACGGAAGAAAAACCGCTCGAACGCCTCATCCAGCACGGGAGCCAGCGCTTGCGGCGGAATGCCTCCCTCGAGCGAAAGCATCCGGACCGTTTCCATAGAGGCGATGCCGGTCGACACAATATCCGCGCCCACGACCCCGAGATTCCGGATGACATTGCTCTGCAGGGAAAACTGGCTGCTGCCGTATATCCGCGCGGTGGCCGGCTCAAATCGGCCGATGGTGTCGGACAGATTGGGTGGCAGGACAATCGCCGCGGCGACACGGCCTTCGCGAAGCAAGGACAGCGCGCCCGATTCGGTGGTGTGGACGACTTCTTCCACCAGTTCCACCGTATTCAGCTGGCGAACCAGCATGGCCGTCCAGACCGACTGCTCCTGATCCACCAGCGCAATGGAAAACGGCTCGATGAACGCAGAGGATTCCCGGAGCGGAGCCAGTGCCGCCACCATCACCATGAGCATCAGCACCGGGAGCAGCAGCAACAGCAGCAGGGTTTGCCACCCTGTGATCATCAGCTTCAGCTCATGGCGCAGCACCGCACCGAACATGGCACAGCGCGCCACAAAACCCCGCCCGGCAGCGGATTCGGGATGCCGTCCGGCACTCATGAACCCGCCTCCAGTCCCAGCAGGCAGGCTTCCAGCGACGCGCAGCCGGTCATGGCCAGCACCTGGGACACATCCCCCATCGCCAGCAGCCGGCCCTGGTGCAGCACACCAATCCGATCACAGAGGCCGGCCATCTCCTCGGTGTCATGACTGGTGAGCAGGACGGAACGGCCAGTTTGACGCACCTCGCGAATCAGGTTCGCGATGGTTTTCCGGGAACCCGCATCCACGCCGGCGGTGGGCTCGTCGAGCACCAGCAGCCTCGGCGCGTGCATGATCGCGGCCGCCAGGTTCAAACGCCGCTTCATGCCGCCGGACCAGGTGTCAACCCTGTCGCCGGCCCGTTCCAGCAGGCCCATTTTCTCCAGCGCCTGCCGCGCGGCCCGGGTGCGCGCCGCCCCGGTCAGGCCATAGACACCAGCCCAATAGCGCAGGTTGTCCATCGCGGACAAGGTGGTGTGCAGGGCCAGCTCCTGCGGCACATAACCCATGTTGGCCCGGATGTCCGCGGGGTGGGTGAGGATGCTTCGTCCCATAAAGAGAATGTCGCCGGCAGACGGTCGATAGATGGTGGACACAAGGGAAAGCAGGGTGGATTTGCCCGCGCCGTTCGGGCCGATGAGTCCCAGCACCTCGCCCCGGTGCAGCGGGAAAGACACCTCCTGAAGCACCATGCGCCGGCCAAACCGGTGCGTCACCCGGCGCAAGTCCACCAGCGGCGCGTCCTGCGCGTCGCCTGTGTCCTGACCCGGGGTGCTCCGCAGGGCTTCGTTCATGGGGTTGCCTCCTCCGCGCGCGCGGGTTCGGAGTCCGTCGTGTTGCCGGCAGTCTCCGCGGGATCGGTGTCCGCCGTGTTGCCGGCAGGTTCCCCGGATGACGTCCCTGCCGATGCCGCGTCGGCAGTGCCCGGCGCGTACAGAACGATCCGGCGACCCTCCAGTTCCACCTTCACCTTGTTCTTGCCCTTGAGGCCCAGCGCCTCCAGATAGGCGGCCGGAACCTGCAGCCGGCCCGTCCGATCCACCACCACCAGCTCCTCATGGGTTTCCTGCGCCACCTCCTCGCCCAGCCCGCGCAGCGTTTCCATTTCCTCCCGGACCGACTGGCGGCGGATGTACTCGCTGCTGGTTCGGCCATCCCGGATGGCGACCACCCGATCCACCTTCTTTGACAGCTGCAGGTCATGGGTGACGATGACAACAGTCAGTCCCAGGTTGCGGGTGAGCTCCCGGAACACGTCCAGGATGTGGGCCGCGGTTTTGGAATCCACGGAGCCCGTGGGCTCGTCCGCCAGCAACAGCCGCGGATTGTTGGCCAGCGAGATGGCGATGGCCACACGCTGCTGCTCGCCGCCGGAGAGCTGGCTGAGCCGGTTGTGCCGCCGGTGTGCCATGCCGACCATGTCCAGCAGTTTCAGTGCCCGGTGACGCCGTTTGGCGGTGCCACGCAGCACCATCGGCAGTTCCACGTTCTCGAGCGCCGTGAGATACGGCACCAGGTTGCGGGCGTTGTTCTGCCACACAAAGCCCACCGTGTCGCGCTTGTACGCCACCAGCTGGGCATCCGAGAACTTGAGCAGATCCTTGCCGTCCACCAGGAGTTTACCCGCAGAGGGCCGGTCCAATCCGCCAAGGGCATTGAGCAGCGTGGATTTGCCGCTCCCCGAATTGCCGATGATGGCCATGAGTTCCCTGGCCTCCACGGTCAGGTCGAGGCCCTGCAGCGCCACCACCTCAATCTCGGCGGTCTTGTAGATTTTCACCAGATTCTCACACTCGATCATGGGGTGGCCGGGGGCGGTCGCCACCTGACCGGTGCCCGGATCAGACTTTTCGCTCATCGACAATTTCTCCGTCCTCCAAGGTATAGGCGTGGTCGGCAATCTCAAACATGGCGGGATCGTGGGTGGTGATGACCACGGTGAGACCCTCGGTTTCCACCAGCCGCTTGAACAGCCGCATCACCTGCAGCCCCATGTGCGAATCGAGCTCGGCGGTCGGCTCATCGGCAAAGACAATCGACGGCTTGTGGGCAATCGCGCGGGCGATGGCCACACGCTGCTGCTCGCCGCCCGACATTTCCTGCGGCCGGTGGTGCATGCGTTTGGCCAAGCCAACCAGCGCCAGGCACTCCTCGGCACGCGCCTTCCGTTTGCGGGCGGGGTAACCGGCCACCCGGAGCCCGAATTCCACATTCTCATAGGCGGACATCATGGAAATCAGCGCAACCGACTGAAAAATGAACCCGATTTTCTTTCGCCGCAACGTATCACGCATCCGTTCGCCGGCCGTGGTGATGTCCCGGCCCTCAAAAAAGATTTTCCCCGCGTTGGGCCGATCGAGCGCACCCAGCAGATTCATCAGGGTGGTTTTCCCGGAACCGGAACGTCCCTTGAGCAGTGTCAGGCGTCCCGCCTCCACCTCGAGGGAGATGCCCTTGAGGGCATGAACGGTCTCCCTTCCGGAATGGAAGGAACGGATGACCCCTTCGGTTTTCAAAATTGTTTGTGCCATATCGTCCTTTCCATTCCCGTCAGTCCTCACCAAGCTTGAGCGCCTGGTCGATGCGGATCCGCGCGATGATGCGCCACAGGGCCACGAAGCCGATCAGGAGCATCGCGGCGACCACCGCGTACACCTTGTGGTAATCCTCGATCTCGGCGACAATCCGGAAGGGCGGCACCTGCTCGGCGGCGGAGGATGAGATCTGCAGCAGCGGAATGTAGAGCCGGCTGGCCAGATTCCCCACCACAAAGCCGATGGCCACGGCCGCACCGGAGACCAACACCTGCTCGCACGCGATCATGCCGATGACCTTGGAGAGCGACAGGCCCATCGCGCGCAGGATGCCGAACTGCAGCACCCGCTGCTGGATGGAAATGATCCAGTAGATGAGGAACCCCAGCAGGCTGATGGCCATGGCCGCCACAAACCCAAGTGTGAGCGACCCGTTGATGCCTTGGAGCATCGGATCGTTCTTCTGCTTGATGAGTTCCTGATTGGCATAGGTGACCGACACCACCGGAATCCGCTCGCGATCGATCGCGTCGTGCACCACCTTGTCCGGCGTGTCCGGCGCTTTCCGAATCCAGACATCATAAGGCTGGATGGGCAGTTTGTTCATCAGGTAATCGAAGTTGGCCACGATCAGCCCCGGCCTGGGTCCCAGCACGGGCGTTCCCTCCTTGGAGGAGCGAACCGGATCCACCTGGGGATTTGGATTGAAGGTGGGCCAGTAGTCGATGCCCGCGTACACGGTCACCTCGATGCTGTTGCTGCCGGTCCAGGAAAGGTTCACACTGTCTCCGGGCGCCACGCCGAGCTGTTCCATCAGATTCGTGGACAGCAGGGCGGCCTTCGGGGCTTCCGTGAGCAGATTGAGGTATTCATACCAGTGATGGGGCAGCAAATCGCTGCGGAACCAGGAAACCTGTCCGAACTCGGCGGGATGAATGGCCATCAGCGAAACGGCGGAGGCTTCCCCCTCATAGGCGCGCGCGCGGACATTCTCCACCCGCAGCACCTTGGTGGCCAGTGCCACCCCGTCGAGCTCCGACATGGCCTTGAAATTGGGCTCGATGTACTTGATGGCGGCCGGCTGCGAGGAGGTCTGCGCCATGTCCGGCATGCCGGACGGCGCGCCGCCGCTCGGCACCTCATTGGTCTTCCACACCGGCTCGATGAGCACCTCGGAGCCCACACGGTAGTGGGTTTTGTCCTCCACATTCTGATTGGTGGTGCGCGCGGAGTTCGCGTTGAACAGCCCGATGGAGATGGACAGGATGATGAACAGCATCAGGAACTGCTCCTGGCCGCGCGAACGGCCCACCTGCACCAGCGAGATGTAGAGCACCGGTGACCAGACACGGCGGCCCACCCAGTAGATGAGCCGGACCAGATAGGGATACACGCGCAGAAACAGCAGGCCGGCGCCAAGGACAAACAGGGTGGATGCCAGGAACAGGAGCGGATCCACCTCCAATTCCCCCGCACCGATGCCCGTGGCGGCAAGAACACCCTGCTGCCGGTTGAACTGGTACAACCCGTAAAAAGCCACCCCCAGCACGATGAGATCCAGGAAATACTTGCGCCAGAACACGCGCCTGGGCCGCGCACGGCCCTGCTTGACCTTCACGATGGTGGTCCGGGAAGCCAGCACAACGGGGATGAGCATGGTCACCACGATCAGCACGAAGGCGATACCCGCGTAGGCATACGCCTTCAGCCCCAGCGACAGGGGCAGGGCGGTGCGGGACACAAACTCCAGGAACCCGTTGGAGGCACCCAGTATCTGGCACAGCAGCAGGCCAACGGGAGGTCCGGCCGCCATGGCCACCAGCCCGAGCAGCACGCTCTCGATGAGATAGCTCACAAAAATCTGGGTTTTGCTTGCGCCACGGCTCTTGAGCACGGCGATGCCGTTTTCATCGTTGCCCACGATGAGCTGTGAAACCATGAAAATATAGAAGATGAGCATCAGCAGCACGGGGACGGCCAGCACCCAGAGAGTGGTCGACAACCGCGCCGCACGCGCGTGATAGGTCGAAATGATGTCGATGGCGGGCATTTCCGCCTCCAGCACCCCCCGATACTTCTCCATCAGCTCCGAGTGGGCATCCCATGTCTGCAGAATATGGTCCAGCTGTCCCACCTTGATTTGGTGGTAGTCCAGCGCATAGTACCAGTAGGCCTCCCGCAGGAAGGGACTGCCGGCGTCCACATGCAGCGGAAGAAAGATGGACTCGCTCATGTAGAGGGCCGGCGCACCTTCAGACAAGCCCCTGTTCCAGTACGGGCTGGCGGGGTCCGACGGCTCCACCACCCCCACGATACGGACCTGGGTGGTGGCGACATTGTCGATGAGCTTGCTGACCACCTCGTACTCGCGATTCAGCAACAGGTTCATGTCCTTGAAGGTCCGCGGACTGACCACCACCTCCACCACCCCGTCCACCGGCTGATCCGCGTACATGCGCCCATTGGTGACAGTGACCCGGTTGGGCAGGTCGGACCGGTAGGCCAGTTCGGCAAAAAAACCGTCCGGGCGCTCCGCGTCCGGCGGATCGGACAACACGGTGGAATGGCTGACCCGGATTTCCTCCACGCGCTCGAGCACGGGGGTCTCATACGATTCCCCCATGACACCCCAGATCCGGTTGCGGAAATAGCGCAGTGCATTGGGCCTGTCCGGCCCCTCGTACGCGTAATTGAGCACCGACTTGACCGTGAAGGCGCCCGGAAAACGGCCCGTCTCCACTTGATAATTTTCCAGATCCTTGGTCAGCATGCGTTGCATGATGCCATCGGTGTACAGCGGAATGCTGCACACGAGCGATGTGGCCAGGATGGTTCCCAACAGCAGGCAGATGATCATCCACAGGTTGCTGGACATCCGCCGAAGTACCAATCGTATCACGTCGGTGCCGCCTCCTTATCTGATGATGACCAACTCCCCGAGTTCGAGCCCCTTGAGGATTTCGACCTCCGTTTCGGACTGGATGCCCACTTCGACATCGCGTTCCTCGCGGATGTTGTCCACAAGCACATTGACATAGGTTCTGCCAAAATTCTTGTTGATGGCGTACCGGGGCAGCACGATGGTGTCCTCGCTGCGCTCGAGCGTGGCGATGATTTGGGCGTCCGCACCAATCCTGGCGTCCTCGGGCAGTGCCGGCAAATCGATGAGCACCGTCTGCTTCATGGACTCTTTTGCGTCAAGCGGCTGGTCGACAGGCGTCATCACGACCGTCCCCTCATATTCCTGCCGCTCATAGGTCACCACCACCGGCATGCCGGTCATGAACTCGCCCACGCGTTCCTCCGCGTACCGCAGTTGCAGCTGGGTGGGGTCGGCCACCGTCACCACGGTCTGATAGGTGTCGATGTAGTCGCCTGTGATGAAATCCGCCACATAGGTCACCTTGCCGTCGATGGGCGACTCGAGGCGGGATTCCTCGTAGGCGCGGCGCAGCCCCTCCAGGCGCAGCCGGTTGGTTTCGATGTCCAGCTGGGCCATCTGCACATCATAGGCGTTCTTCACCCGTTTCGCCTCGACCGCGGCCGGCGCGAGCGCGGGATCCGCCGTCGCGGCCTCCGCCTCGATTTCCTTCTTCAGCCGTTCCAGGGAAAGGCGGGATCGTTCCACGGCAATCTCCTGCAGGCGGATGTCATCGGCCAGCGCGGCCACATCCAGGGTCACCAGCAGATCCCCTTTTTTCACAGTATCGCCGATGCGGATGTGGATGGTCTCAAGCCGCCCCCCCTGCTCGGTGAACTGTACATTGGCCTGCGACACGGACATGAACCGGCCGGTGGCGCGAAGCTTGCGCTCAATGGTGCCCTTTTTCACCTCAAGCGTCTCGTACGAAACCTTTTCCGGTATCTGCAGCGGGGGCGCGAGGGTTTCCTCTTCCCTTGGCAGCATGGTGCAGCCGGAGGACAGGAGCAGAACCGCCAGGAGCAGCACCAGCCCCCTGGTGAAACGGGAAACCGGGACGGCATGCCGCGCCGCCGGACGGGCATGTTGACAACTTGGGCTCATGTTGTGTTACCCCTTCATTTGTTTGTTCCGGTCCCACGCGCATGGTGACACGCGCCTGGCAGGCCGGCCTGAATTCCGCATGGGGTCATCTTATCATTCCGCACACGGCAGTTCAACCAAATGTGACACGGAGTCTTCCAGACGCGCAAAAGAGTCGGAAATGGGGTCAGACCTCGGAGTCGGAAATGGGGTCAGACCCCGAGCCGGTTCCGACCCCATTGGACACGCGCGGATCCTGTGGCATACTTGATGGTGACGCCGCGTTTGCCGGAACGGCACAGACAGTCACACGGAAACGGAAACGGAGGGCCATGCCATGACAGTCAGACACAGGGCGGACATCACAGGCCTGACGCCGGCGCTTCGCAGGAACATCTGTGAGCTCGACATGGTGCAGTTCGGCACGGAATCCTGTGCGCCGGGCCACAGCTTTGGCCCCGCCGTGCGGGACCACTGGCTCATTCACTACGTCCTTGAGGGCTGTGGCCGCTTCTCGGCGGAAGGCCGGGAATACACGCTGGGCAAGGGAGACGGGTTTCTCATCTGCCCAAACCGGATCACCTGGTATGGCGCCGACTGGGAAGCCCCCTGGCGCTACACCTGGATTGGCTTTTCCGGGGCGCGCGCGGCGGAAGCCCTGCGCAAGGCGGGTCTGGACGAGCAGCAGCCCCTCTTTCACATGTCACCCTCCGCCTTCGCCGGTGTCAGCCGGCAGATGGGACTCGCGACCGGCAGCGCGGCGGAACGGGATTTCCGTCTGATGAGCGCGCTGTATCTTTTCTTTGCGGAGCTGGTTGCGCACAATGGTCCCCACGACACCGCCCCGCCCGGCACCTCACGGCGGATTGCCTATGTCCGCAAGGCGGCCGATTTCTTTCGCATGTACTACGCGCGCCCCATCGGCATCACGGAAGCCGCGGCACATGTCGGGCTGGACAGGAGCTATCTTTCCCAGATATTCAAAGAGGAAACCGGCGTCAATCCGCGCGATTTCCTCATTGGGCTGCGATTGGAAAAGGCTTGTCAGTTCATGGGCAATCCCGCGCTGTCCATCGCGGATATCGCGCGCAGCGTGGGGTATGAGGATCCGCTCCGTTTCTCGAAGCTCTTTCACAAGCACCGCGGGCTTTCCCCGCGCGCGTTCAGGAAGGAGTTGCTCGCGACGCCTGCCGGGGCCGGCCAAGGATCCGGTTCAGGAAGTCCCAATCCGTAATCTGGGCGATGACCCGCTCCACGGACTCCTCCGCGGGATATGCCAGCCGAACCTGCCGCAGGTACTCCTCGGAGGAAAGATCCCCTTGGACGAACAGCCCTGTCAAAAAGGCCATTTTTTCCCCATCGGTCAGGTCATTCATCGGAAAATGGCCCATCATCGCGTCCTCCCGCGTTGCACCGGAAACATGGTACGGTATTGCTCCGGCCGTTGAACATCCAGAACAATTTCATCCTGAATCACGCACTCACAACGGCCGGATTGATGACCGTTTCGGATACGATACCGCCACCGCATTCACCGGACAACAAGTGTTATTGACATTTGTCACTAACACTATAGCAGGAAAGCGGCCTTCAGGCAATAGGACGCGAGACCTGTTCCTCCTTCGGCAGCAACCGCATGAACACAAACCCAATCGCGAACAGCACCAGCAATGGCAGCACCCCCAGGTTGGCCTGTTTGGTGAACAGCATGGTGACACTCATCAGCAACGGGCCAAGAAAGTCCGCCCCCTTGCCAAAAATGTTGAACAGCCCAAAATACTCGTTGGAGTGTTCCTTGGGGATGATGCGCGCGAAATACGAACGGGACAGCGACTGGATGCCGCCCTGGAACATGGCCACACAAACCGCCAGGAACCAGAATTCCCAGGCCCTGTCGAGCTGCAGGGCAAACAGGGTGATGCCGAAGTAGCCGATGATGCAGGCCTCGATGAGCCTGCGGGCATGAAAACGCTTGGCGAGTCTGCCAAAGAGAATCGCAAAGGGAAACGCAATGATTTGCGTGAGCAGAAGGGCCAGGATCATCTGGGTGTCGTCGATGCCCACCGCGCTGCCATAGGAGGCCGCCATGCCGATGATGGTGTAGACGCCGTCGATGTAGAAGAAAAAGGCCAGCATGAAGAACAGCACATGCTTCTGGCTGCGCATGCCCTTGAGGGTGCGTCCCAGGGTGCGCAGCGACTCACGGATGACCCTTGGCTTGCGCGCCACAAAATATGTCTGCCGGTAGGTCTTGAACAGGGGGATGGTGAACAGCCCCCACCACAGGCAGGTGATGACGAACGACAGTCGGGTTGCGGTTTCCGTGCCCAGGCCCGTGGCATCCGCCGTCAGGATGAGCACGATGCACAGAATGAACGGCACACAGCTGGAGATGTAGCCAATGCCGTATCCCGCGGCGGAAACCGTGTCCATGCGCTCATCGGGCGTGATGTCCGTGAGCATGGAGTCGTAAAAGACCAACGAGGCGTTGTAGCCTATCTTCGCGACGACAAAAACAGCCGCGAACCCCGCCCATCCGGGGACGATGCCCATGGCGACGCCGGCGGCCAGACCGACGATCAGCGACCCCGTGAACAGCTTGATTTTCATGCCGCGAAAATCGGCAATGGGGCCGAGCAATGGTGAAATGATGGCCAGCAGCAGGGTGCTCAGCGAGGTGATGAGCCCCCACCAGGCCGCGGAGGTGGTGGGATTCACGCCACCGCGGGCCGTCAGGCTGTTGAAGTAGATGGGAATGATGGAGGAGACAATCATGGTGAATGCCGAATTCCCGGCGTCGTAGGCAACCCAGCTCTTTTCGGCCTTGGTGAAACGAATGCGTGCTTCCATCAGCGATCCCCACCTTCTGTGCGACGCTCCCGCCCTGAACGCGTGTTTGGCATCGGACAGCACCAGTGTATCGCATTGGACGCCGCTTGACCAGACAACAACAGGCGACCGGGGTTCCCCCCGATCGCCTGTTGCTGATATCTGGAAACAAACACGCTGATTATTTTGCCTTTTTCTTCGCGGGCTTTGCTGCCGCAATTTTTCCCTTCAACTCCTTGCCGGCCTTGAACACCGGTGCCTTGGAGGCCGGGATTTTAATCTTGGCCTTTGTTTGCGGGTTGACGCCGACACGCGCCTTGCGCTCGCGCACATCGAAGGTGCCGAAGCCAACCAGTGTGACCTTCTCTCCGCTGATGAGCGAGCCGCTGATGCTTTCCATCATGGCGTCCAGCGCGCATCCGGCTTCCTTTTTGGTCAATTCCGCCTTTTGGGCGATGAGATCGACAAGATCCGCCTTATTCATGATTGTTCTCCTTTCATCGTTTCACCCGCACAACATGTGCTCATCCTGTTTATACCCGCGCAAACCGGCTCCTAACACCAAATTTGCGCAATCATGGCAACCAAATCCACATGGGGGGCGGGATCACACCTTTTTCCTTTCGATCCGCGGGTCGGGATCACGCTTTCTTCTCTTTCGAGCCACGGGCCGGTATCATGCTTTCTCCTCTTTCGAGCCGCGCGCCCGGATGCATGCCGCGCAATATCCCAGAAACTGAATTCTGTGATTGACAATTTCAAACCCGTATTTGCGCTGCAGCATGTCCTCGATGGCCTCCATGAGATCCGCCTCCGTTTCGAGGATTGCGCCGCAGGACAGGCACACCAGATGATGATGCCCATGGGGCTCCTCCTCATGGCTGATTTCATACCGCACGGTGTTGTCCCCCAGATAGTCACGGGTGAGGAACCCGATGTCCGTGAGCAGTTGAAGGGTGCGGTATACGGTGGCAATGCCGATGTCGGGCGCCTGTTCCCGTGTGCGGTTGTAGATTTCCTCCACCGTGAGGTGTTCTCCCTCGCAGGCTTCCAATGTGCGGAGCACGGCCTCGCGCTGGGATGTCATCCGGAATCCCTTTTCCGACAATACCTGCCGTAAATTCAGCATGTGCAACCTCCAGAGAGCTGCCTGCCGGGCGGATGGTTTTACGGTTCACCGGCAGGGAACGCGCCGGAAACCCGGACGCTTCCTCATTATACCATGTTGCGCCGCAACAGGGTTGTGATCCCTGTGCCGGATCTGATAAACTCGTGTTCAGGACATGCGGCGCCCCAGCGCGCCGCGGCGCACAAGGGAGGTTCACATGAAGATTCTCATGATCGGCGGCACGGGCATCATCAGCTCCGGGGTCACCCGCAGGCTCCTCGAGGAAGGGCATGACGTCAGCCTGCTCAACCGCGGCACCAGGCCCGAGCTGACGCCGCCCGGCGTCACACAGCGCATCGGGGACATGGCCGATGAATCCGGCATCGCCGGCCTGCTGGCGGGCGGGCATTTCGACGCGGTGGTGGACTGGATGGTCTACACGCCCGACGAGGCGGCCCGCGACATCCGCCTGTTCGCCGGAAAAACGGATCATTATGTGTTCATCAGCTCCGGATCCGCCTACCGGCGTCCGGCGCGTTCACACATCGTCACCGAACAAACCCCGCTTGAAAACCCATTCTCCCCGTACGCGCGCAACAAGGCGGCCAGCGAGGCGGTTTTTCTGCAGGCGGTTCGGGAACAGGGGTTCCCCGCCACCATTGTCCGGCCGTCGCTGACCTATGGGGACATCTGCATCCCCTATGTGCTCAACAGCTGGCACAAGCCCTGGACACTCATCGACAGGATGCGCCGCGGCAAGCGGATCATCGTCCCCGGCGACGGCACCTCCCTGTGGGAAATCACCCACAACGAGGACTTCGCGCGCGGATTCACGGGGCTGCTGGGCAATCCGGACACCATTGGCGAAGCCTTCCACATCACCTCGGGCGAAGTGATGACCTGGGAAGCCATCCTGGAGACCATTGCGGAAGCCGCCGGCCTGCGTGCGCAGGTGGCGCATGTCTCCTCGGAATTCCTCTGTGCCTTCATGCCCGAGGAGGCAGGGAGCCTGTTCGGTGACAAAATCAGTTCGGTCATCTACGACAACAGTAAAATCAAACGCTTTGTCCCCGGGTTTGAGGCCAGGGTCCCTTTCCGGGAAGGCATCGCAAGAACCATCGCCTACCTGCAGGCCCATCCGGAACGCCAGCAAATCGATGCCGCGTACAACGACAAGCTCGATCGGGTGCTGGCCGCCCATGACGCCGGCATGGCCATGGCACACCCATGAGAATGCCCGCGCGGCGCGCGGGCATTCGGAACAGGTCCATCGCCGGCAGACCGGCATGACACCGCAGGGCGCGGAAGTTCAGGGAGTTCCCCGAACCTCCGCGCCCTGCCGGTCTCAGCGCCGGCCCTCGAGCTCGGTGAACACCTGTTCCCAGGTGACGCCCTGCTCCACCATCAGCACCATCAGGTGATACAGCAAATCGGATACCTCGTACCGGATTTCCGCGCCGGAGGCATTCTTGGCGGCAATGATCACCTCCGCCGCCTCCTCGCCCACCTTCTTGCAGATCTTGTCGATCCCCTTGTCGAAGAGGTAGTTGGTGTACGAGCCTTCCTTGGGA
>JAEWSN010000046.1 GCA_023459915.1 Bacillota bacterium
TGTCTGGGTCATGTAGTACAGGCGCAGGCGGCGCCCCTTGTCGGATGGCGGCTGCACCATGGCGACGGCCTCGTTGAGCACGTCGTTGAGCACACCGGTCTGGATGCGGAAGGAAGCCTGCTCGTGCACATAGTCGATGAGCTCGTACAGGCGCTCCACGCGCTGTCCGGTTTTTGCGGAGATGAACAGCACCGGGGCATAGCTCATGAATTCCAGCTTCTCGATGACTTCCTTGCGGAATTTTTCAAGCGTGCCCGTGTCCTTGCTCACAAGATCCCATTTGTTGACCACAATGATGGATGCCTTGCCCTGTTCGTGGGCGTATCCGGCGATTTTGGTGTCCTGTTCGGTGACACCGTCCTTCGCGTCAATGAGCACCACGCAGACATCCGCGCGCTCCACCGCCGCCCAGGACCGCAGGGTGCTGTAATGCTCAATGCCTTCCTCAATGCGGCTTTTGCGGCGAATGCCCGCCGTGTCGATGAACATGTACGGCTTGTCATTGTGCGTCAGGAACGTGTCGATGGCATCGCGGGTGGTTCCCGGCACATCGCTGACAATGACGCGTTCTTCACCCACCAGCCGGTTGATCAGCGAGGATTTGCCCGCGTTGGGCTTGCCGATGATCGCCACCTTGATGGCATCGTTCTCCTCATCCGTCTCACCCTCGGCGGGGAAGTGTTCGAACAGGGCGTCGAGCAAATCACCGGTTCCCAGTCCATGGATGGAGGAAACCGGGTAGATTTCGCCCATGCCCAGGTTGTAGAATTCGTAGGCCTCCGCCGGCACCGCGCCAATGCTGTCGGCCTTGTTGACCGCAAGGACAACGGGTTTGACGGATTTGCGCAACAGCACGGAGACTTCCTCGTCCGCGGCCGTCAGACCCGTCCGAATGTCCACCATGAACAGGATGACATCCGCCGTCTCAATGGCAATCTGTGCCTGGCGAACCATCTGCTGCTTGATGTAGTCGTCCGAATGGGGCTCGATGCCGCCGGTGTCTATGAGCATGAACGGACGCCCGCGCCATTCCGCTTCCGCGTAAATGCGATCGCGGGTGACACCGGGGGTGTCCTCGATGATGGCCACGCGTTTGCCGACCAGGTAGTTGAAGAATGTGGATTTTCCAACATTCGGGCGTCCAACAACCGCCACAATGGGTTTTGCCAAGATAGCATCCTCCTGCGGGGTCTTTGCGCCATTCCAGGCACCGGAAGCGGTTGCGCCAATCCAGATGCGGGAAGCGTTTGCGCAGACCCATACCCCATGATATCGGGGGCCGGTGTCCCTGTCAAGAAAACATCCGCCACAAGCGGGAGCAGGCAACATGCCGCCGGCCTTTTTTATGCCTCCAAATCGTCCGGGATCACGTCGTTTCGGATGAGATCGGTCAGGGTTTCGCGGCGGACAATCACGCGATGGCGTCCATCGCGCACCAGCACCACCGCCGGTCTTGGATTGCGGTTGTAGTTGCTGCTCATGGAATAGTTGTAGGCGCCGGTGGCCAGCACAGCCATCAGATCTCCCGGCTGCGCCTTGGGCAGCGGCACATCCCTGCCGAGCAAATCACCGGACTCGCAGCACTTGCCCGCCACCGTCACCACCTGATCGGCTTGCGCGCGCATCCGGTTCGCAAGGTGGAAACTGTATTTTGACTGGTAGAGGGCATACCGGGGATTGTCGAACATGCCGCCATCCACCGCCACATAGGTTCTGACATCCTCAATCTGCTTCACATTGCCCACACGGTACAGCGTCAGGCCGGCCGACGCGACGATGGAGCGTCCCGGCTCCATGATCATGAACGGCCGTTTCAGGCCCTTCTCCCGGCAAACCCGGTTCACCACCCGGGAAACGGACTGGATGTAGCGATCGTACGCCACGGGATCATCCGTGGGG
Source organism: Bacillota bacterium (assembly GCA_023459915.1). GTDB lineage: Bacteria > Bacillota > Clostridia > DSM-8532 > DSM-8532 > JAEWSN01. The sequence goes on from JAEWSN010000046.1 coordinate 1,900, forward strand.
GTATACTTGATGCCGAAACCGCCGCCAAGGTTGAGCTCCCGGATTTCAATGCCCAGCTTGTCACGAACCTCCGCCGCAAACCCTAGCATCACCTCCGCGGTGAGTTCGAACGGCGCCAAGTCGAATATCTGGGACCCGATGTGACAATGAATGCCCATCAGGGTGATATGCGGCATTTTCAGTGTCTGCTCGGCAAAGCGCAATGCCTCGCCATTCTCCAGGGCCACGCCGAATTTGGAGTCGATGCTGCCGGTCCGGATGAAATCGTGCGTGTGGGCATCCACACCGGGCTTGACCCGCACGGAAATCTCAATCTGCCGGCCGTGTTCCGCCGCAATGCGGTCGAGCAGGGCCAGCTCCTCAAGATTGTCCACCACAATCCGGCCAATGCCGCAGGTCAGCGCCAGCGCCAGCTCCTCCGGCGTCTTGTTGTTGCCGTGAAACCAGACCCTGTCCATGGGAAACCCGGCCGCCAACGCGGTCTGAATTTCACCACCGGACACCACGTCCAGCCCGATGCCCTCCTGATGCGCGATGCGGCACAGCGCGGTGGAACAAAAGGCCTTGCTCGCATACAGCACCATGCCCTGCCCCTCATAATAGCGGGTCATGGCATCACGATACATCCGAATGTTTTCCCGAATGGCCATCTCGTCCATCACATACAGGGGCGTGCCATATGTGGCGGCCAGTTCGGTGGTATCACAGCCCCCAATGACAAGATGGTCCTGTTCGTTGACCCCAAGGTGCGTATTCTCGGTCATGATGATTCCTTTCCGCAAACCAGCCGTGTCGTCATGCACGGATCGCGTGGGTGACGATCCCTATTAGTTGTTTCTTATAATACTACTAATTCAGCACTCCTGCAAGCCTGTTGTCACAGGAATTCGAGGCAAAACGTTCCCGGATGTAAAAAAGAGGAGATCCGTTGCCGGATCCCCCCCTCTTTTGATTGTCAGGACAATTACTTGATTTCGACGGTGGCGCCGACTTCCTTGAACTTCGCGGCCATTGCGTTCGCGTCGTCCTTGGAAATGCCTTCCTTGATGGTGGAGGGAACGCCTTCGACCACGTCTTTGGCTTCCTTCAGGCCCAGGCTGGTGACTTCGCGCACAACCTTGATGACCTTGATCTTCTCGGAACCGGCGTCCTTGAGGACGACGTCGAATTCGGTCTTCTCTTCTTCGGCGGCGGCAGGCGCAGCAGCACCGGCAGCGGGACCAGCCATCATCGCGACAGGCGCGGCGGCGGACACACCGAACTCCTCTTCAAGGGCCTTCACCAGCTCAGCCAGTTCCAGAACGGTCAACGCCTTGACGTCTTCAATCATCTTTGTTACTTTTTCAGACATTTTAGAATACCTCCATCATGTTGTTTGTCGCGGCCTTTGCCGTCGACAGCTGTTTTTTGAATCCTGTACGGACACGATGCCTCAACATGCCCCGTGTCCCCCATTGCGCGGGCTTACGCGGACTGTTTCTTTTCCGCGACGGCATTGAGCGCAACAACCAGACCACGCATGTTTCCATTGAGCACGTTGACGAACCCGTTGATGGGGCTCTTCAGGCTGCCGAGCATCTTGGCGATGAGCTCTTCCTTGGAGGGAAGATTCGAAATGGCCTTGACGCCTTCCACATCGACAACCTTGCCTTCGACGACACCGGCCTTGAGTTCGAATTTCTCAAAACTCTTTTCGAACTTGGCAAGCAGCTTCGACGGGGCAACCGGATCCACGGAGCTCATTGCGAGCGCCGTCGGTCCGTTGAGATACGGTTCCAGTTCTTCCAGACCCGCATCCTTGGCTGCGAAATGAATGATGGAATTCTTGATGACTTGATAGTCGATCCCCGCTTCACGCAGTTCTTTGCGCAGCTTTGTGTCCTGTTCGACGGTGAGGCCGCGATAATCGGCCAGCACCATGCCTTTGGCTTCCTTGAGCTTTTGGGCCAGTTCACGAACCTGCTCCTGCTTGGCGAGCATTGCTTTTTCACTGGGCATGCTGACACCTCCTTCTTCCAAAATACGCCCTGAACGCTCCGAAGAACGTGTATGGCGGGCTTTGCGCCAGTTTCACCTGTCTGTTGCCAGACATTTCAGACAAAAACGGCACCTTTCCGTTATCCGCGCCGCGGACAGGGAAAGGTGCCGTATGATTGCACCGGAATCCTGGCCTCGGCAGGAAGAAAACGTTATGCCCGAAGGCTCCTGCTGTCTTAGGTCTGTATGAAATTGCCACAAGGCGGATTATACCCTGTGGGGCATGACGCTGTCAAGAGAATTCTTGCCTGCGCCTTAAGCTTGGCACGAGTTAACTTGCTCTATGGATTTACGAAAACAATGGCCAAACTCGCCATTCTTTTCGTAAAAAGAGCAAGTAATCTCCTGCCTGCGCCTTAATCCAGTACCTTTTGTCCGTTGATCTTCACGCCGGGGCCCATGGTGGAGGTGACGGTCACGGAGCGGAGGTACTGGCCCTTCGCGGCGGACGGCTTCGCCTTCACAACGGCGTCCATCAGCGTGTGGAAGTTGTCGCGCAGCTTCTCGGTTCCAAAGGAAACCTTGCCGATGGGGCAGTGGATGATGTTGGTCTTGTCCAGACGGTACTCGATCTTACCGGCCTTGATGTCGGCGATGGCCTTGGTGACATCCATGGTCACGGTACCGGCCTTCGGGTTCGGCATGAGGCCCTTCGGACCCAACACACGACCCAGACGGCCCACAACGCCCATCATGTCGGGGGTTGCGACGACAACGTCGAATTCGAACCAGTTGTCCTTCTGAATCCTGGTGACCAGATCCTCGGCACCGACATAATCGGCACCGTTCTGCTCGGCTTCGGTTGCCTTCTCGCCCTTGGCGAACACCAGCACGCGCACCGTCTTGCCGGTACCGTGCGGCAGGACCACCGCGCCGCGGACCTGCTGGTCGGCATGACGGGAGTCGACACCCAGTTTGATGTGAGCCTCGACGGTTTCGTCGAATTTGGCCCTGGCCGCCTTCTGGACAATTTCAAACGCCTCGGTGGGTTCGTACAGGGAAACCCTGTCGACCAACTTGAGGCTTTCCAAATACTTCTTGCCTCTTTTCATGTTTCACGCACTCCTTTGTGGTCTCTTTTCGGGATTGCTCCCTCCCACAGTTCCGATTTCGACCCTGGCCGAAACCCTGCCTGCCTGCCTGTTTTCACTCCCGGTTTCAGTCGACGACGACAACGCCCATGCTGCGCGCGGAACCCGCAATCATGCTCATGGCGGTTTCGACGCTGCCCGCATTGAGGTCGGGCATCTTCAGTTCCGCAATGCGACGCACTTCGTCCCGGGTAATGGTGGCAACCTTGTCCTTGTTCGGCTTGGCAGAACCGGATTCGATTTTGCAGGCCTTCTTGATGAGGATGGCAGCCGGAGGAGTCTTGGTGATAAAGGTAAAGGAACGATCCGTATAGACCGTGATGACAACCGGAATGACCAATCCGACCTCTTTGGCGGTCCGCTCATTGAATTCCTTGACGAATCCCATGATGTTGACGCCATGCTGGCCGAGTGCTGGTCCAACCGGTGGAGCGGGTGTCGCTTTGCCAGCATTCAGCTGAAGCTTCACGTAACCCATTACTTTCTTAGCCATGTGTGTCCACCTCCCAGTTAGCTCGTCTGACGGCGATTGCCGTCAGTACCCGTTCGGGCATATCAAAAACGCTTGCGCGCCCTTGCCATGATTGTTTCCCGGCCATCGGCCGGGAGCCGGCCTGCGCGGCAACCGCCGCGGGCCTTGTTTTGGAAACGGCCGAAGCCGCATCCACTCAGAGTTTGACGATTTGGGTGAATTCCAGCTCCACCGGTGTTTCCCGGCCGAACATGGAAACCGATACCCGCACCTTTTTCTTGTCGAGACTGATTTCCTCCACCGTGCCGATGAATCCGTCGAGCGGACCCTCGATGACGCGCACACTGTCGCCCACCTCGAAGTCGACCACGGTTTCGAACTGCTCCACACCCATGGTGCGGACCTCTTCGTCCGACAGGGGGACCGGCTTGGATCCCGGTCCCACAAAGCCTGTGACGCCGCGTGTGTTGCGCACCACATACCAGGAATCATCCGACATGATCATCTTGACCAGGACATAACCCGGGAAAACCTTTTTCAGAGAAACCTTTTTCTTGCCATCCTTGATTTCGATCTGCTCTTCCATCGGCACGACGATATCAATGATATAGTCCTGCATGCGACGGTTTTCCACGATCTTCTCGAGATTGGCCTTCACTTTGTTCTCATACCCGGAATAGGTATGGACAACATACCATCTTGCGTCTTCCATCATCTTGTTGCGGAGACAGCGCTCCTGACCCTCCTCTCATGCGGAATCCGGCTGTGGCGACACCACGGGGCGAAAACATCCGGTTCTTCGCCGCCAGTTGTCATCAACCACCGAAAACAGCCTTGTAAAGGATGCCAAGCCCCGCGTCCGCAATCCAGACAATGGCCCCGATGAGCAGGCAGGCCGCAAACACAATGAGCGTGTTGTTGATGAGCTGCTGCTTCGTGGGCCAGATGACCTTCTTCAGTTCCATGCGGATTTCACGGAAAAAACGGGCGACACGCTGTGGCAGCTTTTCCTTTTTCTGCTCTGTCATCGTTAGCTTCTCCCATCGTTTGGATTATTTCGTTTCCTTGTGAGGCGTGTGCTTCCTGCAGAAACGGCAGTACTTGCTCATTTCGAGCCGGTCGGGATCGTTCTTCTTGTTCTTCATGGTGTCGTAGTTACGCTGCTTGCATTCGCTGCAAGACAAGGTGATTCTGGTTCTCATCGCTGCACCCCTGTCTTTCCTTTTTTTGCGACAAAAAAAAACTGCCACAAGGCAAAATCAAGTATAATTCAGACGGCGTTCCGTGTCAAGCCTGTTTTCGGGCGCGGGATCCGCAACCCACCTTTTTTGACCCGCGTGGGAAGGGCGTCCTGCGACGCACCCTCCCGCCGAAGGTTCAAGGGGATGCCCGGAGGGTGTCCGGACATCCCCTGACCGGCAGGAATCAGTTTGCGGCGGCCTGCAGCTTGTGCTGCAGCTTGCGCTGGCGGATTTCAAACCAGAGCGGAATGGCGACAAAGATGGAGGAGTAGGTGCCGGCAATCATGCCGATGGACAAGGTGAGGCTGAAGTCCTTCAGCGACTGGATGTTGTTGGCGGCGGAAAACGCGTAGAGCGCCATCAGGCACATCAGGGTGGTGACCGTGGTGTTGATGGTGCGCGCCAGGGTTTGTCTCACACTGACATTGACAATCTCCGCCAGCGGATGCTTGCGCATGAGCGTGCTGTTCTCGCGGATGCGGTCGTACATGATGATGGTGTCGTTGATGGAATAGCCGATGACCGTCAGCAGGGCCGCGATGAACCCCTCGTTGAGCGGCAGCCGGAACGCGATGTAGATGCCGAAGATGATGCCGGCATCGTGAATCAGCGCGAGTACCGCGGTGAAGGCCGCGGAGAAGCCGGACATGATGGCAAAGCGCCAGGCCACGTAGAACAGAATCAGCACGGAGGAGACAATGACTGCCAGCAGGCCCTTCTCGAGGGTCTCCCGGCCGATGCTCGGCGTGATGCTGACCGTCTCGTTGCGGCTGGATTCCAGATCCACGGGGAACGCGCCGCCGATGGCCTCACGCAACGCAATGGACTCCGCGTCGGTCAGCGGATCGCTGCCGGCGACATCCAGGCGGAGCATCTCCACCTTGTCCGACGTGTTCTCGGCATTGTACGTTTCCATGATGGAGGCGGTGACCTCCTCACCCACGGTCTGCTTTGCCAGCGCCGCGGCAGCCGACAAATCGATGTGTTCCGTGGCCTCGAAGGTCATGCGGGTACCGCCCTTGAAGGTGATGTCCAGCGTGAGGCCGTTGAAGAAGAACGTGGCCAGCAGAATCAGCAGGATGGCCGCGCTGAATATGAAGCCGAACTTTCGGTAGTTGAGTATTTCCAGATTTTTCATCTCTTTTCCCCTCCCTTATGCGTTCACGCGGTACAGCCACTTTTTCCGTGCAAATGACAGCATCGACACATGCCGCAGCATGATGCGCGAAACTGTCACCGCGGAAAGGAAGCTGACCAGGACGCCAAGTCCCAGCGTGAGACCGAAGCCGCGGATGGGGCCTGTGCCGAGGAAGTAGAGCGCGCCGGCCGCGATGAGTGTGGTGATGTTCGAGTCGAGCACGGCCACAAAGGCGCGGTTGAAGCCCGCATCGACCGCCGAACGGAAGGTCTTGCCGGCCTTGAGCTCCTCCCGGATGCGTTCCGAGATGACGACGTTCGCGTCCACGCCCATGCCCACCGACAGGATGATGCCGGCGATGCCGGGCAGGGTGAGTGAAATGTTCAGGTTCGCCAGCAGCAGTACCTGCAGCGCCACCATGCCGGTGACCGCGATGGCCGCAACCAGACCGGGCAGGCGGTACATCAGAATCATGTACAGGCAGACCAGGATGTAGGCCAGCAGGCCGGCCATCAGGGTCACATTGAGCGCGCCGCGTCCAAGCGTGGGGCTGATGGAGTCCACGGAGACCGTTTCGAGCTTGCAGGGCAGCGCGCCGGAACGGATGCGGTCGGCCAGCGATTTGGCCTCCTCCATGGTGAAGTTGCCGGTGATGCGCGCGTTCGGGCTGTCGATGCGGGTGCTGACCGTGGGCGCGGAGATGTTCACGTCATCCATGAATATCGCGATGCGCCGGTTGATGAGCCGTCCCGTGGCGTCGGCAAACGCCGTCTGGCCTTCCTTGGTCAGGGTGAGGAACACGCTGTATCCGTTGGTCTCGGTATCGATGCCATAATCCGCATCGTCCACCAGACCACCGTCCATGATGATTTTGCCGGTGGGCAGCGGATTGCCGTTGGCGTCGATCATGGATTCATCGACTTCCTGGAATGTCAGCCGGGCGGTGCTGCCGAGCTCGCGCAGGGCCGCCTGCGGATCGTAATTGGTTTCGTTCTGGGCCCACGGAATTTCCAGGATGATGCGCTCGTTGGTGGTGTCGATATTGAGGTTCTTGTCGTAGACCCCCTTTGAATCGAGCCGCACCGTGAGGATTTCCTTGGCCGTGTTCAGGTCCTGAATCACGTCCGGGTTGCTGGTTCCTTCCGGATACACGGGAACCAGGATGGCATTGATGCCGCCACGGATGTCAATGCCGGTGCGGATGTCCGCCGCGCTCTTCACCACGCGGTTCTCCGTCGGGCCGGCGCCGACGATGGCCAGCACGGTGAGCGCCGCGATGACAGCGAGCGTCAGGTACAGTTTCCAGGTTTTCTTGTCGTTCATCGGGGATTTCCTCCTCCTGTTTGTGGGCAGTCACTCAGGTATTATAAATCTTTCACGTTCCAGGGCACAAGTGCAACCGCCGGCGTTCACAGTTTGTTCACAACCACTGTGCGTCGCTGTGGCATGACGCGGCCCACCCGCACCCAGGCATGAAGGCTATCCTTGTTCAGCCGCTTCAAGTGAAGCTTCCCCCTGCAGCATCTCCTGCGCCTTGATCCAGAGCGCGCATTCCACCCGCTTCTTCTCCAGCTCGCAGCCGATGGCGTAGGGCTTCATGAGATCGCCGTTGAACTGCCACGCGTTGGCCGCGCAGCCGCCGCTGCAGTAGAACTTGGCCCAGCAGGCGTCGCATTCGGGCTTGTTGTAGACGGTGGTCTGGATGAAGCGGTTGCGCATCTCCGTGTCCTTCACACCCTCGAAAACGGTGCCCATCTGGAATTCCGGCTGTCCCACGAACTGATGGCAGGGATAGAGATCCCCCTCGGGGGTCACCGCCAGGTACTCCGTGCCGGAACCGCAGCCGCGCAGCCGCTTGGCCACGCAGGGGCCGCCCTCGAGATCGAGGTTGAAATGGAAGAAGCTGAACCAGCGCCCATCCCTGCGTCGCGTCACATATTCGCGTGCCAGCCGCTCGTACTCGGCCCGGCAGGCATCCATGTCCTCTTCGCGCAGGTCCAGGCCGGAATCGGCGCTGGCCACCACGGGCTCCACGGAAACCTGCTCGAACCCGAGATCCGCCAGGTGCAGCACATCGCTTGCGAAATCGAGGTTTGCGCGGGTGAAGGTGCCCCGGACATAGTAGCTGCGTTCCCCCCGGAGTGCCACCATTTCCCGGATTTTGGGCAGGATGCGGTCATAGGTGCCCGAGCCGTCCACACGGGGCCGCATGCGGTCGTTGGTTTCCTTCCGGCCGTCGATGGACAGCACAATGTTGTCCATGACCCCGTTGGCCCACTGCATGATCTCTTCGGTCAGCAGGGTGGCGTTGGTGGTGAGCGTGAACCGGAAATGCTTGTTCGCGGCCGCTTCCCGCTCGCGCGCGTACGCCACGATGTCCTTGATGACCTGGACATTCATCAGCGGCTCGCCGCCGAAGAAGTCCACCTCGAGGTTCCGCCGGTTGCCCGAGTTCTGAAGCAGGAAGTCGATGGCCTTCTTCCCCACCTCCGCGCTCATGAGCGACCGGTGTCCCATGTATTCGCCGGTTCCGGCAAAACAGTATTTGCAGCGCAGGTTGCAGTCGTGCGCGATGTGCAGGCACAGGGCCTTGACCACGGTGGACTTGTTCCAGACCGGCAGCATGTCCCGATATGGGTCTTCCGTAAAGAGCAACCCTTCCCGCTTGAGCGTCATCAGCTCTTCGAGCGCTTCGGCAACGGCTTCGGGGGTGTTCTCCCCGCGCAACGCCTCGAGCGCGGCTTCATCCGCCACCGCGCCCGTGTCGTCGAGGCAGGCCAGCACCCGGTACGCCAGCGCGTCGAGCACGTGCACGGCGCCGCTGTTGACGTCCACCGCCATGTGGGTATTGTCCATAGAAAAAGCATGAACCATGTGATCTCCCCGTTCCAACTGTTGCTGTTGGCTTGCACTGTGTGTTCAAAACTGTTGCCGATTGGCTGCCGCGCCTGGTTCCCGCGATACGGCCGGGCCCACGGCCGGACATGCCGCCGTTTTCGGACATGGGAAAGGGGCTTGCTGACAAGCCCCTCATGCCGGTTGCGTTGAATGGGTCTGTTTGTCTTTCCCCAACGCGGATGCGCTCCACAGAAAAATCTCCCGGCGGCAGGCCGCTGGGAGCCGCTTTTGCCGGAGGCTCAGCGCTCGCACTTCTGGTTGGCGACGGTGCAGGATGTTTTGCAGGCGGATTGGCAGGATGTTTGGCATTCGCCGCAGCCCGCCTTCTTGATGTCCTTGTTGAGCGTAGCGCCCGCCAATGTCTTGATGTGTTTCATGATGGTACCTCCCACAGACAAATCGCTTGTTTGTTCATCTCATTATACTCATCCGTCCCGGTTCCGGCAAGTCCCGCGTCGCAGCGGGTTCCGCCTTGTGGAACAGCGCCCGCCGCGCAGTCTGCCACGATGGCACACGGTCTGCCGCCGGATTGTGTCACGTCGGTGGCACGCGGTCTGCCTACGGATTGTGTCACGTCGACGCACCACCGCCCGCTGCCGGCACGCCGTTGCGGATGCGGTCGGCCAGGCGCGTGTTGCGCTTGCGGATGCGGTTGTTGGCCACCGCCATGCCCAGCGCCCGGCGCGAGCCCACCAGCACCAGCAGGCGCTTGGCCCGTGTGACGCAGGTATACAGCAGGTTCCGCTGCAGCATCATGTAGTGCTGTGTGCCGATGGGTGCCACCACCACGGGATACTCGCTGCCCTGCGCCTTGTGGACGGTCACCGCGTAGGCCGGCATGATTTCGTCGAGCTCCGATATCTCATAGGGCACCGGCAGTCCGTCGAACCGGATGGTCACCGTGCCATCCTCGCGATCGATGCCCGCAAGCGTCCCCATGTCGCCGTTGAACACATTCTTGTCGTAATTGTTGCGAATCTGCATCACCTTGTCGCCCAGACGGTACACATTGCCCGCGTACTTCACGGTTTCCGGAGAGGGATTCAGCGCCTGCTGCAGCAATCCGTTCATGGCCGCGGCGCCCGTCTCCCCGCGCTGCATGGGGCACAGCACCTGGATGTCGGTCATGGGGTTGAAGCCGTACCGGGCCGGCAGCCGGCGCGCGCACAGATCCTGGATGGTCAGCGCGGCCTCATGCGGATCCTCCCGCTCAATGAAGAAGAAATCGGCATCCCGCACGGTTTTGAGATCCGGCATCTCCCCCCGGTTGATCCGGTGGGCGTTGCGGATGATGGCCGAGCCCTCCGCCTGCCGGAAAATGCGGGTGAGCCGCACCACCGCGGCCCGTTCGGAGGCCATCACGTCGAGCAGAATGTTGCCCGGCCCCACGGACGGGAGCTGGTCCACATCGCCCACCAGCAGCAGCACCGCCGTCTCCGGCACGGCCTTGAGCAGATCGTACAGCAGCAGGATGTCCACCATGGAGGTTTCATCCACCACCAGCACATCGCACACCAGGGGATTCTCGGCATTGCGCGCGGCCCCCTCCGGCGGCTTGTACTCCAGCAGCCGGTGGATGGTCCGGGCCTCCCGCCCGGTGGTCTCCGCCAGCCGCTTGGCCGCGCGTCCGGTGGGCGCGGCCAGCAGCACATTGGCACCGAAGGCCTCGAAAGCCCGCAGAATGGCCAGCGTGGTGGTGGTCTTGCCGGTACCCGGCCCGCCCGTCAGCACCGTACACTTGGCGGAAACCGCCATGCGCACCGCCTCCCGCTGCACCGGATCGTAGGTCAATCCGCTCTCCCGCTCGGCTTGGGCCAGCACGGGCTCCGGATCCATGTCCCGATACGGGCTCTGTGTGCCCATCAGCGTCAGCAGCCGGGTGGCCACGCCCGTCTCCGCGTACCAGAACACCGGCAGCCACAACAGCGCGTTCGGATCGGCGATGGCCTCGCTCGCGGTTTCCGTCAGGCGCAGGCCCGCCGGCTGATCCGGATGCTCCACCACGATGTCGCGGTCGATCGCCATTTGCGACAGGGATCGGCCAATCACGTCCGCCGGCAGCTCCAGCAGCTTTTCACACGCCTTTTCGAGCTGCGGGCGCGTCACATAGCAGTGTCCCTGGCCGGACAGCTCGTTGATGACATACAGGATGCCGGACCGGCACCGCGCGTAGGAAAGCGGGTCCACGCCCAGCTTTTTTGCGATGGCGTCCGCCGTCCGGAAGCCGATGCCCCAGATGTCGTCCGCCAGCCGGTAGGGATTCTCCCGCACCGTCTGGATGGCGGCGTTGCCATAGGTCTTGTAGATTTTGCCCGCATAGTGGGTGGACACGTCGTGATCCTGCAAAAACAGCATCAGGTTCTTGATTTCCTGCTGTTCCAGCCAAGCCTTGCGAATCATGGACACCCGCTTGTCCCCGATGCCGGGCACACGATGGAGGTCTTCCGGGCGCTCGTCGAGCACCTGCAGCGTGTCGTTGCGGAAGGTTCGGACAATGAGCTTGGCAAACTTGGGCCCGATGCCCTTGATGAGTCCGCTGCCCAGGTATTTCTCCAGTCCCGCCAGCGTCGCCGGCACCGTCTCCTCGAAGGAGGCCGCCGCAAACTGCCGGCCGAACTTGGTGTCCATCCGCCACTCCCCGCTGACACGGATGGTGGATCCGACGCGCACCGTGGCCAGCGTGCCCACCAGCGTCACCAGGTCCGGAAAGCCCTTGGACTTGATCTTGACCACGGCAAACCCGCTCTGTTCATTGCTGAAGGTGATGCGCTCCACCACGCCGGAGAGTTGCTCCATCCGCTCAGATGCCCTCCCTTGCGTCAAAGTACCTGGCCTTGCCGGAGGCGAACACCAGCGCGGCCACGGAGGAAACCGGCACCAGCATGTTGCTGTCGGTCAGGGTGATGCCTGTCTCCCCGGCAGGATCGAGCAAGGCGAGGATCTCCCGCTTCAGGGCGTGATCCGGGCAGGCCGGATACCCCGGCGCGGGCCGGATGCCCACATATTTTTCATGGAAGAGATCCTCCATGGTGAGATCCTCGTCGGGCACATACCCCCAGTCCATCCGCCGGATGCGCAGATGCAGCCACTCGGCATAGGCTTCCGCCAGCCGGTCGCACAGCAGGCGGATCATGATGGCCCGGTAGTCGTCTCCGGCCGCCTTGGCCGCCTCGATCAGGGGGTCGGCATGCAGGCCCGCGCTGACGGCAAACATGCCCAGCCAGTCGTGCGGGTTGGCGGCATCCCCCGTGTGCGCCCGCAGGATGAAGTCCGCAAGCGAGAGATGGGGCACGGCCTTGCGGACAATCTGCCTGGGAAGATGGATTCGGTGCGGGGTCGCGCCTTCCCGGAACGCGGTTTCATCCCGGTGGACAAGCACATCCTCCTGACGGGCCAGGGCCGGGAACAGTCCGAACACGCCCACAAGCCCAATATCCTGTTCCGTTTCCCAGGCATCGAGCAGGGCATGTGCGTCCGACAGCAGGCGGCGCGCCTCGGGGCCCTTTTCCGGATCCAGCAGCACCTTTTCCACGGTTCCCTGCATTTGCCACGCCTTGAGGAAGAAATTCCAGTTGATGAACGGCCGCAGCGCGCGGACACCCACGTCGGTGAGTGTGGTGACCCCGGGCTTGGCGGGGCGGACGGGGTGCGGCTCGTACCCGTCGCGGAGCCGGTCCATCCGGGCATCCTCGAGGGAAATGGTTTCACTGGCGAGCCGGGTCACCTGGCCGGCCAGTTCCCGGTAGGACTCGTCTATCTGCGCCAGGAAGGCGGTGCGGCGGTGGGGATCGCACAGGATGGCAGCCACCTCCACGCTTTTGGAGGCGTCCAGGCAGTGGATGACCCCATGCGGGTACATCGGCGCGATTTTCAGGGCCGTGTGCGCCTTGGAGGTCGCCGCGCCGCCAATGAGGATGGGCATGGTGAGCCCCTCGGCCCGCATGTGGTCGGCCACCTGGCGCATTTCCTCCAATGATGGCGTGATGAGGCCCGAAAGGCCCACCATGTCCGCCTTCAGCTCACGCGCCTTGGCCGCAATCTCCTCCTTGGGCACCATGACACCGAGATCGATCACCTCGAAATTGTTGCAGCCGAGCACCACGCCGACAATGTTCTTGCCGATGTCATGCACGTCGCCGGCCACCGTGGCCATGACGATGCGGCCGGCTTTTGACGCGGTGCCCGCGTTCTCCGCCTCGATATACGGCAGCAGCACCGCCACCGCCTTTTTCATGACGCGGGCCGACCGGATGACCTGCGGCAGGAACATTTTCCCTTCCGCAAACAGATCCCCGACCGTCTTCATGCCGGTCATCAGCACATTCTCGATCAGCGAGAGCGCGGAGGTCTGCGCGGGCAGCGCCTCGAGCACGTCCGCCTCCACATATTGATCCAGGCCCTTGACCAAAGCGTGGACCAGGCGGGTATCCACCGGCTCGCTCCGCCAGGCGGGCACAACATCCGGCCTGGACTGCTCCGTCTCTCCCGCAAGCCCCATCGCGTGAGCCAGCAGACGCTCCGACGCGTCCGGGCGCCGGTTGAGCACCACATCCTCACACAAATCGCGCAGCTGCGGTTCCACCTCTTCGTACGGCTGAAGCATGCCGGGGTTCACGATGCCCATGTCCATGCCGGCCTGCACCGCATGATACAGGAACACCGCGTGCATGGCCTCACGGACGCGGTTGTTGCCGCGGAACGAGAACGACAGGTTGCTGACGCCGCCGGACACCTTCGCGCCGGGCAGGTTTTCATGTATCCATTTGCAGGCGCGGATGTAGTCGACCCCATAGGCGTCGTGCTCCGGCATGCCGGTGGCCAGCGCCAGGATGTTGGGATCGAAGATGATGTCCTCCGGCGGAAAACCGACTTGTTCGGTCAGCAGCCGATAGGCGCGTCCGCAGATTTCGATTTTGCGTTCAAAGGTGTCCGCCTGACCTTTTTCATCAAAGGCCATGAACACCACGGCCGCGCCCAGCTGCCGCAGCGCGCGCGCCTGTTCGAGCAGCTTCGTCTCCCCGGCCTTGAGGCTGATGGAGTTGGCGATGTTCTTGCCCTGGATGGCCTTCAGGCCAATCAGCAGCACCTCGAAATCCGAGGAGTCCACCATCACCGGCACCCGCGCGATGTCCGGATCGGCCGCCAGCAGCCGCAGGAAATGCAGCATTTCCTTTTTGGCGTCGAGCAGTCCGTCATCAATGTTCACGTCGATGACCTGCGCACCATTCTCCACCTGATCCCGGGCGATGTCGAGCGCCTCGCGGTAGTTGCCCTCCCGGATGAGCCGGGCGAACTTGGCCGACCCCGCCACATTGGTGCGCTCGCCGATGTTCAGGAAGTTGTTCTCCCGGGTCACGGCCTTGACCTCCAGACCGGCCAGGCGCAACACCCCGTCCGGTTCCGGCACCATGCGGGGCAGCTTTGCGTTCGCCGTGTCCGCGATGGCCCGGATGTGCGCCGGCGTGGTGCCGCAGCAGCCGCCCACATAGTTGACAAAGCCGTCATCGATGAGCTCCGCCAGCAGCGCCGCCGTCTGCTCCGGTGTTTCCACATACCGGCCGAACGCGTCCGGCAGGCCCGCGTTCGGGTGGATGCCGACCGGCAGCGCCTGTGTCTGCGCCAGGCGGCGCACATGCGGCACCAGATCTCTCGCGCCGAAGGAGCAGTTCAGGCCCACGGCACACAGGAGCGGGCTGCGGACGGATGCCGCGAAGGCCTCCACCGTCTGCCCGGACAGCGTGCGCCCGGACTTGTCTGTCACCGTTCCCGAAACGATGGCCGGCACCCTGCGGCCAAGCCGCTTACAGGCCCGTTCGGCGGCGACCAGCGCCGCGCGGGCATTCAGGGAATCGAACACGGTTTCAATGAGGACGAGGTCCACCCCACCCTCGATGAGCGCGGTGATTTGTGTCTCATAGGCTTCGCGGAGCGTGTCGAAATCGATGGCGCGCGCCGCGGGATCCTCCACCTCCCTTGAAAGGGAAAGCGTGCGGTTGGTGGGCCCCACGGATCCGGCGACAAACACATCCCCGCCGGTGCCGGCTTCCCACGCATCCGCCTCGGCACGGGCCAACCCGGCCGCGGCACGGTTGATCAGCGGCACCAGCCCGGCGGAGCCGTAGTCCGCCTGCGAAACCGCGTTGGCATTGAAGGTGTTGGTGGAGAGGATGCGCGCGCCCGCGTCCAGATAGGCGCGGTGCATCTCGCGCACCACGTCCGGCCGGGTGAGGCAGAGGATGTCATGGTTTCCCCGCTGGGGAAAATGGGGCGCGGACAGGCCCGCGGCCTCCGCGATTTTGTCGAGATCCTTGCCATAGTCCGCCGCGGACAGGTTGCGCGACTGAAACAGGGTGCCGTGCGCCCCGTCAAGTACAAGAATCCGTTCCGCCATTGCGCACCGCAGCGCCTCAAATGCTTTGTGTCCCATCTGTCACCTCATCTGTGCCGTCACTGTTGTTGTCAACCCATGACCGGGCTCATCCTGATTATCCCATCATATCATGAGCCGGCGATGTCATAAACCCGCGCGCGGACAGTTTCCCGGAGGCGCCATCCCCATTCTCACGGTTGCATGGCTGGCCCATCGGGGATAAAATCAAGGCAGCATCAGCCGGATCCGCATATGGTGCCGGCTTCACCCCCAAAGCAAGGAGGTTTCCCATGATTGCCATTCCTTCCATCCACTCCTTCAATTTCATCCTGTTTCGTGGCGCCGGCTACAGTCTGGACGCCGTCAAGAAGCAAATCGACGACATGGTGGAAAAATGCGCCATCAACACGGTCAACTTCATCGTGATGGCCGGACAGGAACACACCTACTCCACGGAGATCCTCTGGCAGGACAACCCGCGCATCCCGGAAGACGAGGATCTGGTGGCCCTGTTCCGCTACGCGAAGGACAAGGGCCTCCGCCGCATCATGAAGCCCATGGTCAACCCCATGGACGGCTACTGGCGCGCCTTCATCCGGTTCTTCGACGAGGACGTGCCCTGCGAGCCCAAATGGAGCCAGTGGTTCGCGAGCTATACCGAGTACATCCGCCACTACGCCGTGTTGAGCGAACAGGAAGGCGTGGAAATGCTGATCGCTGGATGCGAGTTGGTGGGGACGGATCACCGGGAGGCGGAATGGCGCGCGCTCATCGCGGACGTGCGCAAGGTTTACAGCGGCCTGGTCACCTACAACTGCGACAAGTATCAGGAGCACAATGTGAAATGGTGGGATGCCTGCGATGTCATTTCCTCGTCGGGCTACTACCCCGTCAATGACTGGCCGCGCCAAATCGCCCGCATCCAGGCGGTGGTGGAAAAGTTCGACAAGCCGTTCTTCTTCTCCGAGGTGGGCTGCCCGTCCACCGCCGGTTCGGGCATGATTCCCAACGACTGGACGCTGGTGGGCAAATCTCCCGTGGATCTCGAGGAGCAGGTGAACTTCTTCCGCATCATGTTCGATTCGTGCGAACCGCTCCCCTGGCATTACGGATACAGCATCTGGGACTGGCCGTGCCTCGTGAAGCCCGACTACAATCCCGCCACCGACGCGGGCTACGCCGTCATCGACAAGCCCGCCGGCGACTACATCAAGTTACGGTACCAGGTACCGTAATAAATCTGTAATAGTAGGGCTCTTATGTGACAATTGTGTTACGGTACCTGGTACCGCAATGTCATCCGCCGGATGAAGGCTTGCCCCAGCAGGGGCAGGTACAGCGCGCGCATCAGGGACGGCAATTCTGCCTCGATGGCGGAATTGCCGTCTTGCAGCGGGCGAAGCATCAGATGCATGGGAATGCCCCAGATGGCGTAGTCCACAGCAGGAACCAGCCGGAAGCCGGCCCGCTCATAAAACCGGACGCGCCGCGCGCGCAACGTGCGTTCCGCTTCCGATGACGCCAGCTCCGGCTTTTCCACCTCCACCACCATGCCGCGGTATGCCTGATACTTCTCAGCGAGCGCATGAAGAAACGCACTGCCCACACCGGTACCGCGGCGCGACGAAAGCACGGCATAATAGCTCACGAGCACCATCCCCTGTCCGGCCTGCACCGCGTTGAACGCGTAGGCCGCGTCTTCTCCGGACGCGTCCACATAGACAAGCCCCACAAGCGCGCCCCGCTTGAGCTGGGCGCGCATGATGGCATACGGCGGATACTCTCCCGCCGGAAAATCGCTTTCCAGATATGTGAAAAACCGCTTGAACTCCTGCAGCCGCATCTCACGGATGGCCGGGATGCTCCGACCGGCAGGAATGTCTTTGCTGGAAGGACTGGCAGGGATATCCCCGCTGGAAGCGTTGCCTGTGATACCAGGAACCGGATTTGAATCCATCGGTCACCTCCGGTGCGGCGCGGTAGCGATCCGCTCCTCCTCCACGCTGCTCCAGAACCGGTACATGGGATGGAGCATCCGGAAGTCCTCCGCCAATTGTCCGGCCAGCCGGTTGGAATACGCAAGCTGAAAATCCTTGCTTTCCGTGGACAGCCCCACGCTCTTGCGGTCAAGCCAGAACCGCATGGACTCAGGCTGCCCGGGATGCTTGCTGCGTTTGTAGCGCTCCCCGTCGAGCGAGAACCGATCCTGTGACTCGACCATCTCCCTGGCCTTTTCAAACATGGGATCCCCTGCCAGGATGCGCTGCCGCATGATGGCCAGAAAATCTGTCGGGGCCTTGTAGGTGCCGCAGCCCCAGGCCAATCCCCTGGGAGAAAGCTCGAACCAATACACCGGACTCTCCCAGGGCCCCGCCTGCTTCGGCCGGCGGAACGCAATCCACATCACGTCGCGAAACAGCGATTTGTCGTGCGTGAACCGGGTGTCACGATACACCCGGGAAATGGTTTTGTCCACCTTCGGGGACAGCTCCAGCAGCGGATCCAGCTCACGCATGGTGGGCGCGAGCGCCACCACCAGCTCCTGAAAAGGCCGGAGCACCACCTCGGCGAACTGCTCCTTGTGCGCGTTGTACCAGGGCCGATCATTCCGCATCCGGTTCTCAACCAGAAAATCAAGCGTCTTTTTGGAAAAGGGCATGGTGTCACTCCTTGTCGTCACGGGTGTGCAATGTGTTGCGTGAGCATTTTGATGAATGCGCGGGGTTGTCGTTGCGTCCACACATGTCCGCTCACAAATGGAATCGCTTGTGCAGCAGCGTCCGCGCGTTACCGCTCACAGATGGAACCGCTTGTGCAACAGTGCCCGCAGCTCCGCACTGCGATGGATGGCCAGAAAAAGCAGGGACAGCGGCAACCCCACCGCCGCGGCCAGCGGCGACCAGAAAATCTCCACCGTCCGGTTCAGATGATACCGAATCAACAGATCAATCACCACCATCAGCAGGGTGAGCAGCAACGTTCCCAGCGCCAGGGAGGCAAACCGTCCCTTGAGGACCCGAAAGGCAATCCAGAAGCCCAATCCGCACAAGCTCACCGCGCCGGTCAGCGGCAACGCGAGCGTGAGGAACCAGGGCCCGCTGCCGGTCACCCACTCCATCAGCCACAGGAACAGCCCCACGGAAACAAAGTAGGCAAGCGCCATCCATACCGGCCGGCGAAACAGCCAGAACGGCAGCATCACGCACAACCAAACCAGCACCAGGGCCGAAGCCGGATACCAGGACCACGCCAGCGCCTTGTCTGCATACAGATCCAGGGATACCAGAAACACGGCGGTTGCCAGCGCGTCCACGGTAAACGCGGTGGACAGGGTGTGCCGCTTGAGCAACGCGGGATAGGCAACCATGAGCCAGAGCAGCACCAGCGACGTCATGGGATAGAAGGACCAACTGATGCGCCCGTTAGCCTTCCAGTCGGTGTAGAACGTCACGAGAAACGGAATGAGCAGCAGGATGCTCACCAGCAGCACCACAGGCCCCGAAGGGATCAAATCGTTCTTCCTGCGCATGCCCCGCGGCAAACGATCGGGATACAGCAACCCCGAGTCTCCGTCAGACAATTCCTCACGCATCGAAGGCGGAAGCATCACCGGTGTCTGGCACAACGGACAGACTTCCGCCTTGTCCTGCAGTTCCACTCCGCATTTCACACAATAGGCCATCTTGTTCCACCTCCTCAAGGCTTCAGTCCATCAGTTTCCCTGATGGCTCGACTTCACATGATTGGACAGCTTTTCCCCTTTTGGCGGGCTTCAAGTGTTCGTCTCAATGCGAACCGGAATGCCCAGCTTGATCAATCGGCGGAAAAAGCCCATTTCCACATCGGTTTCCTGGATGACCCGCCCAAAATTCATGTACAGATTGCCATCGTACCCCACCATCGACAGATTGGTACGGTTCACGGGATTTGGACTCGGGATGAACTCCACCCGCTCCACCAGCGCCGTCATGCCGGGAGGCAAGACCAGCCGGCCGATGTTCGACAAGGTGCCGGAATGCAAACATTCTCCCATACGCGTGTACAACAATGGAAACATGAGCCGCTTGAGGAACAATGGCATCACCCGTATCAACGGATGGCGCGTCCCCCCCACATTCCGGCTGATGGTGCGGCTGAGGGACTTCTGATTGATTTGTGAGGCCATGAAATGCCGCACAATCTGCAGAATCTCATCAAACGGGTAGACCCCGAGTCTGGGATCTATTTCCGGACTCACAAAAAGGGTGAAGTTCCGAAGCGATTTCGAAGGGAAAATTGTCCGCAGGTTGACGGGAACAGAGACCGCAACCGGCCGTTTCTTGTGCTGGGGCAGGCCCATCGCATCCTGGGCCTCCTGCAATGTATCCATGTAGACGGCTGTCAGCAACGCTGTCAATGTGACACCCCGTCGCTTGGCCTCCGCCATCGCAGGGGCCATCGGAGAGATGCCTGTTGTCACCAGATACACATCCGGATGCAGCATGCGGCCTTCCGGATGGAAGGTCATCCTGCCCTTGTCGGGCAAAGGCAACGGCTTTTGATAGAACCGCAAGTACCCGTCCTCCGCCTCTTCAGGCGCAGAGGGCTGGTCAGCCGTGGGAATGTCTCCGGGATCACCGGGGTCCTCCCCGCTGCGGCGGAGATAATCATAGACAAGCGACTTGAGATAGGTCAGCGCGCCAGTCCCGTCTGTAATTGCATGGCTGAACTCCACCGCGATGCGATTCTGGAAGTATCGCACACAGAACATGTGATGGGTGCCAAGACGTGGATGCAGCCTGCCGTTTGGATACCGGACATCTTTTCGCGGCCGGGGCCGCAACGGATTCTGCTCAAGATAATACCAGAAGAACCCGCGCCGGAGCCGCACATGAAAATAGGGAAAACGCGGCATCAGCGCTTCCATGGATTCCTGAAGCAGGATGGGGTCAACCGGCTTGAAGAGGGTCATGGAAAACCTGAACAGCGTGGTGATGCGGCGGGAAAGCACGCCCGGATACAGATTGGCCGCGTTGTCCAACCGATACCAGGGTCTGGGTGAATGGGCCCTCTTTTCTCGCATGATCGTCACTCCCTTGCTGTGATGCCTGATGAAAAGATACCACAAAGCGGGATGACTTGAAACCCTCTCACATGGCGTGACGGATTGGGATCAGCTCGAAACCGCCACCGCGTCCGGCGCCTCCACCACACGGTTTTTGCGCCACACCCCGGAGCGCCAGCGGACAAACATCAGCAGGCCCCGCACATACTCATCCGCGGCATAGGCCGCATACACGCCGGGCAGGCCGAAGCCCAGCACCGATCCGAGCAAAAAGGCCAGCGGCACACAAACGCCCCAGAGCGACAGAATGCTCACGATGACCGGCCACACCACATCGCCGGAGGCCCGCAGGGCCGTGGCCACCACCATGTTCCAGGGTCTGCCCGGCTCCAGGAACAGATCCACGAGGAACACCGACATGCCGATGGCAATGATGGCGGGATTGTCCGTGAAGATGCCCAGCAGCTGTCGGGAGAAAATCACAAAGATGACGCACACCGTGCCGTTGAGCGCCATGGCCAGCCAGTGGCTGCGCATCGAAAACCGGTACGCCTGCACATCCTTGCCGGCACCGACCAGATGACCCACCTGGATCATGGTGGCCTGTCCCACCGAGAAGCCCAGCACCTGGACAAAGGAGATGAGGCTCGACAGATACACGGATGCCGTGAGCGCGTCCGGCCCGATGCCCGTGATGATGTAGGTGGTGGCAATCATCATGAGGCTGTAGAACAGCGAGTCTCCGCCCCCCGGCAACCCGATCGCGAGGATGCGGCCAACCGTCCGGTACGGAAACGGCCTCGGGATGGAAAAGCGGAGGTTCATCTCCCGATGGGAAAACAGCAGCACAAACATCACGATCGCGGCGATGCCCTGGCTGACGGCGGCGGACACGGCGATGCCGACCACCCCGAAATCCGGCAATCCGAACGGTCGGTACACCACCATCACGTTGCCGGCCAGATTCATGCCATTCATGCCCAGCGTGATGATCATGGGGATGCGCGCATACCGGTAGTTGCGGGAAATGGCGGACATGGTGCCGACTAGGGCCTGGAACACGGATGCCGCGCCCACGATGCGCAGATAGGAGACCGCCGCGTCCATCATCTGGGGCGGCACGCGCATCAGGGTCAGCAGGAAGGGCGCCGCGGGAATCAGCAGCAGGCCAAGGCTCAACCCCGTGGTCGCGGACAGCACGATGGCCGTATTGGCCGAATCCATCGCCACATGGCGGCGTCCGGCTCCCAGGTTCTGGCTGATGAGCACCGCGGTGCCAAAGGCAATGCAGGCATACACCATCAGCAGGAAATTGAGGATTTGGTTGGCCACGCCCACGGCACCCACGGTTTCGTCGGAGAGCTTGCTGATCATGAACACATTGACATTGTTGATGAGCATCCGCAGAAAGGTCTCCAGGAATATGGGAAGCCCCAGATGAAACAGCACCCGCCGCTGCTCGTGCCAGGGATGATCGATCCGGGGGGTGTCACGCACCAGTTTTCGCCAGGCCTCCCGCTGTTCGCGGGCCTGAAGCCGACTCGGACTGCCTGCCCGGGAATGTGTCCGGCTGTCCGCCTGGGATTGTCCCTGACTGTCCGCCTGGGATTGTCCCCGGTTGTCTGCCCGGGAGTGTATCTGTATGTTCCGTCCGGGTTCCGTTGTCGGCCCCGTCGATTTTTGCGTTGTCCTCTTGCCGCCCAAAATGCTGCCGCTCCCTTTCGTGCGCTGTTGTCCACCAGGCAGAAGCCTGTGGGACTCATTGTGAACACGTTCCCATTATACGATGGAAACAACTTGTCCGCCGGTCAGGAATTGTGTGGGTTGCCTCACATCTTGCGATTTGCGCCATCCGTCACCGCCAAATGGCGGCCACCTGCTTCTGCACGCCCAGCGGATCCTGCAGCGCAAACTGTGCCAGCACGGCCTGTCCGTCCGCACTTCGCAGGTACACCGCCTCCCCGCGGCTGACATGATGGTTCCAGTGGCGCTCATACACGGCTGCCCGCTCCTTGTTCAAGCCCAGTTCGTCCGGCACGGGATGGTACCCCGCCAGCACCGGCTGTCCGGGACGAAGCATGCGCAGCAGGGATGCCAGTCCTCCGCCCTCGGGCACAGGCGTTTCATACCGCGGCACCGCATACCGCTGATCCGCCAGGGGACTGAGCGCCTCATCCAGGCTTTTGGAAAACAGCGCGGACGCTTCGGGCGAGGCGTCCAGAAACACCCGAACCGCGCCGCCCTCGGTTTCAGAGAACACAAGCTGCCTGTCCCTGATGGCGGGATCGAGCAGATCACACTCGCGCAACGCGCCAAGCACCGTCATCGACACGCGTCGGGCAAAGCGCTCCGCGTCCAGGCTCGCCGACTCCGTTTTGCCGAAGTCCGCCGTCTTTCCGATGCCACGCGCCCCCGACAGGAGCAGCAGTGCGGACACCGCGCCGGCACCGAGCGTCACGGGCAGACTGATGCCGGAGGCGACAACGGCCGCCAGCGCGGCCAGCGCTCCAGCGCCTCCCCTGACCGCCAAACCGGTCGCCTTGGTGTGAAGCGCTGCATTTTGTTCGGAGGGCACACCAAGATCCCCTGCCACAGCCTGTTGCGACAACCGCAACTCCACGCTGGCCTGCTCCACGTTGTGGAAGGGCTCCCCAATGCGCCACAGATCGTACATGGGATCCCGCCGCGTGCTGCGCGCCAGCATTTCCCGGCTCATGGACTCCGCCTCCTCCGCGGCCATCCGTTCGGCCAGGGCCAGGCGCGGATCGAGGTGCGCGGTGCCCTTGCTGATGCTGCCGTCCGAGCAGATCCCATAGAACTGCGCATGCTTGCGCGCGAGCCGGAGCGCGTCGTTGACGCCCTTTTCCAGCTCCGGCGCGTAGCAGACCACATCCCAGTTGTTGGCCAGCTTTCTGGGCACGTTCTCGTCCTTGCGGATGGAGCGGCCCCGCAGCTGGTTCACCGAGGCGTAGGTTGTCGCGACGGACAAATCGATGAGGGTGTTGAGCGACACGCTGTCCCACCCCTCGCCCAGCAGGCCGCGCGTGCCGATGAGGCAGCGGGTGAAGCCCTCCTCGAGCATCGCGGTGGTGAACAGGATGGCCGAACGGGTGTTCCAGTCGCGGCCGCCGCCCTCGATGGACGCAAAGGTGCCGTCCGGCGAGGGGACAACCGTCAACTGCAGGACAAGCGAATGCGCCTGCGCCCAGGCCAGGAAACGCTCCCGATAGGCATCGGCGATGTCATCATTGCACAACAGGCTTTTGCCGGTGACCATCACCGGATTGAGCCGCTCAAGCTCGGGATCGGCCGCCATCATCCGCATGACGCTGACCGCGCCGCCGCATTCGGCATCGAGCACCTTGTCGAGCTGCTTGAGCGAGAGGGCGTTGGAAAACTCAAAGTCGGTCACCACCGCCGCCCGCAGCGAATCCCCCATGGCCCGCATTTCCGAAAGCAGGATTTCCCGGACCGCGTCAAGCTTGCTCCGGCTGTAGGCAAGCACCCGGTCGAGCGGGGAAATGTAGCTGCGCACGCCTTTTTCGGTCAGAATGAAGCCGAGGGCGTACAGCGCATCGCGTATCTCCTCGTACAGCGCCAAATCCGCCGCGGCGCCGGTCAACTTCAGGTGGTTGAGCGCATAGTCCTCCACCAGCCGCGTCCATTCCTCCAGCGAGGGATGTCCCGTCATGGCCGGCGTCATGCCGATGTCCGGCGGAATTTTGATGCCCGCGGCATGCAGGTACTTGATGCCCGCCGTCGCAAAGTCCTTGCGGGCGGTGTAGAACTTCTTCCAGTCCCGCCGCTCGCCATTCGCCAGCCTGCGTTCGAGCATCCGCGCCTGCATGAACCGGCAGAAATCGCTTTGCGGATCGGCAAACCGCACCAGCAGTGCCCGGAATTTCTCATGGCAATGCTGCAGATAGGTCCACTCCGCCTCCAGCGGCCGGCACATCAGCAACAAATCCTGATACGGAGCCAGCATGCCGTCCTTCACGACAGCCGGGGTTGGAATTTCAAAATCGATGGGGCCCAGCAGGCCGATGTAGTTCTCGAGCACGGCCGCGTTCTCGTCGAGCGGCGGCGTGGCGGTCAGGCCAATCACGTGTTTCACGCCCATCCAGTGCAGCAGGTGCTTCATGACCGTGGCCCACCACGTCTGCAGATGATGGCACTCGTCAAAAATCACCGTGCGGATGCCGGCAGCCTTCAGGCCATGGAGCAGCACGCGCGTGTTCGGGTGCAGAATGCCAAGAAACCGCGCGTCCGGATCCGCCCCGGGCGCACCCCCTCCGAATGCATCTCCTCCGGATGCATCCCCTCCGGAGGCATCCCCCCCGAGCAGCTCCTCGAGCTTGCCGTCGCGCACCTTCTTGGTGTAGCGCGCCATCTCCTTGCGGTAGGCGGCGGCGTTGGCCTGCTTCATCCTGGCAATGCGCGCGCGGGCCTCGGTCTCCTCCATGCCGCCCTCGACCAGGGTCTCCGCCCAGATCCCTTCGGCGATCTCGATCATGCCGTCTCCGGCGTTTTCCGGAATGCTGAGGATCTGATAGGTCAAGGCGGTCATCCACTTCGGGTTGGCCGCGTCCGTGGTGGCCAGACGGGCAGCCGTCTCCACGTCGCCGCCGGGGACAAACATCTCCAGTTTCTTGGCCCACTGCCCCTGAATGGCCGTGTTTGGACAAACCACCATGCAGGGTTCCCCAAGCCGGATGGCCAATTCAATGCCGACGATGGTCTTGCCGGCACCGGGTGGCGCAACCACATGGTACCGCAGCGGCTCTCCGGCCGGCGTGTTCCGCCGCTCCTCCTCGAACCGGTTCAGAATGAGATCCTGATGGGACCGGAACGGGTACTTGAACCGGAGTGACCCTGTATGGGGTCTGACCCCGGGGCCTGACCCCGCCAACTCTGTCATCTGTGCCTCCCGGCGCGGACGCCCTCACATCTTCTGCAGGAACCCGAAGGTGATGTCATCGAATCCCGGCAGTCCCTCGTGGCCGAAATCCGGATAAATCACCACATCCTTTTTCGACTGGATGCGGTTGTACATGGCAAACTGGCTGGACGGCGGGCAAATGGTGTCCATCAGCCCGGTGGCCATGAGCACCTCTCCCCGGATGCGCTTGGACAGGTGCTGCAAATCGATGTAGCCGAGCTGTTCGAACACGGCCTGTTCCCGCTCGTGACGCGGGTCGAAATGACGGAACCACGTCCGGAGCTCCTGGTAGGCGTCCTTGGCCAAATCCATCTCCCACACCCTGCGGTAGTCGCACAGGAAGGGGAACACCGGGGCCAGCCTGTTGATGCGCGGTTCGAGCGAGGCACAGGCCACCGTCAACGCGCCTCCCTGTGATCCGCCCATCGCGGCCACCCGGGTTTCATCGACCTCCGACATGGCCATCACCAGCCCAGCCAGCTGCGCGGTGTCCAGGAAAATATGCCGCATCAGCATGTTGCGGGGTTCATCGCTCAAGCCGCGGATGATGTGTCCATGATGGGTGTTGCCCTTCACGCCGCCGACGTCCTCGGACAGACCGCCCTGACCGCGGCAATCGAGTGCGGCAACCACAAAACCGGCCGCCACATACCCCAACTTTTCCGACCAGTTGCCACAATTGCCGGTATATCCGTGGAACTGCAGCACGGCAGGGCTTTTCTCCTGCGCCTTTTTGGGCCGCAGCAGCTTGGCGTGGATGCGGGCGCCCCGAACGCCGGTGAACCACATGTCAAAACAGTCAGCAAAGCTGGTGGTGAAATCTGCCGGAACCAGCTCCACCTGCGGTTCCACCGCGCGCATTTCCTCGAGGGCCTCTTCCCAGAACGCGTCCATGTCGGGCGGACAAGGGTTGAGTCCCTGGTACTGTCGCAAAGCTTCGAGCGGCATGTCAATCAATGGCATAACGAATCCTCCTGTATGCTTTTGTTTGTTGCTTCCATCTGTCTTCCCGGATGCGTCCGGTTGCTGCTTCCATCCGTCATCCCGCATGCGTCCGGTTGCTGCTTCCATCCGTCATCCCGCATGCGAATGCCGTCCACCGGGATTTCCGCCTGTCTCAGCGATCTGCACGGCTTCTGTTGTGACATCTGAGATCATACATCTTTTCACCGGTTCGAGGCAACGGAAGAAACCGGCGCGGTTGCGGCATGCCACATCAGCAGCAAACCGGGCAGCGGCAGCAGCCAGGCCTGCCAGACCGCCGAAAAAACACCCAGCAGAACGCCGCCACCGAACAGCAACACGCCCGCGCGCCGGCCGTCATCCTGCGCCAGCCACCCCAACCAGACCGACATGCTCTTGGGCGGTACGCCCGATGCCCGTGACGATTCCCCAACAACCTGCCGCCGCAACATGCGCCCCCGCCATTTCAGCCACAGGAACAGGCCCACACCCAGCGCGCCCAGCATACAGGAAAGCCAGGCAATGCCCTCCTGCAGAATCTGATGGACCCTCCGGGCCACCGCTTGTCGGGTTGCGCTTCGCTGCGCCGCCTCCCGGACCTGCGCAAGCAGTTCCTGCTCCTGTGCCGCTTGCATCTTGTGCGCGTGCAGCAGCTGTTCACGGGTCTGCGCGGACGCGGCCGCCGGAACGGCGTTGAACTGGGAAAGTGGCATCAGAAGTTGAATTTGGGGATACTCACCCGCCACGGTGTCCGGTATGTCCACCTGGACAGTCCGGCTGTCGGGATGGGAGATGTCCCCTGTGCGCACGCCGCGCAACAGCACATCCAGCTGCTCGGGGCGAACCGCCGAAGGCAGGGAGATCCGCACGCGAATCGGACCGGAACCGGACGCGCCTTCTCCGCCGCCCGGGAACAGGTTCAGGCCAACCACATCCTGATGGCGCACAGCGGCACCCACAAGCGCATATCGCAGGCGAAACAGGCTCCGGAACGTGCCGTAGGGATAGTATGCCTTCACATGAACCGCCCGGGGCGCCTCGATGACACTGTAGGTACCGGCGAACACGTTGGCATCCCAACTGCCCGCCACCAGCGGTTTGTATGCCACCTCACCCCAGTACCCCGGCGCGCTCACCGCTTCGAGATCAACGTGCCCCGCCTCCGGCCTGGCAATGGGGATCACCAGATTGTTGACCTTGTCATGGAGGGTGAACACCACCTGCTCCGCCACCTCGACGACACCGTCCGGCCGCACCACCATCTCCCATGTTTTTTCGGCAACCTCGGCCACAGGGGGCGCGGCCGGCGTGGACAACGGCCACAAAATCAACAGGAAAATCAGAATAACCAAAACAGACAAACCAGGCAGAACAGGCAGAGCAGGCATCGGCCGCCGGCGACGCACCGTTCGCCCCGTCGGACGCTTCCCGAACGCCGCAAAACCATTCCCGCCACGCAATGCCGGCAACACCGCAGCAGAATCCGCATTCGGCCGCACTGCCGCAACAGGGTTCATGAGCAGCCGCGACATCGCCGCAAAATCCGCAAACAGCATCACCGGCGCCAGAATCAGCGCGCGATACCGGTAATAGGTGTCACTGATGCTTTCAGCAAGCAGTATGTTGATGGCCGAATAGATCAGCACGAACACCACCAGACCGGCCAGTGGCGCATTTTTCCGACGCACGGCGGTCATCATTCCAAATACGGCGGGGATCATGACCAGAACCCACAGCACTTGCTCCACAAACACCGCGGCCACGGCTGCCGGCTGTCCCCGCAAATCGCTGATTTCATGGATTTCCCAGAGATGTGGCGCGGTAAGAAACCCGTTGACGGCACGGGCCAAATCCTTTTCCATGAACAGGCGGAACAGACTGCCGTACTTGTGGGACAATCCCCCGCCGCTTTGCACAACCGGTTCGAGCCCCATCGCATGGTTGCCCGCCACCTGCTGCAGCAGCGTGGTGCCGCCAAAGACCAGGCCGGTGAGGATCACCAGCAAAAGGAACAACAAGAACACCCGCCGACGGGTTTGCGCCCAGCGGATGAAAAGCGTCACGAGCATCCCCCCGCCCAGCGCAAACAGCATGTGCACCCGCACCAGGGCACCAAGCCACAAGGCCGCGCAGCTGCCGGCCATCAGCAGGACCATGCGGCCCCGCGACGGACCGGGTTCCCGCAGGGCGCGGACAACCATCCACCACAGCAGCATGGCCAGCAACAGGGACAGGGACTCCTTGCGCGTATCGGCCGTCCAGGCAATCAGGCCGGGAACAAACAGCCACCCGCCCGCGACAAGGGTTGCCCTTTTGCGTGATAAGCCCAGCTGCAGGCCGATGTCGCGCAGAAAATGCGCCGCCAGTACGGCAAGAAAACCGTTCACATGGCACCCGAGATATCGGTTCACGCCAAAGATCGCATACTGGACGCCCAGCGCCCGCGTGTACCAGGTGAACGCGTACGGCACTTGCCACAATGGCGTCCCGGATCGGAGCGCGGCCGCCATGTCCACAGCCGTCCGATGATACACCAGCCCATCGGTCCCCACCTGATCCGCCAGGCTTCCCAGCATCCGCCAGGTCACCAAAAAACGGATCAACAAGCCGGACACGACCACCATGATCCAGACCCGCCGCGCAACACCCCCAGGCGTTGTCCGCCATGCCATCAGCACGGACAACCCCGTCAGCAACATCATGAAAAGCATGTCCGTCCACGTCATGCGGACGTCAGTGGTGGAACAGACGCAGCCCGGTGAAGCACATGACCATGCCATACGCGTCCGCGGCCCCAATCACCTCGCCGTCACGCACCGAACCGCCCGCCTGGGCCACGTAGCGCGCCCCACTGGCCGCGGCGCGATCGATGTTGTCCCGGAACGGGATAAACGCATCGGATGAATAGACGATGTTGCCGAACGCGCCGATGAACGCGGCCTTTTCCTGCGCGGTGAGTTTTTCGGGCACCTCGTCAAACAGGGTGCGCCATTCGGCGAGCTCCACCTCGGTCACATCGTCACGGAGATACTGATCCACGGCGTTGTCCCGGACGCTGTTGGGCAACCCTTCCTTGAACTTGAGGTCAAGGACCTTCGGGTGCTGCCGCAGCATCCAGATGTCCGCCTTGCCGGCCGCCAGCCGGGTGCAGTGGATGCGGGACTGCTGTCCGGCCCCCACGCCGATGACCTGTCCGTCCATCGCGAAACAGATGGAGTTGGACTGGGTGAACTTGAGCGTGATGGTCGCAATCAGCAGATCCCGGAGGGCCTCCGCCGGCAGGTCTGCATTCCGGGTGACCCGGTTGGCGAACAGGGATTCTCCGATGCGCACATCATTGCGCTTCTGCTCCAGCGTGATGCCAAACACATCGCGCCGTTCCACATCCCCCGGCTCCCAGGCCGGATCCATCCGAAGAATCACATAGCTGCCCTTGCGCTTGGCCTTGAGCTTTTCAAGCGCGGCCGGCTCATATGCCGGGGCGACGATGCCGTCCGAAACTTCCTTGGCCAGCAGCTCGGCGAGCGACTCGTCCACGGTGTCGCTGATGGCGATGAAGTCGCCAAACGAGGACACGCGATCCGCGCCACGGGCCCGCGCATACGCCTGGGCCACCGGGGAGAGGGTTTTCCCCTCGACATGGCAGGCCCGCGCAAGCGCCTGTGGCAGCGGTACTGCCACCGCGGCACCGGCCGGACTGACATGCTTGAAGGAAGCCGCTGCCGGCAGACCGGTCGCCTCCCGCAGTTCCCGGACCAGCTGCCAGGCGTTCAGAGCGTCCAGAAAATTGATGTAACTCGGGGTCCCATTGATGACCTCGAGCGGCATGCGGTCTCCGTCCACAAACAGGCGGGACGGCTTCTGGTGCGGGTTGCAGCCATACTTGATGTTCAGTTCACTCATCCTCATTCTCCCCTCAGATATAACTGCCTGTCTGCAGGCTCATGCATGTCGGTTGACGATCACGGTGTCCACCGCGCCGGTTTCCCTGTCGATGGTCCGCGCAAACAGCGCCACCCGGTTCTCCACGTTGAGCAGGGGCCAGTAAAAATCCGCCGCTTCCCGGGCGGATGCCTGAACAGGCACCAGATGCGGATCCCCGACAAAACTGGGAAGCGGATTGCCATCCCCCCCATAGGTATGGATGAGGTGCCCGAACCCCGGTGTCGCCGCGTCATACCGGTAGAAGCAACGCACACAGCGCGACGGATCCCCGTTCATGGCCTTGAGCACGGACAGGCGATACCCGCCTTTTTCGTCCGCCGCGTCACACATGCCGCTGATTCTGGGGGTGAAGTTGGGGGCGTCCGGCTCGAACTCCCTGGTCATGAGCGCGTCCTCAAAAGACGTTCCGGCGGCCATCAGGGTGTGCAGCGTATCGGTCTGATCCCCGTTGGTGACAAAAAACAGCTGCCCCAGCCGGCGGGCCGGCCAGTAAATGATGAGGCTTGGATCCACAAGCTTGGCCGGATCGAAAGCCTGGGTGCGGATGCCCTCCGGTTCTTCCACCAGCACGCGGTTCCTGCTGTTTTCGCTGCGTCCCATGAGCCAGTACACTTGGACCATGCGCC
This sequence comes from Bacillota bacterium, assembly GCA_023459915.1. Taxonomy (GTDB): domain Bacteria; phylum Bacillota; class Clostridia; order DSM-8532; family DSM-8532; genus JAEWSN01. The sequence continues at coordinate 32,664 of JAEWSN010000046.1, forward strand.
GTCCATCCGGACTCATCCCCGTCACGATGCCCCGTCCGGGATATGGATTTTGACGCAATTGCGCCACATTTGCCTGGGCCAGTCCGTTCATGCTCACAATGTCTCCTCCTCTGCCGTGTTGCCGATTTCAGTGAACTGTCCGCCTCTGTCAAAAACGATGGCCGAGCCCACGGCGGTGGCGTATTCCGCGTGCTGCGGCCAGTGAAAGGTGATGCCGAAGAGTTCGGACAGGGAAGCGAACACCTCCATGCCCTGCGGCACATTGGTGAGATTGCCGGTGAGCACCACATCCCGCATTCCGTCGGCGCGGGCGGCAAACACCGCAATCATGCCGATGGTCTGGAAAACAAGATTGATGATGCCCAGCGCAATGTCCGACTTGTCGGCCAGGTCGCTGATTTTGCCGAAATTGGACGCCGTGGTCTCCGGCAGCAATCCTGTCAGCTTTTCACTGGTGATGTCGCCAATCACCAGATCCACATTGGACAGGTTGCCGCCCCGGGCCATTTCCACCACATCGTTGAAGTTGCGGACATTCAACATGCGGTTGGACAAGCCCAGCAGGGTGCCGCCGCCCACACCGGTGCCGCCGAGATGGAACGCGGCGCCGTTCTCCACCTTGACGAACGCGGTACCGGTGCCCATGCTCACAATGATGGCCCGTTCCATGCCGGCCAGCTTCACGCCGCCCATGCCGATGGCCCGGAATTCGTCCACCTTGCCGGTGGGAAGGCCGAAAAGGCGCTCCTTGACATAGGAGGAACCCACGCCGGTCACCATCACACGATCCACATCCTCAATCCGAAGCCTGTTCTCATTGAGGAACTTTCCGAACGCGCCATACACCGAGGCCAACGGATCCGTGGCCCGGACCAGCATGGGGCTGAACATTTCCCCCTGCCGATAGCCGATGATTTTTGTGGTGCTGCCACCGATGTCGATGCCAATCAATCTGCTCATGCTGCCTCACTTCAAGTGCGGGGTGGTGGCGTTCGCCACCACCCCTTCCCGATATTTTTCTTCAGGGCTCCCGTTTCATGCGTTTGAGCGCCATGACGATCGGGATGCCAAGCAAAATGGCGGAAAGGATCTCGGCAGGCGCATTTGTCAGCGCCAGCGTCACAATGAACGCCAGCGGGGTGACACCGGTCACCCCAAGTGACTCAAGGAACTTCGCCGCATACAGGATATAAATCATGCCCAGCACCCCGACCGTGTTTGTCAGTGTGGCCAGGGTCGCTGAAATGCCAACGGAAACCGGCTGGAGCTTTTTCTTCAGAAGGGCGTTGGAACCCTTGAACACATACCAGGCCACCACACCGATAAAGATGCGCGGCAACACGGACACCAGGGGATTCAAAAAGGCAAAGGCAATGGGTGTCGGCGTGACGACAGCCTGGTACAGGCTGGACAAGCCGAAAATCAAACCGACGAACGCGCCGACGAAGGGTCCTTCGATGATGCCTGCAATGATGACTGGAATATGGACGGTGGTGATTTGAACCGGCAAACCGGGAATGATGATGTACCCAATCTGCGGAATCAGGGAAAGGGCAATGGTGAGTGCCGACAGGATGCCCACAATGGTGATGCGCCGCACGTTCGGCCTTTTCCGGGTTGAGTTGCTCATGATAACCTCCGTTCTCATTCCCACTTGCCGGGGATATGAGTCGTTGGGGTGCTTGCCCCGCCCCCTGGGGATGTTCCGCGTGACACACTCAGCGTTACCGCTTCGTGTCGTCGTGCGGGGGATGACACACCGCCGCATGCTATACGCCGCATGCTATGCGCCGCATGAAATGCTTCGCATATCATGCGGTACAAGTGCGTACAATTCCGTGTGTCACGCTTCGCGTCGACGCACGGGATCTCATGCGGTACCAGTGCGTACAATTCCGTGTGTCACGCTTCGCGTCGACACACGGGGGTTGTCCGGCTCCGAGGATGCCGGCTGGTGCTATTTTACCACGTTCTCCCTTTCTTGCGTTAGTCCTCTTTTGCCATATCCGTCATGACATGAAAAAGCACCGGTCTCCCGGTGCCTTCCCTGTCTTTTTTGTTGCATCAAGCGTCCATGCTTCACCGCAGCCGAAGCACAATGCCTCCAGTTTCGGAAAAATTGCAGTTCATGATTGATTCCGGCAACAGAAGAAGTCTCCGTCTGTTTCTGCTCTGGAATCAAGACTGCAGATCCTGATTGAGGGGGACCCCCCGTGTCTTGAGGTCGGCGACAACCCCGCCGGCTTCGTTGAGCGCGGCCATCAGGTCCACAGACAATGCCCCGGCACGGGCGAGTGCTTCATCCGCTTTCTGCCGCTGACTTGCCTCAATGGCTGCCATGGCGTGATCTCCGGCTTCATGGAACGCCTGGTGCATCTGTCCAATCTGTTGCCACACACCCGTAATGTCCGGGTGCGCCATGTGAATGGCTTGATAAAAATGTCCGAACGCGCAGCGATCCGGCTTGGTCTGCAGCGGACTGGTCTGCATGTCCGCCACCATCGACTGCAATGTCTCAAGCCATGCCTTGTGGGCATTCTTTGCCTTTTCCAACACCTCAATCACATCATCGTGACCGATGTCATTCCCGCCCCCACGCAGGGCGTCGAACAGACAATTGACGGTCTCGGTCAGGCTGCTGTCGATCTCCTCAATCTGGCGGGAAAAGGCCACACTGCGTTCCGCGTCCTGCGCGATGGCCGCGGTCATGCGGCTCAGATTTTCGGCGTCCGCGCTGGAGGTTTCCATGGCTTTTGCGATTTCGTCCGTCGTCAGCCGGATACCCTGCATGGCCTTGTCGATTTTCCCCACTTCCGCGACGACCTGACGGAGCATCTCCACATTTTGGTTGATTGTCTCTGTCACGGTTTCCACCCGCGCTCCCATTTCGGTGGAGGAGTTCAGGGTGCGATCCACGCCTTCCCGGCTCTTGTCCGCCGCCTCCCGAATCCGTTCCATGAACGCGCGCATGCCTTCGAGCTTTTCCTTCGTGTCATCGGCCAGCACCCGGACCTCTTCAGCCACAACAGCAAATCCCCGTCCATGCTCCCCCGCCCGGGCAGCCTCAATGGCCGCGTTCAACGCCAGCAGGTTCGTCTGTCCGGCAATGCCCTCGACACTGTCAACCACCTTGCCCACTTCATTGGACAGATCAACCAGTTCATGGATGTTCCGGCTCATCTCCCGATTGTCCACAATGACGCCATCCTTGAGCTGCTGAACGCCTTTGAGCAGGACCACGCTTTCATCATTGCGCTTGGCCAGCTGCTCGGATTCCACCGCAAGCTGCGACAACGTCTCTGCCGTGTCATCGATGGCCTCGTTCACCTGTCCCATGCTCGCCGTGGTCTGCTCAACAATGGCCAGGTTCGATTCGCTGAGTGTTGCCAGTTCTGACGCAAAGCCTGTGAGTTTGCTGGAAATGTGGGACATGCCCACGTCAAAGCTGCTCAATGAGCTCACAATCTCCAGGATGCCTTTTGCGGCCTCCGCCATCCGGGTTTCATTCCCCAACAGCTTCTCGAATTGTGCCAGAATTTCTCCGTGCAGCGCATATCCCACCTCGGGCCGTGTGGTTTGTTTGCCCTGCATGGCCTGTTGAACATGATCAAGGATACATCTTGCCTCGTGGCATGGTGCCTGACGCTTTCTGAAAATCATGGAATCCCCCTTGTGCCGAATTCATTGCGAGTTCTCAATATCATTTCCACAGAACCATTTCCACAAAACATGACGGCTTGTTTTTTTGTGACATACACACAAGCGTTTCAAACGTGTGATTCGATGAAGAACCATTGATTCCATCGCACCCGACATCTTTCATTTATCCCCACCGCACTCCGCAGAATTGGCTATACCCATCCGTTCCCATTGACTTTCCATCCGCCACGGCCGTAGAATGAAAGCACACCGGCAGAATGCTGCCGGCTCACTCAAAAACCGTCCGGCCTTCGGGCCGCCGGCAAGACTTGCCGCAACGGAATCATGTTTCGTTCGTGGCAGAACCAGAGGGTTTTGATGTCTGCGAGAGTCCTGGCCTAATTTCAGTTGAACACCACGAACCGGTTCCCACCCCCCAACAGGGTCTATTTTTGGTATTCCAAAAATCGGGGCGGTTCGTCAGCTGAGGTCAGGATCGCGGAAAGCGGACAGGGCAAAGGCCCGGACTGTCTCCCGGAAGGGTGTCATGTCATCCGATCACCGTGCGTCGTGCGCACGGTTTTTTTGCGTCCATGCCCGGCTGGCGAATCCGTCCAGTCAAGACAAGGAGGCACCCCACCCATGAACAAAACCGCCATGAACATACTGGAATTCCCCGAAATCGTCCGCCAGCTGTCGGAACACGCCCTTTCCGAATCCGGTCGTGCGCGCTGCCTGGCCATCACACCGGAAACGGATCCCGACATCATCGCGCTGCGCCTTCGCGAGACAGAAGAGGCCCGGGCTGTTTCCGGCAAGGGCGGCGTCCCCCTCTCCTCCCTCGGCGGGATGGAAAAGGTGATGGAAAAGCTCGGTAAAACCGTGAACCTCACGCCGGACGAGCTCTCCACCATCCGGAACATGAACCGCAACGTGGCCCGGATGATGCGCTTCATGCGCGACCGGGAAAGCATTGCGCCCACCATTTCCACCTATGCCGCCTCCATGGATCCGCTCGAACCCCTCAGCGAGGAAATTGATCGCTGCATCCTGGACAACCGCGTGGACGATCGCGCTTCGGCCGATCTGGCCAGGCTCCGCAAGCGCATTGCCATTGCGACCGATCGCATCCGGCAAAAGCTGGATGTCCTGCTCAACGCGCCCGGCACCCGGGCCCTTTTGCAAGACAGCGTGGTGGGCATGCGGGGCAATCACTATGTCATCCCCGTGAAACGCGAACACCGGCAACGCCTGGATGGCCAGGTGCTGGATGTGTCCTCGAGCGGCGCCACTGTCTTCATCGAACCGGCGGCCATCCGCACGCTCAAGAATGAACTGGACTTGCTGCGTCTGGAAGAGGAGAAGGAGGTCTACCGCGTGCTGGCAACCCTGACACAGCAGGCGGAAACCCATGCCAGGGCACTGCGCGTGAATCTGGAAACCATGGCCGAATACGACTACCTTTTTGCGCGCGCCAAGCTGGCCAACGGGATGCGCGCCATCAATCCGGCACTGCACCGCAAAGGGCATTCGGTCATTGTGAACGGCCGGCATCCGCTGCTGCCCGGCGACGCGGTGCCCCTGAACTTCCACATCGGCGATGGGTATCGGGCCCTGATCATCACCGGCCCCAACACGGGCGGAAAAACCGTGGTGCTCAAGACCGTGGGCCTGTTTCACCTGATGGCGCAGTCCGGATTGCATGTGCCGGCGGCAGAAGGCACCACCCTGGCCGTCTATGACGACATCCTGGCGGATATCGGCGACGGACAGAGCATCACACAGTCGCTGTCCACCTTCTCCTCCCACATCCGCAACATCATCGCCATCCTGGCCTGCGCCGGACCGCGGACACTGGCAATCGTCGACGAGCTCGGCACGGGGACAGACCCCGGTGAAGGCATGGGGCTGGCGGTCGCGGTCATGGAAAAACTGTATGAAAAAGGCGCAACACTGCTTGCGACAACCCATTACAGCGAAATCAAGGCCTTCGCGTCCACCCGGCCCGGCTTCAAAAACGGCTGCATGGGCTTTGACGTGGAAACCCTGATGCCCCGATACACCCTTTCGATCGGCATTCCCGGCGAGAGCAACGCGTTTCTCATCTCGCTGCGGCTGGGGATGGATCCCGCGCTGGTGGAACGCGCGCACCACATCACCTATCAGGAAACCAAATCGTACCGGGAAAACCTGCGCACGGGGTCAGACCCCACCGCAAGTGCCGGCCGGGGCATGGGGTCTGACCCCACCTCGGGGGCCGACCGGGCTACGGGGTCAGACCCCACCGCCGCGCCACCGGTCGCGGCAGAGGTCCTGGAGAGCCATGAGGATGGCCGGCAACGCAGGCAGGCCCGCCACAAGGCCCGCATGAGCCTGGCGCAGGAAAAACGCCGCATGGCTTCCCCCTACAAGCTGGGAGACTGTGTGTTTGTGACCACGATGAATCGGACGGGCATTGTCTGTGAAACGGAAAACCCGCGCGGGGAGATCGGCGTGATGATCATGAAAAAGCGTTTCATGATTCCGCACCAGCGGATTCGTCCTTTTTTGGAGGGCAAGGATCTGTATCCGGAGGACTATGACTTGTCCACGGTGCTCGACAGCGTGCAAACAAGGAAGGCCCGCCACAAGATGGGCAAACGGCATGTGGCGGGGCTGCAAATCGTCACGCCCGGGGAGGATAATTCATGACAGTCATTCAAACAAACGGGTTGGCGAAGACCTATCAACGTCCGGTCAAGGAGCCTGGATTCCGCGGTTCGGTCAAGGGGCTCTTCCATCGCACCTTCACCGCGGCCGAGGCGCTGAAGCATTTCGATCTCACGGTAGAAAAAGGCGAGACGGTCGGCATCATCGGTCCAAACGGCGCGGGGAAAACCACCCTTGTGAAGCTGCTGTGCGGCATCATCCAGCCCACGGCCGGCGAGGTCTCGGTACTCGGGTTCAAGCCGGGTGAGCTCAAGGATGATTTCCGCAGGCGGTACGCCGTGGTGATGGGCCAGAAGAGCCAGCTGTGGTGGGATCTGCCCGCGCTCGACACCTTCCGTCTGAACCAGAAGATCTACCAAATCCCGGCGGAACGGTTCGAGCAGAACCTGCAGGAATACACCGCCCTGTTCGGCGTGGCAAACCTGCTCCACGCACCGGTCCGCAACCTGTCGCTGGGCGAGCGGATGAAGATGGAGCTGATGGCCGCGCTCCTGCACGACCCCGAGCTGCTGTTTCTCGACGAGCCCACCATCGGGCTGGACGCCATCGCACAAAAGGGCATCCGGCAGTTCCTACGGGAGATCAACAGCCGTCGGCAGGTGACCATTTTGCTGACCAGCCATTACATGGAGGACATCCGGCATCTGTGTCGCCGCACCCTGGTCATCAACGAGGGGAAAAAGGTGTACGACGGCTCCCTCGAAACGCTCCTTTCCCGCTACCGTCAGCATCGGGAAGTCCAGGTGACGCTGGCTGAACCGGTTGGGATGACACTCCACCTGCCGCATCAGGTGGAAACCCTTGAACAGGGGCCGTTCCAGGTGCGGATGCGGGTGCCGCGAACAGAAATCCGGGTGCTGCTCGAAAGCCTGCTGCGACAGTGCGAACCGGACGACATCCGCATCGAGGAGGAGGACATCGGCAACGTGATTGAACGGATTTACGCCTCCGGCACGGAGGTGATGACATGAAAAAATGTTTCGCCATCCATCCTCTATTTGCGGCGCAAATAGAGGTCTTGTTGGTGACTTGCCTGAAGTCATGGAGGTCCTACCCCGCCATCGGCCGCATCAGCATGCGCGCACGCACCGCGTACCGGTTTGATGTCTGGATGGGCGCCACGCTGCCATTTCTGCGCGTGTTGCTGGCATTTCTGTTGTGGCGGATCCTGTTCACCTCCCGTTCCGAAATTGCCGGCTTCACCCTTGAGGGGATGACCGCGTATTACATCCTCACCGCGTTCCTCTCACGGCTGGACCAGTCGGGCGGCCTGGTGTGGGAATATGCGGACGACATCCGGGAAGGCCGGTTTGCCAAATACCTCACCAAACCGCTCAACCCATTCGGCCATTTTCTGGCCACGTCCGCCGCGCGTTCCCTGTATGTGGGCGGTGTCGCCCTGGCGTCCGTTTTCCTGCTGGCCCTTCTCTTTGGGAACCGGCGCCTGTTCACCTCCTCGTGGCAGAACGCCCTGATGGCGGGCATCATCGCGCTGCTGGGTCTGAGCTTCCTGGCCTGCCTGAACTGGCTGACCGCCATTCTGGCCTGGAAGTTCAAGGACATCACCGGATTCCATCTCATCAAGGGGAATCTGGTGGAATTTCTTGCCGGCACACTGTTCCCGCTTTCCCTGCTCCCTGAGCCGTTTGTCGGCGTGCTCAAATGGCTGCCCTTCTACCACCTTCATTATCTTCCCGCCTCCCTGTTTCTGGGCCGGCGGCAGGACGAGGCGTTGTCCAGCCTCCTGATTCTGCTGGGCTGGACCCTGGGGATCCTGGTCGTGGGTGAAATCTCCTGGCGACGGCTGCGCCGGCATGACGAGGGGGTGGGCGCATGAGGATTGCACGCGGGCTGGATCTCATCCTCTCCATGCTCCGGATCCGGCTGGGCAGACAGATGATGTACCGGGCCAGCTTCTGGACGGCCTTTTTTGTCGACACCACCCTGTTTCTGGTGCAGCTGGCCTTCTTCTCCACCCTGTTTCTGCAGGTGGACAGCATCAACGGCTGGTCGCGGGAACAGCTGGTCTTCTTCGTGGGCACCTTTTCGCTGGTGGACGGGCTTGAAATGCTCCTCTTCTTCTTCGGACTGTCCTCCATCCCGGAAAAAATCCGGACCGGCAATCTGGATCTGTATCTCACAAAACCCATCTCCCCGCTGTTTCACATCACCTTCGAAAGTCTGGATGTCGGTTCCGGTTTTCTAACGCTCCCGGGCCTGGTGATGGTGGTGTGGGCAACCGTGAAAATGGGGATTCCGATCACGATTGGTCGGGTGGCCGGCTACCTTGTGCTGCTGGCACTCATGCTCGTGCTGCTGTACGACCTGATGCTGATAATGCGGGCTGTCGCGTTCCGGGTGGTGCAGACCGGCGCGCTGGAGGAGCTGGAGGGTGAATTGATGGGCTTTGCGTTCCGGGTGCCCGGCATCGTGTTCCAGGGTGTGTTCCGGCTGCTGTTCTGCGTGTTTCTGCCCTATGCGTTGCTGGCCACCATACCAACACAGTTTTTCACCGACTCCCTGTCCTTTGGCGGCTGGATGGGCGTGCTGGCTGTCACCGGTTCCTTCACCCTCCTGGCCCGCCATGTCTGGCTGTCGGGCCTGAACCGGTACGAAAGCACCGGGCATTGACAGAGATCACGCATCGGCAGGCACAGGCGCACCACCGTTTCCTGTTTCCCGTTTCACCCGAAAGAAAAAGAGAAGAATTTACACAATTCCTGTTATTTTCCCTTTCAAAAATGATAAGACTGAATTGTCGGCAATGCTTCCGCTGTTGCGAAACAATGGCAGTGCTTGCCGATGATCCGGCCGAGATACAGCCGGGTCTGCCCCAAACCGACAGACAGGAATATTGCAGGAGGTGTCGAAGTCCATGAGATCAAACAAGAAACGTCTGGTCATGCTGGCACTCACACTGGTGTTTGCCCTGTTGCTGACAGGCACCGCGTCCGCCCTCACCTACCACACGGTTGTCCCCGGAGACTGGCTGTCCAAAATCGCGCCAACCTACGGGCTCACCTGGCAGGAGCTCTATGAGGCGAACAAGGACACCGTCAAGGATCCGGATCTCATTTTCCCCGGGCAAAAATTACTGGTCCCGGAGGGTGAGGCCCCGGCCGTGACACAGTCCCCCGAGCCAACGCCGGCCGTGACGCCTGTCGCGGTGGACACGGCAGCCGCGAACGCCAAACTGGCTGCGGTCGCGCCGGCCGATGAGGCGGCGGGCCTTCCCACGGTGCTGCTCGAAGACACCGTGATCGCGGACGCGCTGCTCTCCGCGATGATGTCCGCCGGCAAGGCGGATCTGGCCGCGCTGTCCGTCCCGATTGGCATCACGGAGACACAGTACGATCTCATGCTCGACGGCTACGCGTCCACGGAACTGGCCCTTGTCGAGGTGACGGGCGCCGAGCTGCTCGCCCTGCTCGAGGGCGCCGTGTCTGGTTATCAAACATGGCAACCCGGCGATGTCACCATCGCCTTTGGCGGCAATCCGGGCAAACAGGTCATCTGCCTGTACGCCGGTGTCACCTATGACGTGGATCTCTCCCAACCGGTCGGCAAGCGCATTGTCAACACCGCCATCGGCGACGGGGAGATCACGGCCGATCAGGTGCTGAAGCTGGCTGCGCCGATGAACACCGCCACCGCATGGAAAACCGCGGGACTCATCGCCGCGACACCCGTCGCCAACCAGGCCGGCACCTCGCTGAAGACCTGTCTGGCTGCCAATCTGCCGGCCATGCCGACAGCGGCGGACGGAAACTGGAACATCATCGGCGTGAATCTCGATTCTCCGTTGCGCGACGAAGTGATGGCAATGGTCAAGACAGGATCCCTGGCATTCACCGCCAGTGCCGATGGCAGCCTGCCCAACACGAAAGCGCTCAACATCTATGACATGGTGGAGGAGGGCGCCCTGGCCGATTACAAGGTCATCGACCTTTTCCATATCAACGACACCCACGGCCGCATCAAGGCCGGTGACGGCATGGGCTTTGCCAAAATCGACACGCTGGTCGACAGCTACCGGGCGGCCAATGCCAACGCGCTGCTGCTGGATATCGGCGACACCTTCCATGGCGTGAATTTCGTCACACTGACCAAGGGTGAAACCGCGGTCGACGTGATGAACGAGATGGATTTCGATGCCATGACCACCGGCAATCATGACTACAACTATGGTCAGGAGCAATTGCTGGCGCTTGCCGAGCTCGCCGACTTCCCGGTCATGGCCGCGAATGTCCTCAAGGCGGACGGCACCCCCTACCTCACCCCGTATGTCATCAAGACGGTCGACGGCGTTCGGATTGCCCTGATTGGGCTGGCCACACCGGAAACCGTCTACAAGACCAACCCCAACAATGTCACCGGACTGACCTTCGAGGATCCCATCGTTGCGACAAGGCGCGTGCTGACAGCGCTGGAAGGCCAGGCCGATGTGTTCGTGGCCATGGCGCATCTGGGCATCGAGGGCGACGACACCAGCCGCGCGCTGGCACAAGCCGTACCGGAGCTGGATGTCATTCTGGATGGACACAGCCACAGCATTCTCAATGAAGTGGTCAATGGCGTGTTGATCTCCCAAACCGGTTATTATGACAAGGGGCTCGGCATCACCACGCTGGTGATGAAGGACGGTGCGCTCAATCAGGTCGGCAGCGCCCTCTACACAAAGGAAGACGCGGTGAACACCGTGGAATCCCCCACTGTCAAGGCCATCATCTCCGCTGCGGACGATGTGGTGGCCGCCCTGACCTCCGAAGTCATCGGCACCAGCCCGGTTGAGCTCGACGGGGTCCGCGGCAACGTGCGCACGCGTCCCACCAATCTGGCCAACCTCATCACCGCAGCCATGCTTGACGGCACCGGCGCGGACATCGCCATCACCAACGGCGGCGGCATCCGAGCCTCCATCGAGGCGGGCGAAGTCACCAAGGGCGATGTGCTGACCGTACTCCCCTTCGGCAACTACGTGGTTGTCAAGGAACTCAAGGGGTCAGATGTTCTCGCGGCACTGGAACTCGGCTTCTCCACCTATCCGGAGCCCCTCGGCGGCTATTCGCAGACAGCGGGGCTGACCATCCACTTCGATTCCTCCAAGCCCACCGGCAGTCGTATCGTGGAAGTGCTGGTCGGCGGGGTCGCCCTGGAGCCGGACGCAACCTACACCGTCGCCACCAATGATTTCATGGCGGTCGGAGGCGACAACTACACCATGCTCACCAACGGACCGACGGTTGGTGAATACCCCGCACTTGATGAAGTGCTCATCACCTACATCGAAGCCAATGGATTCGACGCCGCGGTGGAAGACAACCGTGTGACGGATCTCGCGGCGGACGCGGCCCTGGAGCCCGCTGCCTGAACAGCGGTTCTACCGAATCCTTGTCCCGCAAACATTCAAGTCTGTGGCAGCCCGTTGGTCGGGCCGCCACGCAGAAGGGCTGACCGGTTGTCCGGTCAGCCCTTCTCCATGTCCAGTCTCATTTTGCAGCGAGTCCGTATTCCGCCGCCAGCCGGGTCCACGCGGGCAGGGATCGCCGAATGGTCTCGATGTCAATGCAATACGACAACCGAATATGCCCCGGGCAGCCAAATCCGCTGCCGGGAACCACCAGCAGGTTGTATTTCACCGCGCTTTTGGCAAACGCCTTGTCGTCGGCCACAGGCGTTTTGGGAAACAGGTAGAATGCGCCGTCCGGCTTGACGCATGAAAAGCCGAGTGCCACCAGGTGATTGTACAGCAGATCCCGGCGCGCCTGATAAAACCCGGTATCCACCGTCACATCCAGATTGTCCGCGATGACACGCTGGAACAGTGCCGGCGCGTTGACAAAGCCAAGTGTGCGGTTGAGTGACACAAGGGCGCCCATCAGGGTTCCCACATCCGTAATGCGGCTGGAGGCAGCCACATAGCCAATGCGCTCACCGGGCAGGGCCAGGGACTTGGAGAAGGAGTTGACGATGATGGCGTTGCGGAACAGCGACAGCACATTGGGCACGGTCACGCCGTCATAGACGATGCTGACATAGGGTTCATCGGACACCACGTAAATTTCCGTTCCAAACTCCCGTCCCTTGCGCTCGAGCACTTCGGACAGCGCGGCCAGGTCCGTCTCCCCGAAGACCACACCGGTGGGGTTGTTCGGAGAATTGAGGATGATGGCCTTTGTGTTTGGGGTCAGGGCCGCTTCGATGGTCGCCACGTCCAACGCAAACGTGTCTTTCTCAAGAGATACCACCACCGGTTTGCCTTCCGCGTTGCCGATGTAGGCCAGATACTCCACGAAATATGGCGCGAGCACCACCACTTCCTCACCGGGATTGAGCAGGGCCTTCAGCACGATATTCAGCCCCGCGGCCGCGCCGGTGACCATCACGACATGACCGGCATTGAGCGGCACGCCGCTGCGTCCGGTCAGCCAGTCCGCAACCTTGGTCCGCACACCTTCGAGCCCGGCGTTGGGCATGTACCGGTGGGTCCCCTTCTCTTCTGTGGCGGCGTGTGCGCGCAGGCTGGCCAACACAGGTGCCGGCGGTTCAATCTCCGGATTCCCGATACTGAAATCGTAGACATTCTCGGCTCCGAATTCCTTGCGCAGCCGGTTTCCCTCTTCAAACATGGCCCGAATCATGGACGACCCGGCGAGGGAGTCCACCACTTTTTTTGAAAACATGTGCTACCGCCTTTCCATCATACAATCCATTCATGATTCCAGTGCAAAAAGTCGCTCTGCGACTTTCAACTGCCGTCGGCAGTCTTTCTCCCATCTTACGAAAAAGACATGCACCCTGCAAGATATTACTCCGGCCGTTGAATATCCAAAGCAATTTCATCCAGTATCACGCTTTCTCAACGGCCGGAGTTATGACCATTTCGGATATTTTGTCGCCACCGCAATATAGACGAAACGGACCACCGTCCCGGCACAGGAAAGCAAAAGCCGGCCGCAAACCCGTTCGACGGGATGACGGCCGGCCGCAACCAACGCAAAGCCAAATAAAGACAGGTCCGATCCGGAGGCTCTTTCGCACCGATGATCCAAATGATCCTTCACACCGATGAGTCCGAATGTTCCTTCACACCGGTGAGTCCGAATAATCCTTCACACCGATGAGTCCGAATCATCCTTCGCACCGACGATCCAGGTTATCCCTTCACGCCGCCGATCATGATGCCCTTGACAAAGTAGCGCTGCAGGAACGGATACACCACCAGAATGGGCACCGTGCCGACGATGATGGTGCAGTACTTCACCAGCAGCCGGTAACTCTCCTGCGAGGTTTGTCCAATGACACCGACATTGCGCATGCCGCTGGTGTCATTGTTGATGAGGATTTCACGCAGAATCAGCTGCAGCGGGAACTTGTCCTTGGAGCTGAGGAAGATGGACGGGTTGAACCATTCGTTCCACATGCGAACCCCGTAGAACAGGGCAATAACCGCAACCGTGGCCTGGGCCAGCGGCACCATGATACGCCAGATGACCGTCCATTCGCTGGCGCCGTCTATCTTGGCGGATTCCACCATGCTGTCCGGCACGCCATAAAAGGCGGTGCGCATGATGATGAGGTTGAAGGTGTTGACCGCGATGGGCAGGATGATGGACCAACGGTTGTCCATGAGCCCCATGTTCTTGACCATGAGGTAGAACGGAATGAGACCGCCCTGGAAATACATGGTGAACACAATGATTTTCATGATGAGCTTGTTCCAGTACACGCCCTTGCGAGAAAGCACATACCCGCCGAGAATGGTGAGAAACATGCTTAAAAGCGTACCGATCACCACGTAAAAAATGGTGTTGACGAAACCGGTTGAAATATTCGGATTTTCAAGTACCAGTTTGTATCCCAAAAAATTGATCGGCGGGATGGGCGCAAAGAAAAAGCCGCGTCTGGAAAAGACGACGATAGGATCGCTGAACGAGGCCATCAGCACATGCCAGAGCGGATAGATCGTCACGACACAGAGCACGACGAGCAGCAAGGCGTTGAACACGCCAAAAACCTTTTCACCTGTTGATTGACGCATGGCGGTACCTCCTTACCACAGACTGGTTTCGGACAGCTTCGCGCTGGCCCGGTTCGCAAACACAACCAGAGCGAAATTGATGATGGAATTGAACAGCCCGACAGCCGTGGCAAAACTGAAGTTGGCCTCCACGATACCCTTGCGGTAAACATAACTGGAAATGACATCCGCTGTCTCGTACGTCAGACCATTGTACAGCAGGATGATCTTTTCAAATCCAAGGCTCATCAGCGAGCCGATACGCAACACCAACAGGATGGCAATGGTGGGCATGATGCCCGGCAGGGTGACATGCCAGACCTGCTTCATCTTGCCGGCGCCGTCAAGCGTTGCCGCCTCGTACAGCTCAGGTCCGATGGCCGAGAGGGCGGACAGGAAGATGATGCTGTCCCAGCCGATGCGCTGCCACACTTCCGAAGCCACATAGATGGTACGGAACAGCGCGGGATCGCCCAGCATGTTCGTCGGCGTGCCGCCGAACATCTTCACGAACTCGCCGAAAACACCATCCGAAGCGGTGAAATCGCGCAGCATGCCACAAATGACCACCAGGGAGATGAAATAGGGCATGTAGGTGATGGTTTGCACGGTCCGTTTGAACCACGAAACCCGCACCTCATTGAGCAGCAGTGCCAGCACAATGGGAAGCGGGAATCCCCAGACCAGGTTCCAGAAATTGATGACCACGGTATTTCGGACAACACGATAGGCAAATGGGCTTTTGAAGAAATCAACGAACCATTTCAACCCAACGAACTCACTGCCCAGGATGCCTTTTCTCGGAGAAAAGTCGTTGAAGGCGATGATGACCCCGTACATGGGTCCATACGCCCAGATGATGTAAAACGCGAGGACTGGAATCATCAGCAGGTACAGTTGCCAATGTTTGCGCCAGTCTATGGAGATCATCCGTCTCCAGGCCTTGCCCTTGCCCTCACGCAGATCGGGCAGACCGGAATTCTGTACAACCGACATGGGTCCCTCCATCC
>JAEWSN010000047.1 GCA_023459915.1 Bacillota bacterium
GCAAACAGTACAAAACCCAAAAGGCTTTGTTCTTCATGGCGATTCCCTGCATGCTCTTTACCTTTGTGTTCAATTACTGGCCGTTGCGTGGCTGGATCATGGCTTTCCAGAACTTCCGGCCGGCCAAAGGGTACTGGGGTTCCAAATTCGTGGGGCTCGAACAGTTCGAATTCCTGTTCAAGGAGCCTGGTTTTTGGCGGGCCCTGCGCAACACGCTGGTCATGTCCTCCATGAATCTCGTGTTCGGATTTGTGTTCGCCATCGGCTTTGCCCTGTTGCTCAATGAAATCACCAAGACGGGGTTCAAGCGCATCACGCAAACCGTGTCCTACCTGCCCCACTTTTTGAGCTGGGTCATCGTGGCCTCGCTGGTTTCCAACATCCTGTCCACCAATGACGGTACGCTCAACAACCTGTTGATGGGTCTTGGCATCATCGACAAGGAAATTCTTTTCCTCGGTGAAAAGAAATACTTCTGGTGGGTCGTGGCCGGTGCCCATGTGTGGAAGGAGATGGGGTGGAACTCCATCATCTATCTGGCGGCCATGTCCTCCATTGACACCGCCCTGTATGAATCCTGCGACATCGACGGCGGCAACCGCTACCGCAAGATGTGGCACATCACCCTTCCCGGCATCCGTTCCACGATCATCGTGCTGCTGATCATGAACATGGGTTGGCTGCTCAACGCCGGTTTTGAGATTCAATACCTGCTTGGTCGCGGGCTGGTCATGGACGTGTCCGAGACCATTGACATCTTTGTGCTCAAATACGGCATCAACAACGGCAATTACTCGCTGGCAACAGCGGCTGGCATATTCAAATCCGTCATTTCCATCGCCATGGTGGCGGCCGCGAACCGCATCTCCGCCAAGTTCGATGAAGAAGTGAGTCTGTGAAAGGAGGGAGCAACATGGAACTGTCACGTGGACGGAAAACCCGCAACCTTTCCCTGGAGCCGATTGTGTTCCACACCATCAATACCGTTCTGATGCTCGTCACCATCACTGTCATGGTGTATCCCTTCTGGAACACCATCGCGGTTTCGTTCAACAACGCGCAGGACACCTTGCGCGGAGGCATCACCTTTTGGCCCCGCATCTTTTCCACCTACAACTATGAAACGGTGTTCAAAAACGAGCTCCTGCTGACCGCGTCCATCAACTCGGTTCTCAGAACGCTCATTGCAACGGCACTCGGCGTATTTGTCTCCGCGCTGCTCGGTTTCATTCTTTCCCGCAAGGAATTCCTGTGGCGGAAATTCGTCACCCGGTATTTTCTTGTCACCATGTACATCTCCGCAGGCCTCATTCCCACCTACTTCCTCATCAAGGATCTGGGGATGCTCAACAGCTTCGCGGTCTACATTTTCCCCGGCCTCATCAGCGTGTTCAACGTCATCGTCATCCGCTCCTACATGCAATCCCTGCCGGACAGCCTGGTGGAAGCGGGATTCATTGATGGCGCGGGCTACTTCCGCATCTTCATCCAGATTGTGCTGCCGTCCTGCACGCCGGTGCTTGCCACCATCGCGCTGTGGTGCGCGGTGGGCGCCTGGAACTCCTGGTTCGACACCTTCCTGTACAACTCCAGCTCCACGCACCTGACCACGCTGCAATACGAGATGATGAAAATGCTGGCCTCCGCCATGAACTCGGCCTCGGATCGTTCCGGTGCGGCCATGTTCGAGAACCAGCAGAACTACGAGAGTGTCACCCCGGCCTCCATGCGCGCCGCCGTTACGGTTGTCGCGTCGGTGCCGATTCTCCTGGTCTATCCTTTCCTGCAGAAATACTTCGTCAAGGGTGTCATGGTCGGTGCCGTCAAGGGCTGACAGATGGGTGGTATATCATGAGAACGGACACATTGCGGGCCGGCATGTACCCGAATCTTTTCGCAGCGCTGGGCCTTTCACAGGAAGCCATTGACCAAAAGGTGGAAGAAGTCTTCCAGACCATGTTCTTCGACCCGAAGGAGCGCATCTATTTCGAAATGGGCGCCGACATGGGGTACATGCTCGACACCGGGAACAACGATGCCCGGACCGAGGGCATGAGCTATGGCATGATGATGGCGGTCCAGATGGATCGCAAGGACATCTTTGACAGGCTGTGGCTGTTTTCCAAGAACTTCATGCATCACAAGGACGGCAAATACGAAGGTTATTTTGCCTGGTCCGTTTCCACCGAGGGCGTGCGCAACGCACAAGGCCCCGCGCCGGACGGCGAGGAATACTACGCGCTCGCGCTGTTTTTTGCCGCAAACCGCTGGGGAGAAGGGGAAGCGCCGTTCAATTACGCGGCGCAGGCCCGCGACATCCTGCGGCATTGCGTGCACCAGCACGAGCTGGTGAAGGACGGGGATCCCATGTGGGATCCCAAGAATCACCTCATCAAGTTTGTTCCGGAATCTCCCTTCAGCGATCCCTCCTATCATCTGCCGCATTTCTATGAGCTGTTCGCCTTGTGGGCGGATGAACAGGACAGGCCCTTCTGGCGCAGGGCGGCGCATGAGAGCCGTGCATACCTGCTCAAGGCGATCAACCCGCAAACCGGCATGGCTTCAGAGTATGCGGAATTTGACGGGACGCCCAAGCGGTTGTTCCATGACGGGGAGTACTACTCGGACGCGTACCGCGTGGCCATGAACATCGGGCTCGATGCCGCCTGGTTCAAAAATGCCGATCAGCAGCCGGAACCCGGCGTCGCGCCAAGCGATTTCGCGGACCGATTCGATCAGCTGATGGGCAACCTGCAGACCTTCTTCAGCGAGAAGACGCGTTTTGGCGAATACCACAACTACACCATCCGGGGTGAGGCGCTGGATCAGCCGGCCTTGCATCCGGTGGCCATCATCGCCACCAACGCGGCCTGCTCGCTGGCGACGTCCGGTCCGCACCACATGGATTGGGTCCGCCATTTCTGGAACCAGCCGCTGCGAAAAGGGGATCGCCGGTATTACGACAATTGTCTGTATTTCTTCAGCCTGTTGATGCTGGCCGGGAAATATCAGGTATTCATGCCCGAGAATTGAACCGGGTTCTCCCGGTTTTATTCACCATTGATTCTGTCTGCCTCTCTTCTCTTCTCTTCTCTTCTGTCCTCTCTTTTCCGCGCCATCGGGACGTGGCGCGGGCACCTGACGGGCATTTGCCTCTCAGGTTTGTCCAGACACAAAAGCGTCCGGATTCCTTTTCCCCACGCAATGCGTGGCGCAGGGAACCCGGACGCTTTTGTCATGACGCCGCGGCGACACACACGGGTGTCCCGCACCTACTTGCGGCCGCCGCGCGTTTTGGCCGCGAAGCCAAAGACACAGCC
>JAEWSN010000048.1 GCA_023459915.1 Bacillota bacterium
GGTCTATCCCGAGGACGGGTATTACAAATTCATCGAGGATCCCGCCGTCACCGCCGTCACCCTCGCGGCCGGCCACGGCTACAAGGGCACCGGCGGAGACTTCGGCGGCACGCTGACCGCCGGACAGACCTATTATGCCCGCATCACGGCGATGTTCGACAGCGGCAAGTCCAACGGCAATGTCGTCACCTTCACGCTGCCGTAACGACCGGACGCACCCTTTGAGCCAACAACCCACACACCCCCGCGCGCACACGTGGAACAAGCCTCTGCGCACCCCTGCGCGCACCCTTTGCACACCCATCCCAAGCCGCCCTGCAGCCGGGCTCCTTTCCCGGATGTGGGGCGGCTTTTTTCCAATGGGCATGGTTTTCCGGATGGGGCGGCTTTTTCATGCCGGGGTTTGACACCCGCGCCCAACTTGCGTACGATCAGGGTGCCCATCTCCGGATGGCCCGGGAGGAACGCTTCGTGTTGGGACAAATCTTGTTGCTGTTTTTTTTGATTCTCCTGAATGCTTTTTTTGCGGCGTCGGAAATCGCGCTCATTTCGCTGAGCGATGTCAAAATCCGTCAGCTCCGGCAGGAGCATGGCGCCAAGGGCGCTTTGCTGCAACGACTGTTGTCGGATCCCGGCAAATTTCTTGCCACCATTCAAATCGGCATCACCCTTGCCGGGTTTCTGGCCAGCGCCTCCGCCTCGGAGAGCTTTGCCGACCCGTTGGTTATCTGGCTCACCGGGTTGGGCGTCCCCATCGGGGAAGCGCTTTTAAAAAGCATCGTGGTCGTGATCATCACGCTCATCCTGTCCTACTTCACCCTGGTGCTCGGCGAGCTTGTCCCCAAGCGCCTGGCCATGCAGAAGGCGGAAGCCGTGGCCATGTTCGCCGTCCGCCCGCTGTCGCTGCTCTCCCGTGTCGCGGCGCCCTTTGTGCGGATTCTCACGGTCTCCACCGACGGGCTGGTCCGGCTGGCGGGGGTGGATCCCTCCGCGAAGGCGGAGGAGGCCACCGAAGAGGAGATCCGCATGTTGGTGGATGTCGGGCGGGAACACGGCACCATTGACGACGACGAAAAGATGATGATTCACAAGGTCTTCGAGTTCGACGACAAACAGGTCTCCCAGGTCATGACACACCGCACGGACATGGTTGGCCTGGAGGCGGACAGCACGCTGTCCGACCTGCTGGCGATGATGTCCCGGGAGCATTACTCCCGTTATCCGGTGTATGAGGGCGATCCGGACCATATCATCGGCATCCTGCATGTGAAGGACATGCTGGCGCAACTCGCCGGCCTTGCCGGTTTTGCCGGTCTTGCCGGCTGCGCCGACGCCTCCGACGCGTCCGGTTCCCCCGCTAAAACCGACCTTCCCCCATTCAACCTGCGCGCGCTCATCCGGCCGCCATACCGCATTCCCGAATCCAAGCCCATCAAGGATCTGTTCCGGGAGATGAAGAAGGAGCGGGTGCACATGGCGGTGGTGCTCGACGAATACGGCGGCACCGAGGGCATCGTGACCATTGAGGATTTGCTTGAGGAGCTGGTCGGGGAAATCGACGATGAATACGATCAGGCCCTGCTGCAGATCGAGCCAATCTCCACCACCACGTGGAAAGCCTCCGGACTCGCGTCGCTCACTGATGTGTCCGAGGTGATCGGGCTGGCCTTTGACACGGATCAAATCACCACGCTGGGCGGTTATCTGGTCAGCCGGCTGGGCCGCATTCCCGAAGACGGCGAAACGGTGACAATCGAAGAAAACGGCGTCCGTTTTACCGGGACCGCCGTTGAAGGAACGCATGTGAATCGCCTGGACAGGATTGTCATCGAACGGGTGAGCGCACCGCAGTGAGGGGGTCTCCGGCCGTGCGTCGGCAGGCTTCACCGACATCGGCCAAGCGTTTGCAAGCTTCACCGACAGTGGCCGCGCGGGCCGCGCGCGGAGGGCATTTGACGCGGACGGTCACTCCAGGAAGCGCCTCGCCCCCAGATAGGTTGCCCGATAGCCGGAGACGGAGGCCACCACCACGCTGTCGAGCGTGGACGAGGCATGGATGAACTTGTCGTTGCCGAGATAAATGCCGACATGGCTGATGTCGGTCACGCCATCCCGATCGGTGTCCCACAGCAGGACATCTCCCGGCAGCAGCGCCGCGCGTGCCACCTTGACGCCCACGGCCCCATAGTCGCGGGAGGAACGGGGCGTGTCGATGCCGATGTGCTGGTACACATACTTCACAAAGCCCGAACAGTCGAAACCGCTGGGCGACATGCCCGCGTAGACATACTCAACCCCACGGAATGTCATGGCGTGGGCGATCAGTTCGTCGACAAGCTCATTGGCCGCACGGGACACCGAGGTGACAACCGGCACCAGATACGCGTTGAGCACAAAGCCCTCCACGCCGTCGACGGTGCGGATTCTGGCATATTCGTCACCCGGCTCGAGCAGGGCGACCTCCTGGCCGCGAACCAACCGACCAAGCAGTGCGGCGTCCGAAGAAGCCTGCTGGCGGATGTTCAGTGTATTGGCGTCAACCACCGCGGACACCTCCTGGGGAACGGCGGCTGTCTGTTCATCGGGCGCGGGGATGGGGGGAACGGCGGCCGTTGTCCCGTCATCCGTCGCCACCGGGGAACCTGCTGCGTCCGGGTTCCCGGATACGGGCGACGCGGCGGGCGCGGGGGTCACAACGGGAACGGGAGTCACTACAGGCGCGGGGGGCGCCGCTTCGACCTGCGCCACCGGGGCCTGCTCCGTCACATAAATACCGTACACGTAGCCGACGGTGTCTCCGATTTTCACCCGGGCCCATTCGTTGTCCCGGGAAATCACCTCGAGTGCGGTTCCCTCCCCGACAAGCCGGATGACCGACGCCTGCGTGGCGAGCGCCGGTTCGCTCCGGAAACGGACATCCGGCGCATTGATGCTGCCCGTGGCCGCGAAGGCCGGCTGAACCAGCGCCAGGGACAGTGCAAGGGTGAACGGCGCCAGACGCGCCGCGAAACGGTGAATGCTCATGCTTCCTCCAGGGAATGGTTCATGTCTATGGCACGCCGTACACGTTTGCGGCGTTTATTGACAGATGACAATTTCCATCACATTATACCAGCGTACGGGAAAAAATGCAAATTAGACAGATTCATTTACAAAACTCCCGGGTGCTTTTGTGCAATTTCGCCTGTTTTTCATCCCGATTTGCCGGTTGGCGGGCCGGATTCGTTGGAAAGATGTCTGTTCTTCTGATAAGATGTTTCCAGTGAACAACGTCGCACCCGGGTTCTGCCCGCGGGCACGCCTTGCGTGACGTCACAAGAGGCGGCCGGCTTTGCACCCCGTGTACCCCCTGGAGGTTTCATGCCGGCACCAGTCCGTCCCGCCAGCCGCCTGTTCAACTTCATTCTCAGACATACGCTCGGCGCGTGGGTGGCACACCGTTTCCACGCCCGATATGACGCGGATGTGCTCGCGGACCTCAAACCCCCGTATCTGGTCATCGGCAACCATACCTGCTTCTGGGATCCTTTTCTCATGTCCGTTCCCATCCATTATCCCGTGCACTTTGTCGCCTCGGACGAGTATTTCCGCACCCCGTTCATGCGTTTTGTCTTCTCCCTGGTCGGCGGCATTCCGAAGACCAAAAACACCCGCGACACCCAGACGGTGAGGACGCTGATCGGCCTCAAGCGCGCCGGTGCCGTACTGGGCCTGTATCCGGAGGGAAACCGGAACTGGGACGGCGTGACCGGTCCGGTCTTTGCCGCAACCGCCAAGCTGGTCAGAAAGCTCGCCATTCCCGTGGTGCTTGTCACAACCACCGGCGGCACGCTCACCCAGCCCCGCTGGGGTCGCCACTGGCGCGACGGCTGGATGCAGCTCTCCTACCGTCTGCTGTTCACCCCGGAAGACTGCAGAACCCAGTCGGAACAGGAATTGCGCCGGCACATGGTGCAGGCGCTGGCCCACAACGATCTCGAGGCTGTCGCACAACTTGCCGCGGCGCAGGATCTCACCGTCCGGTTCACCGGACGCCGCCTCGCCGAGCGGCTCGAGCTGCTCCTGTTCCAGTGCCCGCAGTGCCTGCAGGCGGACACGCTGGTCTCCGACGACAACCGGTTTTCCTGCAGCCTGTGCGGTTTTACGGCTGTATTCGGCGAAGACGGCCAATTTCACGCGGCCCAAGCGGACAAGGACGGCACGGAACCGCTGCCGTTTGCCAACACCCATGCGTGGAACCGGTGGCAATGCGACAATCTCGCCCGGAGCATCCAGGCGGGCGTGGCGTTTCCCGCGCTGTCCCTCCCACCGGACATGGGGGCGCCGGCAGACCACCCCCAAGCAGCCGAAGCCGAAGCGAACGCGCCCCCGCCGCACCGGCAGGAAACGCCGCTGCTCTCCAACGACGGCGCGCTGCTGCAAACCGGCGGCAAAACAGGCAAGCTGCAGTCGCAGGGGCGGGGCACCCTGTCGCTGTTTGCCAACCGTCTCCGGTTCGACGCCGACGAGGCCGGCGCCCTGCCCATCTCGCTGCCGATCCCGGAAATCTCGGGGCTGAACATCCAGTACAACAACCGTGTGGAATGCTACCGCAAGGGCACCCTGTTCCGCTTCTCATTCCCCGACACCGCCCGCTCTGTTTACAAGTGGCATCAGGCCCTGCTGTACGCGGGCGTTCCCGGCGCGGACTCGGAAGAGACCGCCTCCGGCAGTCCCGCGCGCATCCGGGCGCACGCAACGCAACAGAAACAGGAGGAACCCACAACATGAAACAGGAATGGATGATGATTCTGGACATCGCGCTGCTGTCGATCCTGCTGGGTGTTTCCACGCTCATCAAGACAAAGGTTCCCGGCATGCGGCGGTTCCCCATCCCCATCCCCGTCATC
>JAEWSN010000049.1 GCA_023459915.1 Bacillota bacterium
GTGGGATCCTTCTCCCAGGAACGGATTTGCCAGGGACCGTCCATCTCGTTGCCCAGATACCAGACCTTCACATTGTACGGATCCGCCTGGCCGTTCTGCCGGCGCAGATCGGACCAATAGGTGCCGCCCTCGTGATTGGTGTACTCCACGCAGGCAATGGCATCGTTGATGTCCCCTGTCCCCAGATTGAGTGTGTACAGCGGTTCCACCCCCGCCTTGCGGGCCCACTGCAGATACTCGTCATGGCCGAACTCGTTTGTCTCGTACTGGCGCCAGGCCAGATCCAGATGCGCCTTGCGCTGCGCCTTGGGGCCAATGGAATCCTTCCAGTCCCATCCGGAAACGAAATTTCCGCCCGGCAGGCGAATTGCGGGCATGCCGAATTCCCGGACCGCGCGGATCACATCCTGCCGGAAACCTGCTTCATCCGCTTCCGGATGCGAGGGGTTGTAGACCCCGCCGGACACCCAGCTGCGAATGGGCTCCAGGAACGCGCCAAACATGCGATCCGCCACCTGGCCGATCCGATAATCCGGCTGTATCATCACCTTTGCTTTTTTTGCCATGTCTTCTTTTCCTTTCTACACTTGTTGCCGGTACCCTGCTTTCTTTTCATCTGTGAGACAAATGTCGCAACACGCTTTCCCTGCAAGCATCTTCGCGCATTTTCCCGCACTGTTGACAAGACTCAAAGCACCAGTACACACAAAGCATCCAAGAATGGCTGACTGGAGACTCATGCTAATCCTATGACATCGGAGCCACACACTCAATCACAAAACAACGCAAATCCTTTCATGATTTTGTCGTTTCAGGCAATGGCGGAGAAGTGCCATTGACGCGCGACAACGCCTCCGATATCATGAGGCGGGATCACGCTTGTGAAGGGGAGGACGATGAAAAAGGGCGGTATCAGGGAAATCGCACAGCAAACCGGCCTGTCTTCAGGCACTGTGTCCCTCGTGCTCAACGGGCGGGGAGACGCGCTGCGCATCGCGCAAAAAACACAGGAACGGGTTTGGCAGGCGGCCAAGCAACTTGGTTATCAGCCGAACATCCACGCCCGCCGCCTTCGCAAGGGCACAGGAAACAAGGACATGGCGCTGATAGCGCTTTTGTGGCCTTCCCAATACTCACCGGAGCTGCTGGTGCGTTTTTTTGACGGCATCCGGGAAGCCATGCTCGAAGACGGCCTGCCGGTTGAAGTGGTGTACAAGCCGTATCCCTATGACAATCTGGCCAGCTGCGACGACGTGTTCCACCGGAACCTGTTTCATGGCATTCTGGTCGTGGGCGCCTCGGACAAGGATCTCGCCTATCTCAACGACACGCCCACCATCACGCCTGTGGTTCTCTTCAACCGCCAAACCGCGCGGTTTTCCACTGTCTGTGCCGACGATCGGCGCACAGGGGAACTGGCGGCGGAACTGCTCCATCAACGGGGCCACACGCATGTGGCACTTGTCGACGGGCAGATGCCCATGCACCACCGGGTGCACCGTCGGGAGGGCTTTCTCTCCCGTTGCGCTTCATTGGGACTGTCCACACCCCAGGAATCCGTGATCACGGAAACGCCCGACAGCACCGGCGGGGAAGCCGCCGCAAAAAAACTGCTGGCCCTGTGTCCAAGGCCAACCGCAGCCTTTTTCTCATTGGGCTCCATGGTACAGGGTGCATATCGGGAATTCGAAGCGGCGGGATTCGAAGTCCCGCGCCAGATGGAAATTGTCGGCTATGCGGATACCGTCATCACGCACCTGCTGAGACCGGGCCTGACCATTGTGGATCTGCCGGTGCAACGGATTGTCCGGCGCTTGCTGCAGTTGCTGATGGCACGCGTGAACGGTCAGGTGCAGGAACCGGTTTGCTGGTTCGAGGACACCCCGGTGGTATTCCGGGAAACGTTGCCGGATCCATCCATCCATGGGCTGTGGCAGCCTCCCGGGAAAACGGCAGACAAGTAACCGACGGTTGCCAAAGCGAACCCATGGCCGCCATGGCCAATGAAGGGACGTCAACGTAAAAACAGTGGACCGCCGGGTTGAACGGAATGATTGCCGTCAGGGCTGTGAGCCGACCAGCTTGGCCATCTCCATGGTGAATTCCTCGGGGGTCACCCGTCCATCCAACAGATCCGCCACCAGGCTCTTGTGGGTTTCGGCACTGGCAGCCGGCAAAATGGTGTCCCACCAGCCCAGATAGCCGCGGCCGGTTTCCATCAGCGCCACGGATTGTGCGGCCAGCGGCGGCGTCTGCGCGCTTTCGTCCGGGGCAATCTTCCAGCAGGAAATACCCAACCCGGCCGCCTCGCCCTCCTTGCCGGCACGTTCACTGAGGTCAAGCAACACTTCGACCGCCTCATCCGGATGTTCCGTGTCCGCCCGGATGTAGTAGCTGTCGATATTGCCGCCCAGGAACTCATAGGCCGAACCGTCACCACCCGGCACCACCGGGAACGGCACAAGGGTCACCACGTCCTTGGTCGGGGAACTCTCATCCTCGATGGTGGCCGCCACCCAGTCTCCCTGATACATCATGGCTGCCTCCCCATTGCGGAAGCTGTCCAGCATATCGACAAATCCCATCTCAAAGGCATTCTCACTGAACGCGCCGTTCTCATGGAGTTCCAGCAGTTTTTCCGCCGCTTCCAGGAACGCGGCCCGCTCAAAAAGCGCCGGATATTGCAGTGCCTGGCTGGCCCCCTGGAGCCCCGCATGGCGCATGGCCAGAATGTTGTACCAGTACATGCCGGGCCACCGATCCTTCTCCCCAAGCGCAATCGGTGTGATGCCACCGCTCCTCAGGGTTTTCACCGCCGCCAGCAGCTCTTCATAGGTTTTGGGGATGACGGCACCGGCCTGCTCGAACAGCTCCGTATTGCAGTACAGATTGGCGATAAAGGTATATATCGGCACGCTGTAGGTCTTGCCGCCATCCATGCACGCCTCGAGCATGCCGGGCTTGATGCGCGCCTTGACGTCCCCGGTGTGATACGTGTCGATGGGCAGCATGTTGCCGGTCCGGAGATAGGGCCTCACAAAGCTGCCGCTCCACATGTAGAACATGTCCGGCGCCTCACCGGCGGCCAGGCTTGTCTTGATCTTGGACCGGTACTCCTCCATGTCATATGCGGTTGCCTCGATGTGAATGTCCGTCCGCTCTGCGTTCCAGTCGTCGATGAGCGTGCGGTACTGATCCGTTCCCAGATCCGGCCGCAGGATGCTCCAGTACCACAGCTGAATGGTCACGGGCGGCGCAACGTCTGCCGGCGTTGCGGTTGCAGGGGGCACCGCAGGCGTCCCACAGCCGACGCCGCCAAGGGCCACGGCCAGGGCGAACGCAACCGTCACCAGTTTATGAAAAAGGCGTTCTCGCAAGCGGTTCAAGACAACTCCTCCATCGAATCCATCTCCGGATACCCCGTCGCATCATCCTCATCAAACCATTTCGACGGTTCATCATCCTCAAGGGCATCTGTCGTGTCCCCATCATGAAGTGTATCATGCGCCATGGGATCGGCTCCATTCAGGATTCGCTCCGTGTCTTTCAAGAACGGCGCATCTGCCAGCGGAATCCGAATGGTGACCCGCGTCCCCTTTCCGGGCTCACTCCTGATCCCAATCACATCCTCCCTGCCATAAAAGATCCGCAACCGCTCCACCGTGCCACGCAGCCCGACGCCGGAGCCGACCGAGGTGTCGGGAACGGGTTTTTCCGGGGAAGGCGTCGTTGCCGCTTGCCCGCCGCCACCTCCTGTGCCCTCGGGCCGGACAGGCCAGTCCACACGAAGCGCCTTTTCGATGGCTTCCGGGCTCATGCCATTGCCATCATCGGCGAGCTCAATCACCGCGACGTCACCCGCGCGGCGTGTCACCAGACTGATGGTCCCCTTTCGTCCGGAGGCCCGAATGCCGTGGTACAGCGCATTTTCCACCAACGGCTGCAGCACAAGCTTGAGCAGCGGCACCTCATTCACAGCGGGATCCAAATCATAGGACACCGCAAACACATCCTCGTAGCGGTACCGCTGGATGGCCAGGTATTGCCGCACCATCTCGATTTCATCGGCCACCGTCACCACTTCGCGCCCCCGGCCCAGGCTGAGCCGGTAGTACACCCCGAGGGCGTCGACGATGCGGACAACGTCCTCCTTCTCGCCCATCAGGGCCAGCGCGTTGATGCTGTCGAGCGTGTTGTACAGGAAATGGGGTTTTATCTGCGCCTGAAGCGCGTTGAGTTCATGCTTGCGCTTGGCGCGCTGCTCCAGATAGATCCGCTGGAGCAATTGGCGCAGCCGTTCAATCATGCGGTTGTAGCTTTCACGCAGCTGCCGGATTTCTGTATTCCCGGCCCGGATATCCCAGGGTTCCAGCTTCCCCGCCTCCACCTGTCGCATGGACTGCAGCAGCCGGCCGATGGGGTTGGTGATCATGCGGGAGACCAGCAGCAGGCCGACAAACAGCAGCACACCGTTCAGGCCGATGACAAGGAACCCGGTCAGCAGTGCCGGCATGTCCTCGGAAAACAGGCGTTCGGTCGGCACCAAGCTGATCAGCGTCCATTCGAGTGCAGGCTCCCGCAGGAAGGACACCATGTGGGGAACACCATCCAGCTTCATCACGTCGCCTGTCCTGGCATCGGAGAAGACGATCGACTGCAGCGCCGCGATACGGTCCCGGGTAAGATTTTCGGTTTGCAGGACGGACGCTCCCTTGTCATCCAGAAGCACGAAACCGGTGGCATATTGCTGGCTGATGGTGCCAAACGCCTGCCGGAATGCCTCTTCGGTGATGTTGAGCACCAGCACGCCGATCGTCTCGGTGGTGTTGATGTCGCGGACGGTTCGAATCAACGATATCCGGTTGCCATTCTCGTCACCGGGAAACGCGCCATCGCCAT
>JAEWSN010000050.1 GCA_023459915.1 Bacillota bacterium
ACAGCAGCATGGCCATCATCAGCTCGCTGATGCCGCGAAATCCGGAGAACACGGAAGTCTCCCGCCGCATGAGGATGCGCATCTCCTTGATGCCCTCCACGGTGGGCGGATACGGCATGTCGGCCAGCAGCAACGCCCCGAACTGCCGTGCCAAGGTGTATTCCCAGGGGAATCCACGGCGCAGCAGGTCATGGCAGGTGATGTATTGCTTGAGCAGGTTGGTGGTATCCATCGTGTTCATGTGTTTCTCCTTGTCCGGTACATCATGACGGGGCCCATCAAACCGGATCGCAGCCCCGGCATTGTCCCCGGCTTTTCACGGACCGCTTCCGGCTCATAACGGTGGGCCAGGCTGTTGACCACTTCCAGCCTCAGGTGATTGATACCCCCGCGGAGCCATCCGGTCACATCCAATCGATACGGCGACCACAGCAGGGAGTCTGCCTGCCGTCCGTTCACCCAGACACGCAGCAGCTCGCCGACATCCCCAAAATCCAGCCAGCGGCAGGCATCGGGGTCAGACCCCACATCCACCGCGCGCTCATAGAAAAGGCTTCCGCAATACCCGTCAAGCCCCGGCAGCGCTGCCCACGGCACCAGGGTCTCCAGTGTCAGCGGGCCGGTCAGCGGGCCACCCGAAAGCGTCCAACCCATGGACAAATTCTCGGCAACGTCCACTTCGCCCCCCGCCAGTGTTCGAACCGGCTGAGCAACCGTTGTTGTAATCGTTGTGACGACCGGCATGGCGGCCGACGCAACGGCTGGCGGAACGGCCGGCGGGGCAACCGATTCTCCGCAAACGCACAGCACCAGGACTTCCCGCCGCTCAATCCGCACGGACACTTCGACGGTGCCGGCCATGCCGCGGCGCTGAAGTGGCACCGTCCGAACAGCCCCAGTCCAGGGATGCCAAATCTCCAATCCGCCGGTATCGGGCCCGCAAGGCAACTGCAAGACAGCGGTCTCCGCCGCGTCGCCCTCGTTCCCCAGCAAATGGAACCGGCAACCCAGTTTTTCCAGCGTGACAAGCCGCAACGACCGATGATTGGATTTCAGGCATGGTTCATCCCCCCTGCCGGCTGCCGCTGCGGCATACCCTTCCCATTGCGCCTCATGGTCACAGACCTGTCCGCCGGTTGCGGCAAATTGCGTCAGCAGTGTCCGCGCCTCCTCCGGGAGCACCTCCCGTGCCTCCACCATCACCGTGTCATAACAGGCCTCCCCGACCTTCAGCCGTCCATCCGGGGTGATGGACGCGCCGGCGGACAGCCAGGCGTCCTGCAGATAATGAAACCCCACCCCCCGCCGGTACAGCGGCAGGGCGCACCGCCACGGCACCCAGTCCCCGCGGCAGATCACCGCCACACGGGCCACTTCCCGGCTGTCGGTCCGCAGCCAGGACATGCGGCGGATATACTGCGAAAACAGGCCGAACTCCGGCCACCAGATGTTGTGGGGCCCCACGTCCGGCGGGCGTTCCCCGTAACGGCCCGGGCCGTCCACCGACGCGAAGAACGCGTGCGGGATGATGAGGTTGGTTCCCCGCAAAAACAGCCAGTCGAGCATCCATTTCATGTCGTCGGCGGAAAACGCCCACTGGATGCCGTCCGGTCCGCAGCAGCCGAAGCATTCATTCGCATTCCGGCGGCGGCCAAGATACCGGGCGGTGTCCGCCGCACTCTTGGCCATGGTGCTGTGCGGACCGGCAACCGATTTCTCCTGCTCCGGGCCAACCCACCGCCACACCAAATCCTGGCCGGGGATGCCGAAATGCGTCAGCGCGCCGACATCCATGCTCCCTTCGGGATGCCCGGCCAGCGCGAGCCCATGTGCGACGCACCATTGCGCCAGGGGCTGGTAGTAGGATGCGTCCAGCCGCCGCGCCACCGCCTGGCGGTACCGCCGGCGCACCGTTTCATGGGCGCCGTCCGCCGCTTCGCAGACCAGGAGGGCCAGCGCTGTTTCGGGCAACCCGGCCGCCTGCCAGTCCCGGAGAAAGTCCCAGGTCCACGGAAGCAGCCCGGGAGCGGCATTTCGCCCAAGAATGCAGGGCTCATCGGTAAAAAAGCCGATGACCGCGCGGCCAAAATGGCGCTGGAGCCATTGGGCATACCGTTCATGCGTCAGGGTCAGAAAGGTCCGCACGGCGTCGGGATTGAGCAAATCCGCGGAGGGCGGCGCGTCCGGCTCGCCGTCATCCTCCCCGAAGTGCAGCCCCCGGATGGTGCCTCCGGATGGCGTCGCCACAAAAAGCAGCATCCGCCACCGGCCTTCCCCGGGCAGGACCACCATGGCAATTCCTTCCTCAACCTGCACCGGCAATGTGTCTTCAGGAATAATACAAAGCCCTTGCGCCGTCTCTCCGGCTTGCGTGCCGGCAGTGTCACCCTCCCGGCCCACCATCGGCACCCCGTCACGCGCCGCGCTGTCCGATGCGTCCGATGCTGGCGGTTCGGCGGCATCGGACAGGCGAACCGCCAGCACCGACACCAGCTGCTCCTCCGGCGCCAGCGCCAACGCGCGCCGGCAGGTGCCGGGCCCCTGCGGCAGCGGCAGCAACCGTGCACGCAGCCCGAC
This sequence comes from Bacillota bacterium, assembly GCA_023459915.1. Lineage (GTDB taxonomy): Bacteria > Bacillota > Clostridia > DSM-8532 > DSM-8532 > JAEWSN01. The sequence goes on from JAEWSN010000050.1 coordinate 2,578, forward strand.
GGAAGCAAACACCGGGTTCGCCTTCACGACAAGTCCGTGGGCGGATCCGGACGGATACATCGCCTCATCGTACAGCAGCACACGCATGTCATGGGCGGCCGCAAACCGCACCGCATGGCGTACCATCGCCATGAAGGATTCTGACAGATACGGCATGCTGCGGGGCATGCCAATGCGTGGATGCAGCACAAACCCGGTGACGCCCTTGGCCAGAAAGTCCCGCAGCTGTTCCTCGATGCGGGCCGGCGTCATTTCGTCGTTCCAAAACCAGAACGGCATGGGGCCATATTCGGCAGGCGGGGATAAAAACGCGGCGCGCAGCGCGTCCGTACAACTTGTCATCATGAGTCAATCCTCCCGTAAACAGCCCGGCGTGTCGCGGGCAACCCCGCTTCCACCGTGCCACCCCTATCATAACTGTCCCAGCCATTGCTGCACAGTATGACCGTCATCCTCTTCTCGTCCGCCGGTGCACAGGTTGTACGTCATGCGCTTTATCCCTGCTTCCGGATACAGTCCTTTATTGCGGAAACCGACCAGTTTCCACATGCCGGAACACCCGGCGGAAAAAGGTCGGTTTCCGTCGAATCGGATTGTTTTGTGCATATTGACGATTGCATCTTTGGCATGATACCGTATCATCGGGAGCAAATGATTGTTTTTGACACTGAATTTGTTCCCGGACATTATCGAGAATCGATGCTGTTCCTCCGCACCCGCAGTCACACAAGGTTGTCGCAGAAAAGGAGAGTGAAGATCGTGCTGGGATTTGTCGCAGTCGCCGCCATAGCCGCGCTGGCTCTGGCCGCCATCAACTTCTACAAGGTCAAGCGCATGGGGACCGGAACCCCGCTGATGCAGGAAATTGCCGGTGCCATCCGAGAAGGCGCGGACGCCTTCATCCACCATGAATACAGTGTCATCGGCAAAATTGCCGTGCTCATTGCCATTCTGCTTGGTGTGGTGGTGTCCTGGTACACCGGTGTCGCCTTTGTGCTGGGTGCCGTCATGAGCGGTTCCGCCGGTCTCATCGGCATGCGGATTGCCACCATCGCAAATGTCCGGGTCTCCAACAAGGCCCGTGAGACCAACAGCCTGGGAGAAACCCTGAAGGTGGCCTATGCCGGCGGTTCCGTCATGGGACTGTCTGTCGGCGGGTTTGCCCTGATGGGACTGGTGCTGGTCTATGTCATCTTCGGCGTACTGCTCAAGCAGCTCGATCCGGCCAATCTCTCCATCCAGGAGAACTGGATGGGCATCACCTTCATCCCCTTCACCATGACCGTGTCCGGCTACGCGCTGGGCTGCTCCGTCATCGCCATGTTCGACCGCGTCGGCGGCGGCATCTTCACCAAGGCGGCCGACATGGGCGCCGATCTGGTGGGCAAGACCGAGGCGCACATCCCAGAGGACGACCCACGCAACCCCGCCACCATCGCGGACAATGTCGGCGACAACGTGGGCGACGTGGCCGGCCTGGGCGCCGACCTGCTGGAAAGCTATGTCGGAGCGATGATTTCGAGCATCGTGCTGGCTGCCTACATGTATTACACCAACCTGCAGTCCGCCGCCGGGTCCATCAGCGACGAGCTGATTTCGAAGCTGATGGTCTATCCGCTGGCATTCTCCGGCATCGGCGTGCTCGCCTGCATGGTGGGCATTGTGTTCCTGCTCTCCCGCAAGGCGAGCGATCATCCCCACAAGGAACTGAACATGTCCACCAATGTATCCGCCCTGCTGACCATTCTGGGCACCGGTGTGTTCACCTGGTTCTTCCTTCAGGGTCAGGATGCCACCGTCCTCGGCTTCAAATTCGGCGCGCTCAGCCCTTGGATGGCCGCGGTCGGCGGCAACCTGGCCGGCATTCTGGTCGGCAATCTGGCCGAACGCTTCACCAGCTTCGACTTCAAGCCCACACAGCTTGTGTCGGAAGCCAGCCGCGAAGGCACGGCCCTGAACATCACCCAGGGGATGGCCGTCGGCATGAAGTCCGTCTTCTTCCCCGTCATGGTGCTTGCCGGCGCCACCATCCTCGCCAACGCGGTCGCCGGACTGTATGGCGTGGCCATGGCCGCCATCGGCATGCTGTCCTACGTGGTCGCCACAGTTTCCGTTGACACCTATGGCCCCATCGCGGACAACGCGGGCGGCATCAGTGAAATGTCCAAGCTCGACCCGTCGGTCCGAAAAATCACGGATCACCTCGACGCGGTCGGCAACACCACCGCCGCCATCGGCAAGGGCTTCGCGATTGGCTCGGCGTCACTCGCCGCCCTGTCACTGTTCGCGTCCTACCTGTACGCCCAGGCAACCCCTGGCGACACGGCCGGCTACACGCTGAACCTCAACTTCATCGATACCCTGACCATGGCCGGTGGCCTGGTGGGGGCCGCCCTTCCCTTCCTGTTCTCCGGCATCCTCATTGAAGCGGTCGCCAAGGCGGCCCGCAAGATGGTGCAGGAGGTCCGCCGCCAGTTCCGGGAAATCCCCGGCATCCTGACCGGCGAGGATCGTCCGGACTACGCCGCCTGCATCCGCATCAGCTCCAGCGGCGCGTTGGCGGAAATGAAACTGCCTGCCATCATCTCGGTCGTCACCCCGCTGATTGGCGGATTCCTCTTCGGCGCCAACTTTGTGGCCGGCCTGCTCATCGGCACCACCCTCTCGGCGGTGGTTCTGGCGCTCTACACCGCCAATGCCGGCGGTTCCTGGGACAATGCCAAGAAGTACATCGAACAGGGCAATTACGGCGGCAAGGGCTCCGAAGCCCATTCGGCAGCCGTTGTCGGCGACACGGTCGGCGATCCCCTCAAAGATACGGTGGGGCCGTCCCTGGACATCCTCATCAAGATCATGTCCGTCATCTCGCTGATCATGGTCTCCGTTTTCCAGGACAACAACCTGATGACCTGGATTGGCAGCCTCATCCGCTGATACCGGTGCGTGTCGGGCAAACAACCACGCAGTCTGTGCGTCGCTGTTTGCCCAACAGGCAGCCCATAAACGGTTGCGCGTTCAATCGGGCAACCTGTGGCAGTTGTCCGTTCAACTGTGCAACCGGTGGGTATAAGATGAGTATGAGGACATGAACCGCATCACCACATCCATACCCCGCCCATCACGGATCAGGAGGTGCTCCATGTATCAAACACATATCTACATGACCGTATTCCCAACCGAAGCCCTGATTGTCTCCATGCTCGATCCCGAGCAGTTCGGCGCCTATATGGCCACCGGCAGCAAAACCGGATCCCATGAGCGGCTGATCTTCGTGGAGATCAACGGGGAGTTTGGCGACGATTTCGACTGGGCTTACGCGCGTGAAAACGCGGTCGCCCATGAAGACGGCAGTCCAAAGAACTCATTGTACCTGTCCGTCTATCGCGTGCTCGAACGCGTGCCGCTGAACAAACTGATGAACCTGTACCTCACAACCTCCGACGGCCGCACCCTGGCCTTGCGGCAAAGCGCTTTTCCGGAAACACAGGAACCTGCGCCGTACTATTTGTACCAGGATCTCTGTCCGGTGAGCGCGCTGGTGGTCAGCTCGCTGCAACCCAGGGATTTCGGGGATTACATGGTCTCGGCGGATGTCAAAATCAGCCTGCCCACCCTCTGCTTCGCGGATGTGAAGGTCATCGACATCAAGGATCCGGTCCGCACCGGCAACATCGGCCCCATGTACGACCGGAACCTGAGCCATCTCAACGAGTGCATCAAGGCCGTCACGGAACGCGGCAAGCAGACAAAGATGCTCGAACGCACCTTTGCGGGCCGTTTCACCTTCCAAATCATCCGTTCCGGCATCGCTTTCGTCAACAAGACCGGCCGGGTCTGGTACGCCATGCCCACCCGGGAGGAGCTGACAGCCCGCCATTACGACTGGGGCCGCTCCGCCATGATTCTGTAACCAATGGGGTCAGACCCCAGTCAAAAGCCCCGCGGCAATTACCTCGGGGCTTTTTTGCGCGTGGGGTGAATGTGGACGCCAGGCCCTATTTCAGACCGGCGAAGACGAACACCGCCGGCGCGTTCCAGTTGATCGCAACCTCGTTGGTGGAATAGGAGGTGACATCGTCCACATAACAGGCAGCGGGCGGCAATCCCTCACAGGCAGCCTTGACGGCCGGATCCTGCAGTGCGCCGTTGGGCCCGCCAGCCACCATGCCCGGCACCGGCGCCATGGTCTTGTCCGCCAGGGTTGGCCGGTGGTGGGGCTTTTTGACGGTTTTGGTGCCAAAGCCCGTCACATAGCACTGTCCGAGCACATTGTGCCCCAGCAGGTAATGTCGGGTCGATTCCGCAGCGGCCATCCATTTCGGATCCGGCGAAAGCCGATGGGCCACCAGCAGCTGCACCGCCCGGTTCAGCACGCCGGCATTGCTTCCCCATCCGTATTCCGACGCGCCGAGGGAGGATCCATAGGTGTCCGTGCCGACGTGCGCGCGTGCGTTCTCCGCGTCTGCCAGCCATTTCTCCCGCAGGCCGTCCGCAACAACGGGATCCCGTGATTCCCAGGCGCTCATCAGATAGGCCATGCTGCCGAATCCGCTGACCTCCTGCCAACCAAGGCCTGTCCACGACAGCCCGCCCCCGGCAAAGGCCACACGCACCGCATCGCCATACACGGTCTCCCCTGTGGTGCGGTACAACTCCGACGCCGCCCAGAACCGCTCGTCCCGGTCGTCATGGTCCCCATACTCTCCGGTCTGCATGCCCATGGGGTTGGAAAAGCCCGGCGCGCCGTCATAGGACGCGAGCCAGGCCCACGCTTTTTCCGCGGCAGCCAGGCATTCGGCGGAAAACGCCTCATCCAAAGGGCGGAACACGCGCGCCGACATGGCCATCACGGCAGCGAAATCCGCAGTGGCGGTGCTGGAGATGGGTGAAAAATACATCTGCAACAGATCGTGCTCCGGCATTACGGTCAGGGAGGCGAAGTTCACGGCGCTCAGCTTGTGGTATACCCCACCGGTTTGGGCGTCCTGCATCCGCAGCAACCACTGCAGCGCGTACCGCGCCTCATCCAGGATGTCCGGCACGCCATTGCCGCTCTCCGGGATGCCGGACCCGTCGTCGAACGCGTCCGGATACATTTCCCAGGCGAGCAGCAGATCCGCCAGGGAAACCGCCGTGTTCACCGAATATCTTCCGTAATCGCCGGCATCGTGCCATCCCCCCGGCGCAGCCCAGGTTCTGGTGTCATCGCCGAAGACCGCCCCCTCTCCCGGATGGCAGGCGTTGTGCGCCCATTCGCCGGCATAAGCGGGTTCAAGTGCCATGCCGCACCGCTGGAAATAGAAAAACTTCAGCACCGCGGCATCCACGCCCGCGTAGACATCCTCCGCAATCGTGAACGGATAGGAGCCGCCGACCCCTTCCACCACCAGGCGGTACTCTCCCGGCGTCCCAAACGCGCTGAAATCCGCCAGACAGATCTCCCCGCCCGTCACCGAATCCGGGACAGGCTCGGCAAGACTTCCCATGTAAACGCTGGGGCCTCCGGCGGCGGGGACCAGGTGAAAAACGGTTCCCGTTCCGGCAACCACAGCTTGTTTGACATCTTCCGGTCTGTAGCCCACCTGATTGAGCCGGATGAGCTTCGTCTCCTCCCAGACCGGCGGAGTGCCGGGTTCGGGCACCCCGGGCCGTCCGGCGGAGGCCGCGTCCGTCGCACCGTCAGCGGAATCCGCCGCGCCTGCTGTTGCGTCGGGCGTCTCCGATGCCGGCGCCGCGATCCCGGAGGGGGCCGCGCCGGTCGACGGGGGTGCGTCCGGCCCCGTGCCCACCGTTTGCGCGCATCCGGAAAGGCCTGCGGCGAGGACAGTCACCATCAGCAGTCCAGCCAGTTTTCGGGTCATTGTGCTCCAGTTCATGCAATTCCGCTCCCTTATAAGTTTCGTCCATCCCATTCGGCATCAATATCATACCATGTCGGGCGGCTTCCCCATGCTATAATGAGAAAAGCCAAATCACCGTCATGTCACCGCCGTGTCGCCAACAGGCCATCCCCGCACAGGCCGCCGAAAGGAACGCAGATGAGAAAAATCCATTACAACGCGCCGGTCACCCTCACCTTTGCGCTGCTGGCTTTCGGGGTGCTCATTCTTGGCATCCTGACCGGAGATCGCACCACACAACTGCTGTTTTCCGTCCATCGCGGCAGTCCGGCGGATCCGCTCTTTTATGTGCGGCTCTTTGGACATGTGCTCGGTCATGCCGGCTGGAACCACTACTTCGGCAACTTCCTGCTGATCCTGTTGCTGGGTCCGCTGCTCGAGGACCGGTACGGATCCAAAACCCTGTTGCTGATGATGGCCGGAACCGCACTGCTGACCGGTCTTTTGCATGTGGCGCTCTTCAATACCGCTGTCATGGGTGCGAGCGGCATCGTCTTCATGATGATCATGCTCAGTGCTTTTGTCAACATCCGCGCCGGCAGCATTCCGCTGACCGTCATTCTTGTCGCCGCCATTTACATCGGCCGCGAGGTGTACGACGGCATCCTTGCGGTCGACAATGTCTCCCAGTTCTCCCACATCGCCGGCGGGG
>JAEWSN010000051.1 GCA_023459915.1 Bacillota bacterium
GATTGTGAGGAATGACATGAAAAAGGTACTGACCATCGCCGGTTCGGATTGCAGCGGCGGCGCCGGCATCCAGGCGGACATCAAAACAATCGCGGCGCACGGGATGTATGCGATGAGCGCCATTACAGCGCTGACCGCACAGAACACCACCGGCGTTTACGGGATCATGGATGTGTCGCCGGCATTTCTTGCGAACCAGCTGGATTGCATCTTCACCGATATTTATCCAGACGCCGTGAAAATCGGCATGGTCTCGAGCCGTGCCCTCATTGCCGTCATCGCCGGGAAACTGGCCGAATACGCGCCAAAACAGCTGGTCATCGACCCCGTCATGGTTTCGACAAGCGGCAGCAAACTGCTGGATGATGATGCCAGCGACGCGTTGATTCAAACGCTGCTGCCGATGGCCACGCTCGTCACACCGAATATTCCGGAGGCGGAAGTGCTATGTGGCTTTGCCATCCGCGAAAAAGACGATATGGTGGCGGCGGCACAAACCATCGCATCACGCTTGAGCGTCGCCGTATTGGTGAAAGGCGGGCACCTGGTCAACGATGCCATCGACTACCTGCTGCAGGATGGCATCGGGCACTGGTACACATCCGAACGGGTCGCGACAAGCAACACGCACGGCACAGGGTGCACCCTGTCTTCTGCCATCGCTTGCGGGCTTGCCGCCGGAAAAACGCTTGAGGAAAGTATCCGCGACGCAAAGGCATACTTGGTTGGCGCGTTGAAAGACGGGCTTGATCTTGGCAAGGGTTCCGGTCCATTGAATCACATGTACGGTTTGAAGCTATAACTTTGACTGTTTCATCTCCGGCAGGCTGAAGGACCGCTCCCGTTCCGCTTCCTCTATCTCGGCTTGGGTGTACCGATCCGGATGCCGCCGGATCAGCTCCCACCTGGCCAGCGTTTCGTCAAAATGGTCGATGTGATACACGAGCTCCTCGGCAACGAGTTGCAGCTCCGAAATCCGTTCCAGAAGCTCCTCCCGCTGAGATATCAGCAATTGCTTTCTGGCAGGAAGTGTCTGCTCGCCGCGGTTGTAAAGGGCCACATACTCCTGGATTTTCTCGATGCTGACCCCGGCGGATCGCATCAGCTTCAGGAAGCGCAGCCGCCGCAGGTCGTTTTCCTGATAGTCGCGGCGCCCGCGCCCATCCTTCCGGACCGGGTCCATCAACGCGATCTTCTCATAGTACCGGAGAGTGTCCATTGGCATGCCAAACAGTCTGGAGACCTCTGAAATCGTCATGCTTACCTCTTGCCGAATACACATTGTACAGAAAAAGGCGTCCCCCGCACCAACCCAGGGCGACCCCTGTGCGTTACTTGCCCACCCGCTTCGCGAAAGCGGAATTCGGATCCCATCGCTCTGCCTTCAGTGGCATGTTGTCCAGCGCTACCTGTATTTCACGCATTTCCGCCTCTGAAATCTCGATATTGGCGGCTTCAATGTTTTCCTGAACCCGGCTCAGTTTTCGGCTGCCCGGAATCGGCACGATCCAGGGCTTTTTCGCCAGCAGCCATGCCAGCGCCAGCTGTGCCATTGTGGCGCCCTTGCTGTCCGCAAGCTTCTGGACCAATGCCAGCAGCACCTGGTTGGCTTCCATGCTCTCCTGCGAGAACCGCGGCTGGCGGCTCCTGGTGTCGCTCGCTTCAAACGTGCTGTTCACAGCCACCTTTCCCGTCAGGAATCCTTTCCCAAGCGGGGCGAACGGGATGAACCCAATGCCCAGCTCCTCCAGCGTGTCCAGCAACGCTTCTTCCGGCGACCTGAAAAACATGGAGTATTCACTTTCCACAACAGAAACCGGACACACCGCATGTGCTTTCCGGATTGTCTCGACACCCGCCTCGGACAAGCCCCAATGGCGGATTTTCCCTGAGTCCATCAATTCCTTCATCACGCCGGCCACTTCTTCAATGGGGGTGTTCGGATCCACGCGGTGCAGGTAATACAAATCCACATAATCCGTTTGCAGTCGCTTCAGCGAGCCTTCCAGCGACGAGCGGATGACATCCGGCTTTGCGTTCAGCACCTGTTGGCCGTTTTCGAATTTTATGCCAAATTTTGTGGCGATGACCACCTTGTTGCGCATTGGCTTCAACGCTTCCCCCACCAGGGTTTCGTTGTAGATCACCTCGCCATCCCGTGTGTTCTGATACACTTCGGCCGTATCGAACATGGTGATGCCGGCCTCATAGGCGCCCCGGATAACCGCTATCATGGCCGCATCCTCAGAAGCGCTGCCAAACCCGTGTGTCATGTCCATGCAGCCCCGTTACATGGATCCTACATGGTGGCGTTCACTCCATGTCAAATCATAACTCAAAAACGGCAGAGCACAATCAAAAGCCCAGATGCCGCGCCAGTTGCTGGCGAATCTGGTACGGACGCTGTCTGGCATAGCCCTTGAGGTGCACAATGCCGTCATATTTCCAGGTTTCCACATCCGGAATGCGCCACAGGTCGTAGCGGTTTGCGTACTCGGCCATCTCGGGTTCCAGTGTTTCCTGCCATTTCTCAATTTGCGCCAGCACCGTCTCTTCGGAAAATCTTGTCTGGAGCGATTCCTCCATGATGTCCACGAACTGCCGGCGGCACGCCTCATTTTCCATGAGCCGGCGGAACAGCAGCGTGGCCCATGGCGGATTCCACCAATCCCTGCTGGCGGGATCCAGCGCCATCCACAGCGTGTCGTGTGTCACATCCGACTTGTCGGCGTACAGCCCGAACCCGAAGTCCGTATCGTAGAGCATCGGCCGCCACCGGCCGTCTGTCACGTCTGTCACGTTTGGTGCAACTGTCGAATCTGTCGAATCTGTCGAATCTGCGGTGACACCCGCACGATCCGTTTTGGCCGGGATACCCTTTGCCGTTGCGCCGTTTCCTGCATTGCCAGCCGCATCTTCCGGCCGCACACGGAACATTTTGAAGTTGTTGCCCGGCCAGTCCAGGTTGCCAAAATAGATCTGGGCGGCCTGATACCGCAAATACGCCTCCACATCGACCCAGTTCGCGACAACGGAAAACGCCTCCGCCTCCTTCAGCGAGTGCTGGTTCAGATAGGCCATCAGCGCCAGATAATCCTCATTGTCCGCTTCCGTTCCCTCGTACAGCTCCCAGCCATTGGCGATGATGCCCACGGTGTCGGCATCCACTCCGTAATGGGCGGCCACCCAGTCCGCGTCCAGGCTCTCGGTCAGGAAATAGATGCCCCAGTATTCTCCGTTCAAGAACACGATGACCGGACGGTTGGCCTGTTTGTCCGTCACATCGTCGGCCAGTTCCTGCATCATGGGATCCCGGAACAGGGTGGTGTTCCAGTCGTTGCCGCCGTTTCGGAGCACCAACTGGCGAAAGCCATCAACTTCCCGGCCCTGGCTGTCCAGCATTCCCGGGAAAAAGGCGTGCGTCATCTGCTTGGTTTCGGGCGAATACGCGTCCCGCGCAAACAGCTTGAGGGATTTTTTCGGCTCCGCCCGGGACCAGCCCCCGAAAGTGCGGACGCCAAGCGGTTGTGAAAAGGTACGCGTTCCGTCCTCGATGAATTCCATGTGAATGGGCCGCTCCCATTCCCGGCCGCGTTGGTTGTAATTTGCCGCCGTGCTGCCGTCCGGCCACCGGGGAGACGCGGCGAGAAAACGGGATCCCACAACAAAAATGCCGGTTGCGTCATCGTACAGATGGTCCGGGTCTGTTGTGAGCGAGACCACCGGGAAGGCATAGCGCTGCGCCCCCAGCGGATCGACAAAATAGGTGCGAATCAAGGGTTTGCCGATGGGCGTCTCCCCGTCAAAGGCCTGCGCCGTCAACACGGTCGCCAGTTCCACTGCCTCCCGTGCCGGCGCGTGGGCGGGTGTGAAGGTGACCTTTCTCCCCGCGTACCGATAGGGCTCCCCCTCGCGATCCGTGATGGGAATGGGCCCCTCATATACCGGTGATTCCGTATTCGGGTTGCTGCCATCGAGCGTGTACCGGATGATGAGCTCCGGCCGGTCGCTGGTGAGGGAGAGAACAAACGGGGCTTCATAAAATCCCGCTTCACGGGAGGGGGTGAGCGTGCACCCTCTCCGGTATGTCATCAGATTCCGAATGCGTTCACCGCCATTTTCGGAACCCGGCGTGGCACGGGTCCACCAGACAAATTCACCTGATGCGTCCATGCCGTAGGCGATGTCGGGTTCGGCCGCGTCGATGACCAGCA
>JAEWSN010000052.1 GCA_023459915.1 Bacillota bacterium
TTATCCGAGGTCTTGAGTTGTATGGAGATACCACACATTATTTTTGATGGCACCGGGTATTGTTTCAACGGCAATTATTATTCCATTGTTGATTCCGGGATTGATCGGATGGTGCTCAAGGTTACTAGAATCCAAGAAAGCGACATAGACCCCCTTTGTTTGGAGATTCTTAAAAATCAGATCTAATCATAGCAGAATCGAGGAAAATGTATTTTGTTTATATTGTAGTTGCTGCAAGTCTGGTTTGGGGTAGTGTCCAGAGTTGACCCAAGGGTGTTTCCAGAGTGTTTTAGCAGCGGCCAAAGGGTTAGGTATGGATTTGGTGCCAAAGTTGACCCAGTGCACCCCAAGGGTTTCTAAAGTTGGTGGATAAATATGTGAATTGTCGGTATAGGAGGGTTTATATGAAGGTGGTTTATGTAGAGCCAAACAAGATAGCGGAAATAAGGAAGATAGGTTCGGGGCTTAAGGCCATGCAAAAGGTTGTGGGCGGTTATATCGAGGCTATCTATCCATTTGTAGATCCGGTGGCAATTATATGTAATGAAGAAGGAAAAATAAATGGCTTGGAACTAAACAGAGGGCTTGCCGATGATAGCGGAGCTTTATATGAAATCATAGCTGGTACGTTCTTTATTTGCTTGGCAAGGCCAGATAGCGAAAATTTTGAAGGTCTTACAGATGAGTTGGCCAGCAAGTATCTGGAAATGTTCAAATATCCTGAAGTGTTTATGATGGCCAATGGGAAACTGCTATCTGTAAAGTGGGGTTTGAATAAAATGGGGAATTGTTCAGAACGTCATTTAGTCATCTAATCATGTATGTAAGGCGGGCTAAACATAGGTGGTTTTAGCTGAATCTAAGTAATAGAGCGTGCTGCTATTCCATAGTAGATAACCGAACAAGGAGGAAAGCTATGGGATATCCAGTTATTTACAGAAACGCAGTTTGCCAAATTAAGGGGAATAAAACCACCCAATCCGCAATATACATTAACCAAGAGGACAGGGTCAAAGGGGGTGAGATAGTGCAAGGGGTATTAGAGAAAAAAGGTGAAATAAATAGCCTGGATCCAGCAATTCTAAGCCACATTTTAGACGCACTATCTCAAGGGGTGGCCAAAAGCATCGTAGCGGCGGCAATAAAATCCATCAACTCAACAGATAGTACATACACGGAACAGGACAGCGCATAAGCTGCCCTGTTTTCATTTCTTGACCAAGAAAATTCATTTCGTTATAATAGAACCATTAAGTATATAGGAAATATGACAGAGAGGTATCTTGTTATGAAGGCTGCCGCTTATATCAGGGTAAGTACGGATAAAGAAGAACAACAAAGCTCACTGGAAAATCAGCGTGAGTTTTTTGAGAGCTATATCCCTAAAAGGGGGGATGAGCTAGTAAATATTTATTGTGATAAGGGCAAGTCTGCTACAAAGATGCAAAACAGAAAAGATTTGCAGCGATTAAGAAAGGCTGCCAAGCGTGGAGAATTTGAAAAACTCTATGTGAAAGATATCAGCAGGCTCTTTAGAAACACCCTTGATTTTATTACAGTCACCAGAGAATTGAGCTCTTACGGAGTTAATCTGCATCTTGTCAACATGGGCGAAGGCAAGGATATTGACGGTTTCACTCTAAATCTTATGGCTATGCTTGCTGAAAGTGAGTCTCAGCGCATCTCAGAGAAAGTTAAGTTCGGAAAGCAATTCGGAAAAGAGAAGGGTCGTGTGCCTAATTTTGTTTTTGGCTACGACAGGACAGATAAGTTTACCTTGGTTCCTAACCCTGAAGAAAGTGAATGGGTCAAGAAAATTTTTGACTTATACACGGAAGAAGAATGGGGCATGGCAAGGATAGCTTCCTATTTATTCGAGAACCGAGTGCAGACCAAAAAACTTAAAGATGGACAACCCAACTACAATTGGTCACAAAACACTGTAGGTAATATCTTAAGAAATGAAATATATATCGGCCGTGTAATCAACGGCAAAGAAAGCAGCACAGATATATTCACCAACAAGAGGAAGGAAAACCCTGAGGAAGAATGGTATGTGATGGAAAGACCAGAGTTTAGAATAATATCTGATGATCAATTTAATAGAGCGTTGGAACAGACGAAGAAAAATGCTGAAATCTACCAAGACACATTTTCGCGCAGAAGTGATAAGCATTTATTTTCTAACATAATCAAATGCGGCTCATGCGGATTTTCTTATAGACGGTATCAAAGAAGGCATTCTAAGAATGGCCCGTTATATGTTTGGTGGACATGCTCTAAAAGGAGTGCTTATGGAAAAAATCGCTGCGAATCTGAATATACCAGAATCAATGAGGACTGGCTAAAGGAAGGCTTAGATAATCTTTTTAGTTATTTAGTAATGGATAAAGCAAACTTTTTTGATGAGGTCGAGCGCAAGTGCAACAGTTTAATTAGGGAGTATATCAAGGATAACAATGGCTTTGATCTTGACGAGGCGAAAGCAGAGCTAAGTGAATTGCACAGCAAACGTGATAGGCTAAAGGAATTGGCTGTGAATGGTCTAATTACAATGGAAGAAGCCAAGCAGGATATGGTTCCCATCAATGCCGAAATCGAAAGACTTTCATTTAAGCTGGACAGTACCGACAAGACCAGAGAACTCAATCGTAATATAAAAGAAAGCTTAAGGAGCTTTATTGAGATTTTTGACAAATTCAGCTTTACAGAGAATATCGGAAATGCGGATTTGAAAAGGATACTCAAAGAAATCAAGATCGTATCTGAAGATGAAATCTATGTCTATTTCAATATCAGCGAGGATGTGGAGGGGCTTAACTTCCCCATTCTTTTGTCGGGCACGTTCCTTATGCCGTCTGTTAATCATAGCGTCACCGATACTGCAAACAATACAGACTGATGTCATTGGTGAATTTGCGCTTGCAGATGCCGCCGACATTGCGCAGCAGCCATTCGCGGCCGATGAAGCCGTCGATGGCCACCACATAGTTGGCGCCACGCGGAAAGATGGCCGCCGTGGTGACCTTGAAATCCAGAAATGCGTTGTGATTGCACAGGAGCAGGTACGGGGGTTTGATGCCCGCCATGCCGGTGCGGTGGATGCGCAGCCGCTTGCCCCACACCGCCGGATAACTGAGCAGCCAGGTCAGGGGTTTGAGATACACCCGCTGGCGAATGGGGGCCTTTTCCATGTCAAACCGTTTGATATTTTCCGGTACCTGCACAAGCCCTCTTTTCCGGGCGGCGCCGGTGCATGGTCATGGTGCGTCGGCAGGGGCGGCCCTGTGTCATGGAGGAAGCGTACCACCGGAGGGTTTCCGGTGTCAATCGAGCAGGCTCAGGTCCAGCCCCCTGAAATCCGGGATCGCGCGCGCGCAGCCCATGGCCAGCAGCCGTTCGCGCATCTCCGCCTCCGGATGGATGCCCACCACCCGGCACGCGCCGGACGCCAGTGCGGCCTGCACGCCAAGGGTGGAGTCCTCCACAATCACAACCTGTGAAGCCGGCAGTCCCAGACGCTCCATGGCAAGCAGGAACAGTGCGGGATGCGGCTTGCCCGGCAGCGTGCCGTCCGCAAAGACAATGCGGTCTTCGGAAAACCACCGACCCAGGCCAAACCGTTCCTTGTAAAAGGCAACATTCGAAGCCGGCGCCGCTGTGGCAATCCCCATCGGGACGCCGGCCCCGGACAGCAGGTTGAAGAGCGCCTCCGCTCCCGGCACCAGTTTGCAGGCTTCCGTGTCCGCCTGAAAAAACGCACGGTACAAGGCTTCCTTGCGCTCGCCGAACGGCAGCGCCTCGGCTTCGGTCAACGGCTTGCTGAACACATGGGAGAAGATCTCCCGGTTGGTGTGCCCATGCACATGGGCCTTGAACTCCTCCTCGGAAAAGGGCGAGCCCCGCAGCTCCGGAATGAGGGTGTGCCAGGCCTGTTCCTGTGCGTGCGTGTCGAACACCAGGGTGCCGTTGAAATCGAAAATGATGCCCTTGTCCGTGTGTCTTTCCATGCTGTCCCTCCCCAAAAAATGAACCGCCAGCCCACGTTCCCGCGGACTGGCGGCAATGGTTCATTCTGCGGCCGGGCGCTCCTTGGCCTTGTCGGTGGCGCCCGCGTTCTTGTCCGCGGCGGCGCGATCCGCCCGCATTTCATCGACAGACTTGGTTTTGAGGCGGGCCGCGCCCTCATAGCCCACCTTCGTGGGAATGAGAGTACCCAGGCGTTTGCCTTCCTCAAGACGCGATTTCGCCCCTTCGATGGCCTTGTCGTACTGGGGCAGCCATTGTGCCTCCTCCACCAACAGCTCATCCGTCATCTGCATGATCTCCGGCGTGGTCAGCACCGCGCCCACCAGCGGATCCATCAGCATGGCCTGCCGCAGCAGCTTCTCGTCTCCATGCACACCTGCCTGCACCGCCAGGCGCTGGACCGACACGGAGGTGTTGCAGACCGCGGCGCAGCCAAGCGGCAGATCGCCCACCTTGGGAATGTTGATGCCGTTGGCGTCAATGTATCCGGGCACCTCCACGATGCAGTCGTCGGGCAGGTTGGTGATGCAGCCGTTGTTGACCACATTGAAATGGCCCCGGTAGCAGCGGCCCGTCTCCAGCCCCTCGATGATCCAGGATCCATGCTCCTCGCTGCGGTTCTCCGGGACATATTGCTTGGCCGGATCCTGCATCCATTGCGGGAACTCGGTCTCGAACCAGTTGCGCCCCTCGGTGGTGACACGCAGGTATCCGCCGGTTTCGCCATTGATCCAGACGCCCAGATCAATCCATTTGCGGATTTCGTCCGGGCGCTTGCGGTACCACGGCAGGTACTCGGACAGATGCCCGTTGGACTCCGTGCTGTAATAGCCGAAATGGCGCAGGATGTCGATGCGGACCTTCTCGGTGCGGCTGTACTCCGGATGGCGCTCGAAGGCTTCGAGCAACTCGCCCGTGCGATCCACGCCGTCCGTCTTCACGGAAACATACCAGGTCTGGTGATTGATGCCGGCGCAGATGATGTCCACGTCCTTCTTCTCCATGCCCAGCACTTCCGCGATCTGGTGATGGCCGTGCTGCACGCCGTGGCAAAGCCCGAGGGTGCGGACACCGCCATACTGGTTGAGGGTCCAGGTGACCATGGCGTTGGGGTTGGCATAGTTGAGCACCAGCACATCCGGGGTGCAGACCTCGCGGATGTCCCTGGCAAAATCGAGCATCACCGGGATGTCACGCTGGCCGTACATGATGCCGCCAGCACACAGGGTGTCGCCCACACATTGATCCACGCCGTATCGCAGCGGAACGTCCACATCGAGCGTGAAGGCTTCCAGTCCGCCCACGCGCACGCAAATCACAACGTATTTGGCGCCGCGCAGGGCCTCCCGCCGATTGGTCGTGGACTCGATGTGGATGTTCAGCCCGTTTTCATGGATGTCGCGCTGACACAGCTCGGTCACCATGCCCAGGTTGTGGGCATTGATGTCCGTAAACGCGACCTCGATGTCCCGGAACTCCGGAACCGTAAGCAAATCCGAGAGCAGTGTCCGTGTGAAGCCAACGCTGCCCGCTCCGATGAAACAAATCTTGAAAGCCATCTTGCATCCTCCCTTTCAATTGCCTGCCACACATGTCTTCCGGGTGGCGCGGGGCAGACGCGTCCTGTCCACGCAATCAGTCGATAGGACTTGCCCGGCGCGCCTTCGGCACATGGGGACTACCCCCAGTATAGCCAGCCGGCGCGGAGGATGTGTCCGCAATCGCCGCCGACGCGGCTTGTCATGTCCGGTATCGTGACAAGACATGGGGTCAGACCCCATCCACCTGCCGCAGATGCCACAGCGTGCTGACGAAATCGCCCTGACCGAAGGGGATGTGCAGGCCGAACCGCATCAACCGGGCACCGGACAGGCTCACCGGGTCTCCGGCCTGGGCCGTGCCCTCGTACCGGGTCACCTCATACACCGCATCCGGGCAGAGCCCTTCAAGGCGAAGGAGAGCCGGCTCCGGATTCGGGCGGGCCAGCACGCGGAAATGTACGGCCAGTGCCTCGGCCCGATCCGGCATGACGAAGGACCACGCGGCATCATTGCCCTCAAAGGGGCTTCGCAGGCGGTACAAATCCCCCTGCGCCGGCAGATGCGCCCACTTCCGGTATTGCGCCGTCTGTACGGCGACTTCCGCCTTCTCGTCATCCGTGAGCTTTTCCAGATCGAGCTCGTAGCCAAAGGCGCCGGTCAGCGCGGCATGTCCCCGGAAGGACAGCGGCGTGATCCGCCCGCACTGGTGGTTGGGCACCGCCGACACATGCGCGCCCATTGTGGAGAACGGATAGACGATGGAGGTGCCGTATTGAATCTTCAGCCGTTCCACCGCGTCGGAATCGTCGCTGGTCCAGATCTGCGGCATGTAGTGCAGCAGGCCGGGGTCGAACCGCGCTCCGCCGCCGGAGCAGCCCTCGAACAGAATTTCCGGGAAACGGGATGTCAGCTGTTCCATCACGCGGTAGGTGCCGAGCATGAAGCGGTGCGCGGTCTCGCGCTGTTGATCCGCGGGAAGGCCCACGCTGCCGATTTCCGTGAGGCTGCGGTTGAAATCCCATTTCACATACTGGAAGGGCGCGGAGGAAAGGATGCCGGAAAGGGTTTCCACCAGCCAGTCCTGAATGTCGGTTCTGGACATGTCGAGGATGAGCTGCGTGCGGCCCTGGGTGCGGCGCCGTCCCGGCACATGCAGGCACCAGTCCGGATGGGCGCGATACAAATCACTGTCCGGAGAGATCATCTCCGGCTCGAACCAGATGCCGAGGCCTGTGCCCGCGGTGTTCACCCGTTCCACCAGATGCGGCAGCCCCTCGGGCAGCTTGCCGGTGTTCACCACCCAGTCTCCCAGGGAGGACTTGTCGTCGTTGCGGCGGCCGAACCAGCCGTCATCCATGACGAGCAGCGATATGCCGAGGGCCTTGGCCTGTTGGGCCAGGCGGACCAGCTTGTCTTCCGTGAAGTCGAAATAGGTGGCTTCCCAGTTGTTGACCAGGATGGGTCGCTCCCGATCCCGCCAGGCGCCCCGGCACAACCGGGTGCGGTACAGGCGGTGATACCTTCGGGACATGCCGCCCAGCCCTTCGCCGGAATGGACCAACACCGCTTCCGGGGCCTGAAAGGTGTCCCCCGGGTTCAGCTTCCAGGAAAAGTCGAAATGGGGAAGCCCAATCAACGCGCGCGTGGACCCATAGCTGCCGCCTTCCATGGCCGCGGTGAAGGAGCCCGTATACACCAGGCTGAAGCCATAGGCGTCTCCGGAACGCTCCGTGGTGTCCGGGGACATCATCGCGAAGAAAGGATTCATCTCATGACTGGAATGGCCGCGCCGGCTTTCGAGCAGCTTCACGCCATGGCCCACGCGAAAGCGCTCCATGTGCCGCTCCCGTGCCCAGGACCCTTGCAGCATCAGCCCGTCGTACGCACCATCCGCAAAGTCGAGTGCGGCGGAGGAAACGCCCAGCAGGCGCACCGGCTCCGCGGCGTTGTTGGTGACGCGCACCGTGCGCGTGATGGCATCAAACCCGGCGAACACGCTGTAGGAAAGGGTGACCGTGAGCGCCTTGGCCGGCTCCAGCAAATCGATTTCCAGCGTTTGCACGTCGTCGCCGGCTTCGGCATACACCGCCGGCAGGCCCTCCAGCGCGGGCTTGCCCGCCAGCACGCGATGGGCCGCGTAAATCAGCTCGCAGGAGGAACTGCCG
>JAEWSN010000053.1 GCA_023459915.1 Bacillota bacterium
CTGGTGGAAACCATCTGGCAGGAGATGTTTGGCCAAGCGGGTAATGGGGAAGACCCCAAAACCGGAAAATTCCATTCCATCCATCAGGAAGAATGGACCCCCATTCCGCTGCCGGAAAACGCAGCGGCTCCGGAGGTTCTGCTGCACTTGGGAACACTGCTGCAAGCTGCCATCGCCGACGCCAGAAAGCAGAAGACCCAACTGGGATTGTCACAAAAGGAAGCGATTGAGCAAGTGATCATCGCCCTTTCCTCCGAGGATGGTGCGCAAACGGAACGGGCCGCGCTCCTGAAGCGGCTGTTGTCCGCGGCCATGCCGGATCTTCAGCGCTGTACGGGCGCGAGACAAATCGATGTCCAAGCTTAAGATGGAGACGGGGGCCGAATGGCCCGCTCAGGAACAGCAGGCATCACGTCTGGTTGATGCGTCACTCAGGAACAGCAGGGATCACGTCTGGTTGACGCGCCACTCATGCGGGGTGCAACGCATGTACTTCTTGAATTTCACGATGAAATAGCTGGCGTTTTCGAACCCCACCTCCATCGCGATATCCAGAATCTTGCGGTCCGTTTCGCGAAGCATGTCCGCTGCCTGGCTCACCCGATATCGGTTGAGGTAATCGATGAAGGTGGTCCCGGTCATCCGGCGAAAAAACGCGCAGAAGTGGCCCTGGCTGAACCCGGCCAGTTTGGACAGCTCCCCGATGGTCAGGCGCTGCCGGTAATGGTCCCGGATGTGTGTGAGCACCTGCTTCATCCGTTCGCTGTGTGTCGAGGTGGGCTGACGCGCGCCCCCCAGCTCCCGGCAACCTGAAAGAATGTGGTGAAAGGCGTTGAACAGCTGCCCCTTGACCCCAAACTCAAAAGCGGCCTCCCGCTGCGCCAGCAGTTCGTCCATGTCGGTCAGTACATCCAATGCCCGCTCCCCCCATGGTGTTTCCGGTCGAATGTGCAGCAGCGGGGGAAGCCCTCCCTTGAGCACGGGATCCAGATACCGCGTTTGAATGGCATCCACCCCGCTGCCATACAGCATGGACGGGTGGAACACGATGGCGGTAAAGGAAAACCCGTCGCCACCGGCCGGGACAAACCCCGCGTGCAGTTCCCCGCTGTTGATGAGCAGGGCCTCCCCCGCGGACACGGTCACATCCTCCGTCCCCACCTGAATCTGGGCGATGCCACTGCGAATCATCAAAAATTCCAGCTCATCATGCCAATGGCAGGTAAAGATGTTGTCATCGGGGGTACATACAAAACGATGTGCATTGATTGGAAACAGGACATCGTCCATCCACCGGTTTTCCTTGAGCAGCATCTTGTCCATGGGCGATCCTTTCCACAGCATGGCGTCGGCACAGGATATCCTTGCCGGTATGGCGCCCATATCCCGTGACAATCTGAAGATTGTGTGATGATTCATGAGAAAAGAGGTAGCACACGGCAGGCAAATCTGAATAGAATGGTATCACGAGTGCAACGACGCATCAAGCCGACACGAGTCGAACCAATCCGGGACAATCCGGAACAAGTCGGAACAAGCCGGAACAGGAGGGAATCCATGAAATTCACCAACGGCCAATGGCTCACCCGTGAAGGGTACCAAATCCACTTTCCCGTCGAAGTCAGGGATTGCCAGGTCAATGGCGCCACCATCAGCATACTCGCTTCCTGCGTGCCCATCGTACACCGCGGTGCCACGCTTGGCGGGCCGGTGATTCGGCTGACATTCTCCACCCCGCTGCCGGACATCATCCGGGTACAGGCGGCCCATTTCACGGGCGGTCTGGACAAGGGGCCCCATTTCGAGTTGAACGCGCCGGGCAATCCGGATGCCCGCGTCGACGAAACCGATGAAGCCATCACCCTCACCTCCGGCAAAACCAGCGTCACCATCGCCAAAAAAGGTCCCTGGAGCATGACGTTCTGCCATGACGGCGTTCCGTTCACCAACAGCGCTTCCCGCTGCCTGGGCTACGTTATCGGTCCGGACAAGAAAACCTGGTTCCGGGAACAGCTGGCGCTGGGCGTCGGCGAGTCCATCTACGGTCTGGGAGAACATTTCACGCCATTCGTGAAAAACGGCCAGGTCGTGGACATCTGGAACGAGGACGGCGGCACCTCCTCTGAGCAGGGCTACAAGAGCATCCCGTTCCACCTGTCGAATCGCGGCTATGGCGTGTTCGTCAACGATCCCGGCCTGGTCTCCTACGAGGTCGGTTCGGAAAAGGTCTCCCGCACCCAGTTCAGTGTGGCGGGTGAAGCCATCGACTACTTCGTGGTCGGCGGCGGCAATCCCAAGAAGGTCCTTGAGAATTATACGAACCTCACCGGCAAGCCGGCGCTGCCCCCGGCCTGGTCCTTCGGTCTTTGGCTCACCACCTCGTTCACCACCAACTACGACGAGCAGACCGTCATGGGCTTCGTGGACGGCATGGCCGAGCGCGACCTGCCCCTGCACGTCTTCCACTTCGATTGCTTCTGGATGAAGGAATACCACTGGTGCGACTTCAAGTGGGATCCGGCCGTATTCCCGGATCCGGAAGGCATGCTGCGCCGCATGAAGGAAAAGGGGTTGAAGATCTGCGTCTGGATCAACCCGTACATCGCCCAGCAGACCGACATGTTCGAGGAGGGCAAGGCCAACGGCTACCTCATCAAACGGCCCGACGGCTCGGTTTGGCAATGGGACATGTGGCAGCCGGGCATGGGCATCGTGGACTTCACGAATCCCGCGGCCTGCGACTGGTACGCCGGCAAGCTCAAGGCGCTCATGGACATGGGCGTGGACAGCTTCAAGACCGATTTCGGCGAACGCATCCCCACCGACGTGGTATATCACGACGGCTCCGATCCGGTTCGCATGCACAATTACTATACCCAGCTGTACAACAAGTGCGTGTTCGACCTGCTCGAAAAGGAACGCGGCATCGGCGAAGCCTGCCTGTTCGCGCGTTCCGCCACGGCCGGCGGCCAGCAGTATCCCGTGCATTGGGGCGGCGATTGCTGGGGCACCTTCGAATCCATGGCCGAATCCCTGCGCGGCGGACTCTCCCTCACCCTGTCCGGATTCGGATTCTGGAGTCACGACATCGGCGGGTTCGAGGACACGGCGCACCCCTCAGTCTACAAGCGCTGGGCGGCCTTTGGTCTGCTGTCCTCCCACAGCCGCCTGCATGGCAGCTCCTCCTACCGCGTGCCGTGGATGTTCGGGGACGAAGCGGTGGATGTGGTCCGCAAGTTCACCAAGCTGAAATGTTCCCTCATGCCGTACCTGTTCGGCACCGCCGTCCACACGGCCGAAACCGGTGTGCCCGCCATGCGCGCCATGGTGCTGGACTTCCCGGAAGACCCGGCGTGCGACACGCTCGACCGCCAGTACATGCTGGGCGATTCCCTGCTGGTGGCCCCCGTGTTCCGCCATGACAATGCGGTGCAATACTATCTGCCCGCGGGCCGGTGGACCCATTTCCTGACCAACACGGTTATGGATGGCGGCCGCTGGGTCAACGAAACCCACGACTTCCTGAGCATCCCGCTCATGGCCCGTCCGGGCAGCCTCATTCCTGTCGGCGCCAACGATACGGTCGCGGACTATGATCTGGCCAACGAGGTCACCCTGCACCTGTTCGAGCTCGCGGACGGACATACTGCCAGCACAATGGTTCCCGGCCTGGATGGCAAAGCGGAGCTGACGGTCTCCATCACCCGCAATGGGGATACCCTGAACGTCGAATCCTCCGGCGCAGGCAAGCCGTGGAATCTGCTGCTGCGCAACATCGTGGCTGTCAAAGGCGCCACCGGCGCGGTTTCCACGACAACAACACAAGGGACTTTGCTCAAACCGGCCGCGTTCGATTCAAGCTTCACCGTTCTGCTGTAGGCTTTTGACCCGTCAAAGCTGCAAATTGTCATCCGTCAGGAATGCTGTCAAATATGATGAAGCGGACCACCACGCACGGATCCCAGGCACCGGACGCTTGTCCGGTGCCTTTTTGGTGCCTTTTTGGGGTCAGACCCCACAAGGCCCACGGGGTCTGACCCCATGCCGTGGCCGTTGGAACCCATGCCCCGATATGGTATGATGGAGGCTGTTCGGAGGATGAACCTGCATGCGCATCGATTTTTATTATTTCCGCTACGATCAGGCTTACGCGGGTTGGGATCTCTGGCTCTGGCCCAAAGGCGGGGAAGGCGCCGCCTACCCGTTCACGGAATCCGTTCCGCTTCCGGATCATCCCCAGGCAGCCATGCAAAAGGCCAGCGTGGACTTGCCCTCGCTGGCTGTGCCCGAGGTTGGCTTCCTGGTGCGCCGCAACGGCTGGCAGGAACGCGACTGGGCCTCGGATCGCTACATCAATCTCGTCTCCTTTCCTCCCGGAAAAAACCCCGAGGTGTATCTGGTGCAGAACACCGAACAGGTTTTTCTTCATCCGGGACGCATCTCTTTCATCCCAACCGCCGAACGGGCGGTGTTTCGAAACTTCAGGGAGATCTACATCCGTCTGCAGGCACCCTGTACCGACCCGGTGGGAGACCCCTTTCTTGTGATGGGCGAAGGGATTCCCCGCAAGGTGATCCGGACAGAGGCCCTCTCCGACGGAACCTCCTTTGTCCTGACGCTCGCGCAGGACTGGGTGCCCGGGGAATCGTGCGTCATCTTCAAACGTGGATACGAGCCCTTCCCCGTACAGTACGGCGCGTTGTACGACACGCCCGCCTTCGAACGGCTGTTCACATACGACGGAACGGATTTGGGCTGCCACCCCTCACCGGAGGAAACCGTTTTCCGTGTATGGACCCCCACGGCCTCCCGGGTGGAAGCCAATCTGTTCCGGGACGCCGCCGACACATATCCCGAACGCGTTCTCCCGCTGCGGCAGGATGTCAGCGGCACCTGGCTGCTGCGTGTGCCGGAGGACCTCTCCGGCTGGTACTATACCTACAATGTCATCAACGGCGGCAATTTGCAGGAGGTGTGCGACCCCAATGCCATCGGGGTCAGCGTCAACGGCACCCGCGCGCTCATTGCCCGCCCGTCCGACGCCAATCCGCCCGGCTGGGACAGCATTGGCCACCTGGT
>JAEWSN010000054.1 GCA_023459915.1 Bacillota bacterium
ATCATGCCATATTGAAGCTGGCCAGGCAACTGAATCTCCCTTCTTCCTACAAATCGTCCGTCAGTGCCCCCGCCTTAGTGTACGCGGACGGCTTGGCCTCGAAGAAATCTGTCTTGACGAGGTTCGCGTTTGCGTATTCCCGCACCCACGCCATGGAAGCCGGTTCCTGCCGGTGCTCCGGGAAGAGGGTGCCCAGTCCGAGGCCCTCCGCCCGCAAATTGCCCAGGTACTTGATGTAGTCTTCCACCATCTGGCCGTTGAGGCCCACAATCTGCTCGCCGATGACATATTGTCCCCAGGCGATTTCCTGCCGCACGCCCTCTTCGACCATCTCGCGGAACTCGGCCATGTTCTCGTCCGAGAACAACGCCGGTTCCTCCTTGCGCAGCTCCGTCAGCATTTCACGGAACAGCCACAGATGGGTGTTCTCATCGCGGTTGATGTAGCGGATCTCCTGGACGGAACCCGGCATTTTGCTGTTGCGGCCAAGATTGTAGAAGAACATGAAGCCGGAATAGAAATAAATGCCCTCGAGAATGTAGTTGGCCACCATCGCCCGGAGGAGGTTCTTCCGGGTCGGTTCCTGCGCGAAGGCTTCGTACTGATCCCCGATGAAGCGGTTTCGGGCGAGCAGGTGCGGATCGTCCTTCCACTGGTACAGGATGTCCTGGCGTTCCTCCGGCGAGCAGATGGTATCGAGCATGTAGCTGTAGCTTTGCGAGTGAACCGCCTCCTGGAAGGCATGGATGGTGAGGCACAGGTTCACCTCGTTGGCCGTGATGTAGCCGCCGAGTCCAGGCAGATTCGCGGTCTGGATGCTGTCGAGAAAGATCAGGAAGGACAAGATTTTGTCGTACGCAATCCGCTCCGCCGGCTCGAGCAGCCGGTAGTCCTTCACATCCTGGGTGAGGTTGATTTCCTCCGGAATCCAGAAATTGTTCATGGCCTGCCGGTACCAGTCGCTGACCCACTGGTACTTGAGGTTGTTGAAGTCGTTGAGGTTGGTGGTGTTGCCGTTGATGAGGCGGCGGCGGCCGGGCTCGATGTCACCGGCTTCATTGAACAGGGGCTTTCTGGTCAAGTTCTCCATAACTGAACTCCTTTTACTCCATGACGATTCACATCACGCCGATCTGGCGGCTGGCTCCTTGCGCCACACAAGCGCCACAAGCGCCAGACATACAGGACCTTTTTGTGCTGCGGCTCACGCCGAGCACACGTCGCATTCCTCGACCTCAAGGGCCTGACTGCGCACGTAATACAGCGTCTTCACGCCCTTTTGCCACGCCCGCAGGTACAATGCCAACACCTGGCGCATGGTGAAATCCGGCGTGATGAACAAATTCACGGACTGCGCCTGGTCGATGTGGCGCTGCCGGACAGCCGCCGCGTCGATGACCCAGTTCTGGTCCATGGCATGCGCGCTCTTGTACAGCCAGAAGGTCTCCGGCGTAAGATCCGGCGCCACGCGTGGCACGATGATGCCCTTTTTCTCCTCGAGGAAGTACCGGTTCATCACCGGGTCCACCGCCGCCGTGGTGCCCGCGATGACACTGGTGGTGCCGGTGGGGGCGATGGCCATGAGGTACCCGTTGCGCATGCCATTTTTCGCCACCGACGCGCGCACCGTGTCCCATTCCGGACTGTTGTAGCCGCGCTTGTCAAAATACGCGCCCGTCTGCCAGTCGGAACCGGCAAAATACGGATACGCGCCCTTTTCCGCCGCCAAATCGCAGCTGGCCTGCACGGCGATGCGGTTGATCCGCCCGTAGAGCAGGTCGGCAAACGCCAGGTGCTCCGGCGACTCCCACTGAATCCCCAGCTTCACCAGCAGGTGGTGATATCCGCTGGAACCGATGCCGATGGGCCGGTACTGGTGGTTGGTGATTCGCGCGTACGGTACGGGATACTCGTTCATGGCCAGGACGTTGTCGAGCGCGCGGACAAGCGCGGGAATGACCTGTTCCAATGGTTCAAACAGCGCCGGAGCCGTGGCGGCCTTCGGCAGGACAGGGGCATGCGGACTGCCTGCCGGTGGAATGCCTGCCTGCGGATCGCCAGTCTGCGAACTGCCAGTCTGCGAACTGCCTGCCTGCGAACTGCCTGTTGCCGGTTCACCCACACCGGCAGACACTGTGAACAACGAAGCATCCAGCTTCACCGGAGAGGCTTGTTCCGCTCCTTCAAACACGGTGGTGCCCACCTTGCGAACCGGTCCTCCCACCAGGTTGCCCAAGACCAGCGACGCCAGGTTGCACACCACGAAGTCTCCCGCCTTGGTCTTCGTGACGATGATGGTCTCCCCATCCGCCTCCACAACTTCCTGTGAAACACTCTCGATGGCGGACATGTTCTGCGCAATTTCGGTACAGAGGTTGGAGGCATGGATGATGCCCTTGTGTCCGTTTGGGTTTGCGCGGTTGACCGCATCGCGGAAAAAGGCAAAGGGCGTGCCGGTTTCCACCGCGGACTTGATGACCATGCGCACCAGATCCCGTACCGGAATCTCCCGCTTCTCGATGGCAGGTTCCGCCACACACGCGAGATACCGCTGCTCCCATTCCTCGCCATAAGCGTCTTCCAACGACCAGCCCATGGCTTTGCGGATTTCGTGCGGACACATCAGGTGCCAGGTGGCATCCATGTTATCTTTTGCCAGTTTCCAGAACAGATCCGGCCAGCAGACGGCCGGAAAAACGTCGTGTGCCTTGAGGCGATCATCACCGTTGTTCGTTTTGAGCTGCAGAAACTCCGGCAAGTCGCGATGCCAGGCATCGAGGTAGACCGCCACGGCCCCTTGCCGGACGCCCAGCTGATCCACCGCCACCGCGGTATCGTTTGCCAGCTTGATCCAGCGCAGCACCCCGCCGGCCGCGCCTTTGAAGCCGCGGATATCGGAGCCGACCGCCCGAACCTTGCCAAAATACAGCCCCATGCCGCCGCCAAACTTGGAGACCTGGGAGAAATTCGTG
The DNA here is from genome assembly GCA_023459915.1 of Bacillota bacterium. Classification (GTDB taxonomy): domain Bacteria; phylum Bacillota; class Clostridia; order DSM-8532; family DSM-8532; genus JAEWSN01. The sequence continues at coordinate 2,973 of JAEWSN010000054.1, forward strand.
ATGGAGCGGTAAATGCCATCCAACGAATCGGGCACGGTGTCGATGAAGCAGGAAGATAGCTGGTGATGCGGCTTTCTGGCGTTGGACATGGTGGGCGTGGCCATGGTGACCTGCAGGCGGCTCAGCATGTCGTAGAAACGCTTGGCCCAGTACACCCGCCGCTCCCCTTCGGGAATGGCCAGATGCATGGCGATGCCCAGGAACATTTCCTGGGGAGATTCCAGCAGGCGGCCGTCACCGGTCTTCACGAGATACCGCTTCACCAGCAAATCCAGTCCGCTGTATGTAAGCAATCGATCCCGCTCCGGGTCTATCACGGTGGCCAGCTCCTCCAGATCCGTCTGGGTATAGTGTTCCAGCAGGTATGCGCCATACAGGTTGACTTCAACGAGATGGCGGACCATCTGCGGATAATTGTGTATGTCCAGCCGCGTGCGTTCCGCCGCGAGATCCGCGCGCAGTTGGATGGACAACAACGCGGAGGCGGCGAACTCCCAGTCCGGGGTTTCCTTGCTGGTCAGCTCCAATGCGGCGCGGATGAGGCTTTTCAGCGTATCCGCCTCTGTCATCGCGGCTTTGCGGAATGAAGTGAATTTGTGCAGCAGCTGGATGGCGGGATAGATGGTTTCATCCCACTCCCGTTGGATGCGCCGGATTTCCAAAAGGCACGCGGCCGCGATAGGACTGGCCGGGTCCGGAAACAATGCCGCAAATTGTTCCAGCTGCTTCCTGAACGCGGCGTGTTTGGTGCGGTACAGGATGAAGTGCCGCACCGCCTGATGCTGCCGCTGTGCAATGAGGCCTTCCTCCACAAGATCCTGAATTTCTTCGACGCCCATGGGGTCGCCGGCTTCCGCGCGACGCGTCACCTCCGGGGTAATCGCCGCCGTCACGGTTTGGGCCGCCAAATGTGCCTGTGCCGGGTCGACCGGTTCGGACAGGCTGTTGAACGCGGCCAGGATGGCGCGCTGGATTTTTTCCGGTTCATACGGGGCGAGATTCCCCGTTCG
>JAEWSN010000055.1 GCA_023459915.1 Bacillota bacterium
GGACGGGCGGTGATTGCGCCGGCGCAAAAATAACACCAGGCGCTCACCCGCCGAGATACGCTTTTCGCACCTCTTCGGAGGCCATCAGTTCCCTGGCGTCGCCATCGAGGATGATCCGGCCGGTTTCAAGCACATAGGCCCGGTTTGCGATGGAGAGCGCCATGTGGGCATTCTGTTCCACCAGCAGCACCGTTGTGCCGGCTTCGTTGATGTCCCGGATGATGTGGAATATTTCCCGAACCAGCAGTGGCGCCAGCCCCATGGACGGCTCGTCGAGCAACAGCATCCGTGGCTTGGACATCAGCGCGCGACCCATGGCCAGCATCTGCTGCTCGCCGCCCGAGAGCGTGCCGGCGACCTGGCTGAGCCGCTCCTTCAGGCGCGGAAACCGGGTGTAGACCTTCTCGTAATCTCCCTTGACATTGGCCTTGTCCTTGCGCGCGTAGGCACCCATCTCCAGGTTTTCCCGCACGGTGAGGTTCGCGAAGATGCGCCGCCCCTCCGGCACCTGGATGAGGCCGGCGGAGACGATGTCGTGCGGGGGTGTGCCGTTGAGGGACTTGCCCAGAAACGAGATGTCCCCCTGCCAGGGGATGACGCCGGACAGGCTGTTGAGCGTGGAGGATTTCCCCGCGCCGTTCGCGCCAATCATGGTGACGATTTCCCCCTCCCTGACAGAGAAGGAGATGTCATGGATGGCGTGGATGTTTCCGTAGTAGACATTCAGATTCTTGACTTCAAGCACCGAACGCGTCCTCCTCTCCCAGATAGGCCTTGATCACCAGCGGGTTGCGGCTGATTTGCTCCGGTGTGCCCGAGGCGATGGTCTGCCCGTAATCGAGCACGAGAATCCGTTCGCAGATTCCCATGACCAGGCTCATGTCGTGTTCAATCAGCAGCACCGTCAGCGCGAACCGGTCGCGGATGAAATGGATGAGATTCATCAGGTCATGGGTTTCCTGTGGATTCATGCCCGCGGCGGGCTCGTCGAGCAGCAGCACCTTGGGATGCGTTGCCAGCGCGCGCACAATCTCGAGCTTGCGCTGTTCCCCATACGGCAGGTTTTTGGCCAGCTCGTCGCATTTGTGCGCGATGTGGAAGATGTCGAGCAGGTCCAGCGCCTCCTGTTCCATCTCCTGCTCCTTGCGGTGGAAGGAGGGCAGATGCACAAAGCTGTTGAGGATGGAGTAGGGAACCCGTGCGTGATGGGAGATGAGCACGTTCTCGAGCACCGTCATCTCCTTGAACAGGCGGATGTTCTGGAAGGTGCGCGCAATGCCGCGCCGGTTGATCTGGTGGGGTGGCACCTTCACGATGCTGCGGCCGTCGAGCGTGATGTTGCCGGATGTGGGCAGGTAGACACCGGTCAGCATGTTGAACACGGTGGTCTTGCCGGCGCCGTTCGGACCGATGAGCCCCACCAGCTCGCCTTGTTCCAGGGAGAGTGAGAAATCGGTGACCGCCTTGAGACCGCCGAACTCAATGGATATTTTCTCCACTTTCATGACTGTGCTCATGTGTGCTCCTTCCTGTCTGCAACCGTGTCCCTGGAAAAGGCGCGGATGAGGCTGCGTGTCCGGAACAGCTTGGTGACGGACAGTTCGCGTGATCCCATGATGCCTCCGGGCCGGAAAATCATCATCAGAATCAGCAACAGCGGGTAGATGACCAGCCGGTAGTCCTTGAGAAACCGGAGCGCCTCCTGCAGATACGTGAGCAGGTAGCCGGCCACCACGGTGCCCGTGAGACTGCCCATGCCGCCGAAGACCACGATGATGAGGAAGTCCACCGAGCGGAGGAAGTTGAAGTCCGTGGGGTTGAGATAGTTGAACAGGAACGCGTACAGGCCGCCGCCAACGCCGGCGATGAATGCCGAGAGGCAGAAGGAAATCATCTTGTAGCGGAAGATGCCGATGCCCATGGAGCCGGACGCCACTTCATCCTCGCGCACGGATATGATGGCGCGTCCGTGGGAGGAATGGAGCAGGTTGTGGACCAGTGCCAGCACGGCCAGCATGGTGAGGGTGATGAAGACGAAATTCAACGCCGGGACATTGTCGATGGCATTCGGGTTTTTCTCCATCGCGGACTCTGAGACGAAATAGGGAACGCTGGTCAAACCGGCGGCACCGCCGGTGAGCCCTTCCAGGTTCACAAGGATGACCCGGATGATCTCGCCGAAGGCGAGCGTGACGATGGCCAGGTAGTCGCCGCGAAGCCGCAGGGTTGGAAACCCGATGATGAGGCCGAACACGGCGGTGATCACCCCGCCGATGAGGATGCCCGCAAAGATGGGCATGCCGAACTGCATCACGGAAACCGCGGCGCCATAAGCGCCGATGGCCATGAAGCCCGCATGCCCCAGCGCCAGTTGGCCGGTGAAGCCGGAGATGAGATTCAGGCTCAGCGCGATGATGACGTTGACACCGGCAAACGAAAGGATTTGGGCCGCGTACTCGTTGAGGATGTCGAACTGAATCAACAGGGCGACGATGCCCACCATCAGCAGGGACAGTCCAAGAAGCAGGGGGAGTGCCTTGATGCGTTTCATCCGGTCACCTACACTTTCTCTTTGAGGCTCTTGCCCATGATGCCGGTGGGGCGGAACATGAGGATGAGCACCAGAATGCCGAACACCACCGCGTCCGCCAGCTTGGATGAGATGTATGCCTTCGAGAGAATCTCCGCAATGCCCAGGATGATGCCGCCAATCATGGCGCCCGGAATGCTGCCGATGCCACCGAGAACGGCGGCCACAAACGCCTTCAGGCCCGGCATGATGCCCATGTAGGGCTGAACCTGGGGATACTTGCTGGCGAACAGCACGCCGGCGACGGCGGCCATGGCCGATCCGATGGCAAAGGTGAAGGAGATGATCCGGTTGACGTTGATGCCCATGAGGGAGGCGGCGCCCTTGTCATGGGAGACGGAGCGCATGGCCTTGCCGATTTTCGTGAATTTGACGACATATCCGAGCACCGCCATCATGATGATCGAGACAACGATGACGATGAGATCCTGCTTGGTGATGACAACCCGTTGGCCAAACGCGTCAAAGACATTGACCGAGGCCTCGAGCTGCGGGTATTGGCGGGGATTGGGGCCCATGAAGGGCAGCACGCGGCTGCCGTTCTCTATCAGCAGCGAGGCGCCGATGGCCACGATGAGGATGTTGATGCGCGGCGCATTGCGCAGGGGCTTGTAGCACAGGCGTTCCAGCGCGACACCCAGCACCGCGCAGACCACCATGGAGACGATGAGGGCCAGAATGAGGGTGTTGGGCGTGGCGCCCAGGGCGTTGAGCACAAAAAAGCCCGTATAGGCACCCAGCATCAGCATGTCGCCATGAGCGAAGTTGATGAGCCGGACAATGCCGTACACCATGGTGTACCCAAGGGCAATCAGGGCATAGATGAATCCCAGGGTGAACCCGTTGATGAGCTGTTGCAGGAACATGGGCGGTACCTCATCCGGAAAACGGGAACAGATGCCCGCGCATCTGTTCCCGCCGCTTCCGTTCTTCCTGATTTTGAATCCGTTCTCGATGGCGCTTTCGCGCGGGGGTCCTTTCAGGGATTACGGGTTGACTGTTCCGGCGTACTCGGTGGTCAGTTTGCCGTCGGCACCCTTGACAACCTTGAGCATGACGGCGGATTTCACAGGGTTGCGCTTGTCATTGAACTTGACGTTGCCGGTGACAAACTTCTTGTTGGTCTCCATCATGGCAGCCTGCAGCTTGTCCGGATCGGTGCCGGCCTTCGCGATGGCGTCCGTGAGGATGTTCATGGAGTCGTAAGCAAGTGCGGCCAGCGCGTTCGGGGTTTCCCCGTTGTACTTGGCCTGGTAGGAGGAGACGAACTTTTTCACTTCCGGGTCGTCGGCGTCCGGCGCGTAGTGGTTGGAGTAGTAGCAGTCGATGACTTCGTCGCCGGCGTTGTTGGTGATCTCATCCCAGCCGTCCGCGCCGAGCATGGGCACGGTGATGCCCAGGGCACGCACCTGCTTGGAGATGACCGACACGGTGCTGTAGTAGTCGGGCAGGAACAGCACGTCGGGGTTGGTTGCCGCGATCTTGGTCAGCTGGGCGTTGAAGTCGGCGTCGCCGGTGGCGTAGGATTCTTCGGACACGATGGTGCCGCCGAGCGCAAGAAACTTCTCCTTGAAGTTGGTGGTAAGTCCCTTGGAGTAGTCGTTCGCGTTGTCGAACAGGATGGCGGCTGTTTTGCCCTGCAGGGTCTCAAAGGCGAACTGCGCGACCACCTGGCCTTGGAAAGAGTCGTTGTAGCAGGCGCGGAACACGAAGTTGCCGGCGTCTGTGACCGTGTCGTTCGTGGAGGAGGGGGAGATCATGACGATCTTTTTCTGCTGGGCCTCGTTGGTGATGGCCAGCGAGCATTTGGAGGTCAGCGCGCCGACCAGCGCGACGACCTTGTCGCTGGAAACCAGCTTCTTGAAAGCATTGGTGGTTTTGGCGGGGGTGGCCTCGTCGTCCTCGATGACCAGTTCGATTTTCTTGCCGTTGATGCCGCCGGCCGCGTTGAGCTCCTCGGCGAACATCTGGGCGGCGTTCACGGACTGGACGCCGTAGGTGGCCACCTGTCCGGTGATGGGCATGATCATGCCGATCTTGATGGTGTCGCTGCCGCCGCAGGCGCTCATGGTCAGGGACAGGACGAGCACGAGGGCAACCAGGATGGCAAGGCTCTTTCTGTTTTTCATCGGGGTTCCTCCTGTAGATGGATTTGTGCGTCTGTTGGTTGATTACCCAACCATGGTCCGGATATGCAAACGAGAATGCGCACCCGTTCCTGCTTTTGTCTCAGAAATTCATGCAACATCCTCGTTGTTGCATGAATTGTACCACGATGAAACTTGCACGGCAAGAGGGAAATATATGGTAATCACAGGTGCCCAGTGCGGTTGGGTGTGCGGTGAAAAGCATCTTTATGCAATGTGGGATGACAAAACTTGCAATATCCACACCGGGACGACGATTGTCCGCGCCGGGCGCACGACCTTTTTCAGCGAAAAGGCCCGCGCGTCACAGGGAGAAGATTGGCCTGACGCAGGATTGTTCAGAAAAAAAACCATTTTTCCTGCCATCACGCGCGAAATGAGACCTCCACGCGCGCAATCGCCGGGTCCCCGTCCCGGATTCGTTCTGCCCATTCCCCTGTCAGCGTGGCTGCCTTCGATGTGTGCAGCAGGCTTTTGCCTGTGCCGAAAATGCGCACGGATGCGATGGCGGCTTGCTCCGACCATGTGTCCCGTCTGCCCGGGTTGAGGTACACCACCGGGATGTGTCCCAGAAAGCGGAAGGCGAAGGCGTTGGCCGGCACCTCGAGCAGCGTGTCTGCGCCATTCTCCGCATGGCAGGGCACCATTTCCGGCTGTGTGGTGAAATAGGATCCTGGAATCGCCGGCGCGAAGGTGAGGCAGAGCCGGCCCTTTCTGTCCAGGTGGAAGGGCGTCGCGCCGATGACCATCAGCAGCCACAGATGGATGAATTCCGCGGTGGAACCGGAAAGCCGGGCATAATACCCTCGGCCGTGGCGGCTCTCGTCATAGAAGGCGCTTGAACAGATGAACAAGGAGTTCTCGAGGATGCTGCGGCCATAGGTGTGGGGGTCCAGCTGGAAGATCAACGCCGTTTTTGCCGCTTCGAAGTATTCGGGAACCAGCCCTTTTCGAAGAAGCGCCAACAGGTACTTGTATTCCATGTGCAGCCAGATGGACTCGTTTTCCAGCCATCCGGCGGGGAAAGCCCGATTTCGGCCAATTTCATACCCTTCCTTCGCCAGTGAGGCGTTCACTTTGAACATTTTCAGCTTGTGATCGTACAAACCGCTGGACAGTACCAGCCGGTGGAGTCGGCGCACCTTCTCCGGGTCGTTTTCACTGCGCATCGCATGGACTATCCCTTCAAGAAAGAGCGGCAGGGCGCGTCTGCGGAATGCCTTGACCCGAACGAGGGGGTGGCCATTTCTGACTGCGCCTGTTTCCTCCCAGTCTGTTGCCTCGTGGGAGAAGTAACTCAGCGGCAGGCCGCTTCCCGGATCGATGGCGGCGTTCAGACCGGTGTCCAGGGCGGCCAGCACCACATCGGCGAATTGCAGGAACGTTGATTTGGCAAGCTGAAACTCGGTTCCCGACACACCAGTGAAGGTTTTCTCCCGAAATGTCTCCTTGGCCGAACAACGGGCGTCCCATTGCGCAAATCCCGCCATGTCACGGAAGGCGGCGGTCAGCTTGTGCAGGAAATCTGACGCCTCCACCGGAACGTGAACGGTTTCCACCTTGTCGCCGGCCTGTTGCAGCACGGTTTTCATGAGCATCAGCAAGCGCTTGAGCTCAAAGGTTTCGTTGGTGGAGGACCCGAACAAGCCAGGCAGGCTGTTCAAGGCATCATACCAATTGGGTTTGTTCGAATCGAGCTCGATACCGATGCCGGACGGGTCAAGACTGGCGGCTTTGTTCAGCACCAGCACCACCAGCTTGGAACACCGCCCTGCGGGACAACATGTCCGCGGGAACCATCGAGCAGCTCAAGGTGGGCGGCAAGCTCTATGCCATCCCGAACTGGTCCCGCAAGGCGACCTCCGGCGGCAATGATGTCTGGATGTACAACCAGCGCCTGTTCGAGACGGCGGGGTCTCCGGAGCTGAAAACCTTTGAGGATTTGTACGCGTACGCGGCGAAAATCAAGAATGAGGTGAAGCAGACCAAGGAAGGCGTTTCCGCGTACCCGGTGCTGTTCAAGAACGGCGGGGATGGCTGGGAGGTCGTCCGCGTGTTCCATCGCAGCATGGGCGGGGTGCTGAGCGGCTGGTACGCCGTCATCAATGGCGAGTACAAGCTCGCCCTGCGCGAGGACAAGTTCAGGGCCGCGACCATGGAAGCCAACAGATGGTGGCGCGAGGGCCTGATGTCCGAAACCCAGTTCACCGACACGGGCGACCAGATTCTTGAAAAGCTGGTCGCCGGGCGTGCCGCCCTGCTGTGGTACGACCATTCCCAGAACGAAGCCAACAAATTCCGCACCATTCTCCGAGAAACCTTCCCGGAAGATTCCTACGAAGTTGTGACGCCCTATCCGTTCCCTCCGGCCAACGGCCTGCCTGCCGTGGAAGCCATGTACACCGAGAAGTACAAGGCCAATGTCGCGCTGTCCGGTACCTGCCTGACCAAATAGGATCGCGGCCGTTCGGGCTTTTTGGACACAAGGCGAAAAGGGGTTGCCTTTCCATCGCGCAACGCGATGGCGGGGCAGTCCCTTTTCTTGAGATCAGTGGGGCCCGGCGCATCCGTGGGGATTCCCGGATAAAAGAACAAACGTTTGCAATAGGCGGCGGGAACGCATATAATGATCCTGTGCCGACCGCGCGGGTGCCAAACGCGCGGAGCGCAAGCCATTTTGATAAGCGGGGTGGACGGCCGTGAAGCTGCTCGAAAAACTCCAAATCCTGGCCGATTCGGCCAAGTACGATGTCTCCTGTTCCTCCAGCGGATCGTCGCGCGGGGCGAAGAAGGGCGCGCTGGGTGCGGCCACCATGTCCGGCATCTGTCATTCGTGGGCTGCGGACGGCCGGTGCATCTCCCTGCTCAAGGTGCTGTTTTCCAACGCCTGTGTGTACGATTGTGCCTATTGCGTCAACCGCGTGTCCAACGACATCCCCCGTGCCAGCTTCACGGCGGACGAAATGGCGGATCTCACCATGCAGTTTTACCGCCGCAACTACATCGAGGGCCTGTTCCTCAGCTCCGCCGTCACCGTCAGTCCCGATTTCACCATGGAACGCATGGTGCAGGCGCTTCGGAAGCTGCGCGAGGTGCATCGGTTCAACGGGTATATCCATGTCAAGGCCATCCCGGGCGCGGATCCGGCACTGATTCACCAGGCCGGCCTCCTGGCCGACCGCATGAGCGTGAACATCGAGGTCCCCAGCGCGTCGGGGCTGTTGCGGCTCGCGCCGCAAAAAACCGTGGAAAGCGTTCTCGAACCCATGGCCTTTCTCACTGGCCAGATTCAGGAGCACAGGGAACTGCTGCCCGTGGCGCGGCACGCGCCGGCCTTTGTGCCGGCGGGGCAGAGCACGCAGCTCATGGTCGGTGCCACCAGGGACTCGGATTTGCGCATCCTGCGGCTCAGCGAGCAGCTCTACCGCAGGTTTTCCCTTAAGCGCGTCTACTATTCGGCGTACATGCCGGTGAACGAGGCGCCCGGCCAGCTTCCGGCGGTCACCATCGAGCCGCCGCTGCTGCGCGAGCACCGCATGTATCAGGCGGACTGGCTGCTGCGGTTCTATGGGTTCGAGGCACGGGAACTGCTCGACGAAAAACACCCGTCCTTCGACCCCCGGCTCGACCCGAAGGCAGATTGGGCGGTGCGGCATCTCGATCAATTCCCTGTGGAAATCAACAAGGCGTCCTACGACACCCTGCTGCGTGTGCCCGGCATCGGGGTGTTGTCCGCCAAACGCATTTTGGCGGCGCGTCGTTTTGGCCCCCTGACCTTTGCCGATCTGGAACGGATGCGCATCGTGATGCGCCGGGCCAGGAATTTCATCACCTGTGGCGGGCGGTTTGCCGGCGAACGTGGTCATTCCCCGCACAGCCTGCAGCAGGCGCTGGCCGAGCCCGGACTGCGCACGGATCCGCGGTTCGAGCAGATGAGCTTGTTCGGTTCGGGTTTCAATGCGGGTAGAACCTCCCTCTCGCTTCCGGAGGGCATTCCGCATGAGTCGGCGTCCGTTCGGGGCGCATCGGGTGTGGGTCTTCCGGGCATGGGCCAGCCGGGCATGGGCCTGCAGGGTGCGGGCCTGTCGGGCAGGGATGCCTACGCGCTGCTGCCGGAAGAGGCCGTGCCTTTTTTTGCGGAACCGTCATCTGTCAGGCTTTTGGAGGCTGCCACATGAGATACTGGTATGACGACACGTTCGAGGGGCTGCTGACCGCGGTGTTCGAAGCATACAGCCAGAAGGAGGATCCGGAAATCCTGTCGGGGCGGGGAGGCGTGCAGCTGTCCCTGGACGGGCTGTCGCGAAGCATCCGGACAGATCCGGAGAAGGCGGAGCGGGTTTGGCGGGGGGTTGAGCGGCGGATGTCCGTGCATGCGCTGCAGCTGTTTTACACAGCCTGGCTGGGAGAATCCCCCGAGGTGCCCACTCTGGTGCTCCACGCCATCCGCGGCGGCATGCGGCGGGGCGCGGACATTCTTGGAAACTTCCAGGACAGCCGTATCCAGCGGCTCAATGAGCTGTACCGGAAAGTCAACAAGGAGGTGCATTTCTTCACAGGCACACTCAGGTTTCGGCTTTCCCCCTCCGGGGTGCTGTATGCGGGATACGAGCCGGACGGCAACATCACCGAATTGCTTGCGCCCCATTTTGTGGAGCGCTTCTCATGTGAGCAGTTCCTGATTCATGACCTGAAACGGGGGAACTGCGCCGTTTTCGACGGGCGGGAAACCACCCTCACCGTTGCGCCTCCCGACGCGCGGCCGCCGGTCCCGGATGGGGAGGATGACTTTGAGCGGCTGTGGCGGCACTACTACCGTGCCATCGCCGTGGAAGGCCGGACAAACAGTCCGCTGCGAAGGCGTTTTCTGCCCGCGAGATACTGGAAGCATCTCACGGAATTGCAGCCCGACCTCACCCCGTCGGCAGAAATGGCGCAGGTTTTGCCGACAGCCGCCGCACGGCGTGGACGCGCCACCGAGCCCGATCCTGCCGCCGTCACCCATCAAGATCGTGAAAACATTCACACGATTATTCCCTGAAATGGCCTGCTGATGCGGTTGCCCGGGCTTTTCCCCCATGGTATAATTCAAATGGAATCAACAGTTCCCCACAGAACAGGGGCACTATGACACAGGCCCGCCGCGCCACGCGCGTGACGGAAATGGCGCGTGATCCCTGGGGTGTGCGACAATCCTGCTTTTTTGAACCTGACATAGTTGACATGGGAGCCCGGACGTTCAAACGGGAATGACAGGCCGCAAGGCAATTCCGACATCGGCCAGCAGGCCGGGGCTACGGCAGCGGAAGTCTGAACCGCGAGACAGGACACCCACCTGGCGTGGGCCAGGTGTCAAATCGCAGGAAACGGCACTCCGGGGTCATTGTTTGTTTGCGCATTGCATCTCGGGCGCAGGGGTCACAGGACCTGCGCTTTCTTCATGCGGTGTGCGGACATGGTGCGCCCGGTGGGACAGCGTGTGTTGACGGATGCCCGGATGGGTATGAATGGGTTGGTTTCGACTGTGAATTTGTCCAAACGAAATGACAAGGAGCAAAAGCGATGACGGATCGAATCCTGATGGACATTGCCGGCGCCGAGGCGCGCGCGGCCGAGCTGGAACGGGCCGCCGCGCAGACTGCCAGGGACATGGTGGCCAATGCGCGTCTGGAAGCGCGGCGCATGCTTGAGCAGGGCGTGACGGAAGCCGAGCAGCGGCTCAAGGATCAGGTTGCCGCGCGCGATCAGGCGCTGGCACAATCGGGTCAGGCAAAGCTCGCGGAAGCGCAGGAGAAGCTCGAGGCGTTCCGGCGTCAGGCGGTACAACGCATGGATGCCGCGGTTGCCGGCATCGTGGAAGGGGTTGTGAACGCGTATGGCCATCGCTGAGATGAAACGCATCCGGCTGTATGGGCTGGAGAGCGAACGCGAAGCCATCCTGTCCGAGCTGATGCGCTTTGGCGCCGTCCAGCTGGAGGATGCCTTCGAGGATGCGGAGCAGGAGCAGACCACCATCGAGGCGCCCTCGGAGCATGAGGAGCGCTATGCGATGGTGCTGTCACGCCCGGACAAGGGCCGGGAGATTGCGCGCATCGACAGCCTGCTCACGGAAACCAAAACCGCGCTGGAGCTGCTTCGGGTCCATGCCCCCCTCAAAAAGCCCATGTTCGCCATCCGGCGGCATGTGGACCGGCAGGAGGAACAGGACATTCTCGCGCAACGCGCGGACGCGCTGGCCCAGGCGGAAACCATCCGCAAGTTGGATGACGCGCTCAACGAACGCAAGGCCGAGGAAGCACGCGTTCGGGGCCGGCTTGAGTTTCTGGCCCCCTGGAAGGGAGTCGGGCTCGATCTTTCCTCCGAGGGCACCCGGTACACCCGTATGCAGGCCGGCACCCTGCCCGCCGGCACCTCGACAAAGGAGCTCCTTGAGCGACTGTCCCAAGAGGCACCGGCCGCAACCCTGTTCGAACACGGCGGCAACCGTGATTTTCTGTTCTGTGTCGCGTTCTGGCACAAGGACGAGGAATCCGGCGCGCTGGGGGTGCTCAAGGAGGCCGGCTGGAGCCGGCTTCAGTTCCGGGATTATGCCGGCGATCCGGATCAGCTGATGGCGGGGCTGCAAAAGCGGCTCGACGAGATTCAGCAGGAAAAGGCGTTGCTTGCCGGGGACATCGCCGCCAAGGCGCCTGCGCGCAAACAACTGGAGGCCCTGCACGACACGCTGCTGATGGAGCGCGAACGTTTCGCGGCCGTTGGCCGTCTGGCCGCGAGTGAACGGATGTTTCTGCTCAAGGGCTGGGTGCCCGCGGATGCCTGTTCCGCCTTGGAGAAACGGCTCAACCACCGCTTTTCCTGCCATCTGCACCATGAGGCCCCGGAGAACGGGGCTGACATGCCGGTGCTGGTGCGGAGCAACGGGTTCACGGAGGCCATCCGTCCGGTCATGGACATGTATGGCACACCGTCCCCGAAGGAGATCGATCCCAATTTCCTGACGCTCCCCTTCTTTGCCATTTTCTTCGGGCTCATCATCGCGGACGCGGGGTATGGCCTGATTCTCATGGGCGCGTCCTTTTTCGTGCTCAAGCGGTTCAAGCTTGAGGACAGTGTGCGCCGGTTCATGAAGCTCGTGCTGTTCAGCGGCATCGCCACCACCCTCTGGGGCATTGTGTTCGGCAGCTTTTTCGGCATCGCGGGGCTGGCAAAATACGCGCTGTGGTTCAGTCCCACGGGAGAGAACGGCACCGAAACCCTCATGGTCTGGTGTCTGGCCTTCGGCGTCATCCACCTGTTCACCGGCATGGGTCTCAAGGCCGCCAACCTCATCCGTCGCGGACAGGTCTGGGACGCCATTTGTGATGTGGGCTTTCCCTACATCATGTTCACCGGGTTCGCGATGACCGTGCTGCCGTTTGTGCCCGGCATGGACACACCGGCCATGGCGTCCGTTTCCGCGGCCGGGATGTATGTGTTCATCGTCGGCGTCGCCCTGGTGGTGCTCACCGCCGGCAGAAAGAGCAAAAGCATTGTCGGCAAGCTGTTCGGGGGGCTTCCCCGTTTATACGACATCATCGGTTTTCTGGGAGATGTGCTGTCCTACATGCGCCTGCTGGCGCTGTGTCTGGCCGGCGGCATCCTCAGCGGACTGGTCAACGACATGGCCTCGGATCTGGGCAACATCGTCGCCCGGGTCATCGGAGGCACCATCCTGCTGCTGTTCGGGCATGGCATCAACTTTGCCATGGGCATCCTGGGTGCGTTTGTGCACTCCTGCCGCCTGCAGTATCTGGAATTCTTCTCCAAGTTCCTTGAGGGAGGTGGAACACCGTTCCGTCCCTTTGGGCCCCGTACACAGTATATCGTGATGAAACAGGAGGATTGACAGACATGATTGGTGAAATTGCTATTTTCTCCCCGGTTGGACTTGCCCTGCTGGGCGCAGCCATCGCTTTCTTTGTGGCCGCCATCGGCTCGGCGCGCGGCGTCGGCATCGCCGGCCAGGCCGCGGCGGGTGTTGTGGCCGAAGATCCCAGCAAATTTGCCCTGGCCATGATTTTGCAGGCGTTGCCTTCCACCCAGTCCATTTATGGATTGGTCATCACCATCATCATGCTCGGCAGCATTTCCGCCGACATGACCGCCGCCCAGGGCGTCACGGTCTTCATGGCCGGGTTGCCCGTCGGCATTGTGGGCCTTGTGTCCGGCATCTATCAGGGCAAGGTGGCCGCGGCCGGCATCAACCTCATCGCCAAGCGGCCGGAAGCCTTCGGCAACGCGATGATTTTTGCCATCAACGTCGAGTTGTTCGCGATCTTCAGCTTTGCCGCCTCCATCTTTATGCTTGGCGCAGTTTGATGTGGAAGGGGATTCACCCATGACTGGTTCGGAACGCATAACGGAAAAAATCCTCGAGCAGGCCGCCGGGACCGCGCAGCGACACAAGGATGAGGCAGCCGAGGAAGTCGCGCTCATCCTCGCGCAGGCGAAGGCGCAGCGGGGCGAAGCGGATGCCGAGGCGAATCACCGCATCGACATCGCGGTACGCGAGGTGGAGCAGCGTCGGGAAGCGACCTTGCAGCTGGAGCTGCGCAAGCGCGATCTCACCATCCGCCAGCAATTGGTGGATGAGGCGTTTGCGCAGGCGGAGGCCGCGCTGGTCAAACTGCCGGACGATGCCTACCGCAGCCTGCTGGCCGGCATGATTCTGTCCACCGAGTGGGCGGGAGATGCCGAGCTCGTGGTGTCCGCCAAGGATCGGGAAAGACTTGGTGCCGGGTTCCCCGCGATGATCGACGGCGCGCGCGCCAAGAAGGGGCATTCGGGGAAAACTTCGTTTGCTGCGGACGCGTTGCCGGAAGACGGCGGGTTTGTGATTCGCAGTGGCGAGATGGAAATCAACGGGACGCTCGACGTCGTGCTGGCCGGACTGCGGCCGCAAGTCGAAGGCCGGGTGGCGAAAACACTGTTCGACGGCCTGCGTTGAACGGGTCACGCACCCGTTTCATTTTGGTGCCGTGGAAGGATGACGGGAATGACAAAGATCAGGGAAGAGGACTATGCCTACGCGACCGCGCGGGTCCGGGCCGTGGAACCCAGGCTGCTCGACAGCCTTCGTTTTGAACGGTTGCTGGAGGCCCCCACTGTTTCCGATGCGGTGAAACTGCTGACGGAGGCACGCTATGCCGAGGGAACCGATGTGTCGGAGCTGGGCTGGGAAGCCCTGCTCGACGCGGAGGGCGCGCGCGTGACGGCTTTTCTGGCCGGCATCATGCCGTATCCGGAGGTGCTCGATGTGTTTCGCCTGCAGACAGACTACCTGCAGGCCAAGCGGCTGCTCAAGGCCCTGTACCGGAGTCGGGATCCCGGCGCGCTGACCGGTCTGCCGGGCACCGTGCCGATGGCCGCGCTGGTGCGCGCCATTGAGGACCACAAGCCGTACGAGTTGCCTGCCCCCCTTGCGGAGGCCATCTTCACCGCAATGGACACCTACGGCAAGAGCGGGGATCCCCGCGACATCGACCTGGTGCTCGATCAGGGTGCCTACCGGCACATGGCCCAGGCGGCCGCGGAAGTGGGACATCCGTTTCTCACCGAAACGGTGGCGCTGTATACGGACATGGCGAACATTCGCGTGTTTGTCCGTGGCCGGCTCATCGGCGAGTCGGTGGACTTCTTGAGAAAAGCCCTGCTGCCCGGAGGAAATTTGGCGCCCAAGCGTTTTCTGGACGCGGCGGACAAGTCGGTGGAGGCCTTTTTGGAATCCATCCGCTACACGCCGTTCGGGGAAACCGCCCTGGCCGGGTTCGAGGCATTCAAGGCCGGC
Organism: Bacillota bacterium; assembly: GCA_023459915.1. Classification (GTDB taxonomy): domain Bacteria; phylum Bacillota; class Clostridia; order DSM-8532; family DSM-8532; genus JAEWSN01. The sequence goes on from JAEWSN010000055.1 coordinate 14,564, forward strand.
AGGGGCATCTCCCTGTTTGAGCAACGGCTCGAGGATCGGTTCATGCAGCATGTCCGCAAGGCGAAATATGTCGCCATGGGGCTCGAGCCGATGGTGGGGTATCTGCTGGCCAAGGAGACGGAAATCCGCAATGTCCGCATTCTGCTGACCGGCAAGGTCAACGGCCTGCCGCAGGAGGAAATCCGGGAGAAGCTGAGGATGACGTATGTATAAGGTTGGCATCATTGGTGACAGGGACAGCGTGCTTGGGTTCCAGGCCATCGGGTTCGATGTGTTTCCGGTGGAGACGCCGCAGGAGGCGGAGCCGCTGATCAGGGAACTGGCCCAGGCACAGTATGCGGTCCTGTATGTGACCGAACAGATCGCGGCCGGCATCGGCCCGGTGATCGCGCAATATCGGAACAGCCGGTTTCCCGCCATCATTCCCGTGCCCGGGGTCCAGGGGACTTTGGGCATCGGCATGGGCGGCGTGCGGCAATGTGTGGAAAAAGCGGTCGGCGCGGATATCCTCTTCAGGGATTGAACAGGCCGAAACATTTTCCTGAGCGCCGCGCTCCCTGGTGGAGGCGTCGCGGAAAGGGCAAGGAGGGATCCGTTTGAGTCAGGGCACGATTATCAAGGTATCAGGGCCACTGGTTGTGGCCGAAGGCATGCGGGACGCGAACATGTTCGACGTGGTGCGCGTCAGCGACATGAACCTCATTGGAGAAATCCTGGAGATCCGGGATGACCGGGCGTCCATCCAGGTGTACGAGGAGACCTCGGGTCTCGGTCCGGGCGAACCGGTGGTGTCCACCGGCGCGCCATTGAGCGTTGAGCTTGGTCCGGGCCTCATCGAGAACATGTTCGACGGCATCCTGCGTCCGCTGGAGACCATGCGTCACCAGATTGGCAACAGCATCACCCGCGGCATTCAAATCCCGTCACTCGACCGGGAGAAGAAATGGCTGTTCACCCCTGGAATAAAGGTGGGTGACGCGGTGGTGGCCGGCGATATCATCGGGACCGTGCAGGAGAACATGGTGTTCACCCATCGCATCCTCGTGCCCTTCGGGGTCACCGGCACCCTCGAGGCAATCCATGAGGGAGAGTTCACCATCGAGGAGACGGTGGCGGTGGTGAAGCTGACCGATGGCGGCACACGCAACCTCACCATGCTGCAGAAGTGGCCGGTGCGCCGCGAGCGCCCCTATGTGCGCAAGCTGCCGCCGGACGCGCCGCTGCAGACCGGCCAGCGTGTCATCGACACCCTGTTTCCCATCGCCCTGGGCGGTGTGGCGGCCATCCCGGGACCGTTCGGTTCCGGCAAGACCGTGGTGCAGCATCAGCTGGCCAAATGGGCATCCGCCGATCTCATCGTCTACATCGGCTGCGGCGAACGCGGCAACGAGATGACCGACGTGCTCATGGAGTTTCCGGAGCTGAAGGATCCGCGCACGGGCGAATCGCTGATGAAGCGCACCGTGCTGATCGCGAACACCTCCGACATGCCGGTGGCCGCCCGCGAGGCGTCCATCTACACCGGCATCACCATTGCCGAATACTTCCGCGATCAGGGCTACAACGTGGCGCTGATGGCAGACTCCACCTCCCGCTGGGCCGAGGCGCTCCGCGAGATGTCCGGCCGTCTGGAGGAAATGCCCGGCGAGGAAGGCTATCCCGCCTACCTGGCTTCGCGTCTGGCCCAGTTCTACGAACGCGCCGGCAAGGTGGTCACCCTCGGCAGCGGTGAACGCGTGGGCTCCCTGTCCGCCATCGGCGCGGTTTCCCCTCCTGGCGGCGACCTCTCCGAGCCGGTCACCCAGGCGACCCTCCGCATTGTCAAGGTCTTCTGGGGCCTGGATTACAACCTCTCCTACCGGCGCCACTTCCCGGCCATCAACTGGCTCATCAGCTACTCGCTGTATGCCGACCGCCTGGAGGACTGGTATCGCGAGAACATTTCCCGCGACTGGGTGCGCAACCGCAACGAGATGATGCGCATTCTGCAGGAGGAAGCCGAGCTCGACGAAATTGTCCGTCTGGTCGGCGTGGATGCCCTCTCGCCGGAAGACCGCGTCACCCTGGAGGCTGCCCGCGCCATCCGCGAGGACTACCTGCAGCAGGACGCCTTCCATGAGGTGGACACCTATGCCAGCTTTGACAAGATGGATCGCCTGCTGGGCCTGATCCTGAATTTCTATCGTTCCGTCCGCGCCGCCATCGATGCCGGCGCGAACATCCGTGATGTGTCGGCCATGCCGGTACTGGTCCGCATCGGGCGCGCAAAGTATATCCCGGAGTACGAGGTGCAAGCCGAGTATGAAGCCATCGAAAAGGATCTGGTGGAGCAGGTGGCCGCGCTCACCGCGAAGGAGGCTGAATAATGCTCAAGGAATACAAATCCATCGCAGAGGTAGCCGGTCCGCTCATGCTGGTTCGCGGTGTGGAAGGCGTTACCTACAACGAAATCGGGGAAATCACGCTGGTCAATGGCGACATTCGTCGTTGCAAGGTGCTGGAGGTCAATGGCAATACCGCATTGGTGCAGCTGTTCGAAAACGCGGTGGGCATCAACCTGTCCAACAGCAAAATCCGGTTTCTGGGACGGGGGCTGGAATTGCCCGTGTCCACGGACATGCTGGGACGGGTGTTCGACGGCCTGGGAAAACCCATCGATGACGGTCCGGCCATCCTGCCGGACAAGCGCGTGGACATCAACGGCCTGCCGATGAACCCGGCGGCCCGCAATTATCCGGACGAATTCATCCAGACCGGTGTTTCCGCCATCGACGGGCTGAACACACTGGTCCGCGGACAAAAGCTGCCCATCTTCTCGGCCTCCGGTCTGCCGCATGCCCAGCTGGCGGCACAGATTGCCCGCCAGGCCAAGGTGCGCGGCACCGATTCCAAGTTCGCGGTGGTGTTCGCCGCGGTCGGCATCACGTATGAGGAAGCGGACTTCTTCATCAGTGACTTCCGCCGCACCGGCGCCATCGACCGTACGGTCCTGTTCATGAATCTTGCGAACGACCCGGCTGTTGAACGTATCGCCACGCCACGCATGGCCCTCACCGCCGCAGAATATCTGGCATTCGAGCAGGACATGCACGTGCTGGTCATCATCACCGACATTACCAACTACGCCGAGGCGTTGCGCGAAGTGTCGGCCGCCCGCAAGGAGGTTCCCGGGCGCCGCGGTTATCCGGGCTACCTGTATACCGACCTGGCGTCGATGTACGAGCGCGCGGGCCGCATGCGCGGCAAGGAAGGGTCCATCACCCTCATTCCCATCCTCACCATGCCCGAGGATGACAAGACCCATCCCATTCCGGACCTCACCGGGTACATCACCGAGGGCCAGATCATCCTCAGCCGTGACCTGTACAAGAAGAATCTCACGCCCCCCATCGACGTGCTGCCGTCCCTGTCCCGACTCAAGGACAAGGGCATTGGGCGCGGCAAGACACGAGAGGATCATCCGAACACCATGAACCAGCTGTTTGCCGCGTATGCGCGTGGCAAGGAGGCCAAGGAACTGGCCACCATCCTGGGTGAGGCGGCGCTGACCGACAACGACAAGCTGTACGCGAAATTCGCGGACGCGTTCGAGAAGCAATATGTTTCTCAGGGCTACAACACGGATCGCGGCATCGAGGAGACACTTGCCATCGGCTGGGATCTGCTGGCCATTCTGCCGGAATCCGAACTCAAGCGCATCCGGGAGGAGTTCATCCAGAAGTACCATCCCGCGCACAAGGACAAGCAAGCGTAGGCGGCCGGTGTCGGCGGCGCGCGGAACGGCATGGGAGTCAAATCCCATGCCTGCCCAGGGGGTCAGACCCCAAGCGCCCGCCGGCGCGAAACCCCATGACCAAGGAGGGATGGACCGATGGCCCGTTTGAATGTGAACCCCACCCGCATGGTGCTGACCAATCTGAAGAAACGGTTGCGGACGGCCACCCGCGGGCACAAATTGCTCAAGGACAAGCGTGACGAGCTGATGAAGCGCTTTTTGGAGATCGTCCGTGAAAACAGGGAGGTGCGCGAACAGGCGGAAGCCCTGTTGACGCGCGCGCATGGCCGGTTTCTGATGGCGCGCGCCGTGATGAACGGCGACGCGATGGACGCGGCACTCAGTTTTCCCAAAATGAAGGTCTCACTCACCGCTTCGGTGAAGAACATCATGAGCGTGAATGTGCCGGTGCTGCAATTCGATACCGGAGATGCCGCCGAGGGTGATATTTATCCCTACGGTCTGGCGGGCACCTCCGGGGAACTCGACGGGGCCATCCAAGCCCTGTCGGAAGCGTCTGCGATGCTGCTCAAGCTGGCGGAACTGGAAAAGGCCGCCCAACTGCTGGCGGATGAAATCGAGAAGACCCGGCGCCGCGTCAACGCGCTGGAGTATGTGATGATTCCGAATCTGCAGGAGACCATCAAGTACATTGTCATGAAGCTCGACGAAAACGAACGCGGCAACCTCACCCGCCTCATGAAGGTCAAGGACATGATGCTCGAACAGGCCAGACAGGCCCAGATCAGGGCGGACGAGGCCGCGGCCGCGGCGCTGCACTGAGGCGGACGAAAGCGGCTGGTTCACCGGGTTCCAACTGGCATCAGGGATGGATGTGTCATCAAGAAAAAGGCGTGACTTCGGTCACGCCTTTTTGATCCATGTGGTACCGCTTCACGGGAAAGCCCCTTGCGCCGTATCACGGGGAGCGCCGTCTCAAGCGCTGTGCCGTCATATCATGGAGGTCAACTCGCTGGCCAATCCGTCATATTTTCCGGGAATGTGCTTCTCCAGGGTTGCAAACGCATTTCCCGCCTGCCCAAATGCGTGTTTTGCCGCCTCCCGGTCGTCCATCCGCAACAGCCATGTGCCGTAAAGCCGCATGGAGAAAGCGAACGAAGCCAGCACCTCTTCGCTGTTGGCCTGCTGAATCAAGGTGCCGTAGGCACGTTCCATCTCGCTGAAATGCCCGCTGGACTCCTCCCAGTCCCCAAGCCGTGCCTCATTGTCGGCCAAATCCCCCAATGCCCGCGCGTACAGCAGCAGGGCCTGGGCATCATGTGTGCGGTTGAAAAGCGCCGCTGCGATTTCTCCCATCCGGAAATAATGTTCCTGTGCATCTTTCGCATCACCCGCGGCAGTCATGGTGTCCGCGAGCAGCTTCAGCGCTTCGTAATACTGGACGGTTTGCCTCAGGTTTCCGGACAGGCCACTCGCCCCGGTTTCCCCGTCCTCTTCGTCATCCCCGTCGTCTCTGTCATCTCCGTCATTCGTGTCGTCTCTGTCATCTTCGTCATCCCCGTCGTCCCCGGTGGTCTCGTCCATGTCGGCGCAGCTGTCCTCGTAGAACATTTCATGGAAGGCGAGCCCCATTTCCAGCGCCTGATAAGCCTCCCGTGGATTGTCCCCGTTCGCGAGATACTGGCCAAGGTCTGTCAGGGCTTCCAGGAGTCCTTGCTGAATGCGTGGGAAATCGCCGCCGGAAACCTCCGTTCCCGTGGCACAGGCACGGTAAAGCGTGTCCATGATCTCAACCCTTTTTTCAAGATATGGCTGGGCTTCCGGTCTGCGGTTGAGCGCGGGCAGCAGCAAGGCCAGGTATTCTGCTGCGTCACAGGCCTGATGGCCGCTTTCCGGGCTTCCTGTCTGTTCGTGGGCGGAAAGCGCGTGTTCGTAACTCTGCTGCAGCAGCGGAAGCAGTTGATCCTTGTCCTCTTCCTGCAGCAGGTGATCCGCCTGTCGGAACAGCGCGTTGGCCAGGTACAGCTCATCCATGGGTTGTCCGGTTTGTGCAAACAGCACGCCGGCCAGCCGGGCACCTTGCGCATAAAGATCTCCTGCAGGCGTGTCCAAACCCTCTTCCTGGCTCTCCAACCGCTCCTGGAGCATGCCATGCTTCAGGAGTACCACCACCAGACCCCGTAGGGATTCCGGGGAAGCGCTGCGCTCATGGGCGCCACGGAGCAGCTCGTGGGCTTGTTTCATCCATGGCAGCGCCTGAGCCGGGTCCTCCATGGCATCCGCTTTCTGCAGATAGGTGAATGCCAGTCGGAGGAATGCCTCCGGCTCAGTGGCCGCTTCATCCAGGCCGGCATCGGACAGATCGTCCAGGCCAGCCTGCGCATGGGATTCCGCGTGCGGCGTGTGTTGCCCGAGCCTGATCCTGGCGGCGGAAAGTTTTGCGTGAATGGCGGCGCGCACCGCCAGCTCATACGGTGCCAGCCCGTACGGGGCCGTTTCCGGGTTGTCTGTTGTGAGTGGTTCAAGCGCTTTCTCGAACGCGCCAACCGCCTTGAGATCCTTCAGATCCGCGAGCAGATAGTCACCGAACGCGGAGCGGATGGACGCAAGCAGGACTCGGTGGGTTGTCGGATCCCGCTGATGGAGAACTTTTGCGTAGATCTCCGCCTCATCGAGACAACTGCGTGCCGCCTCCTTGTTGCCCGTGCCGGTGTACAGCAGTCCCAGGTACATCAGCAGCAGGCTTTCCGTCGCCCGGGTCTCCACATCCGATGTGCCGCAGGCGCGCAGCATGGTCAGCGTTTCTGTGAGCAGCCGAATCCGCTGACCGGCGGGGAAGGACACGTGCAGAGCATCGAGCAGATGCTCGCAGACGAACCGGGCCAGGCGGACGTGGGCCGCATGCGCAAGATCTCCCGTGTTTTGGAGCAGCGCAATGACGAAGTCCTCCGGCGTGCCGTCCTGTCCATTTCCGGGTTCTCCGCGCGCGAGAAGACGCGCCCATTCCGAATGGCGAAGGTTCCAGATTTGGGAGAGCCCTTCCGCATATTCCGTGTCCCAATGGCTGTCGGAGTTGGCAATCGTCATGGCCGCCACTTCGGGCAGGCGCGCGAGCCACAGATGGTGCATGCGCTCCCGGGCACAAAACCGATCCGCGCCATCGAACAGCGCCAGTGAGAGATGACAGTTGATCCATTCCATCTTGTCGGGATCCGCGGATTGCAGCAGTGCGTCGCGCAGCAGGCCATGTGTGAATTCCCATTGCCCCATGTCGCCCTGTGCCAGGTGCTCCCGAAGCAGCTGGCGGATCCACGCGAAGTCCGAGGCGTTCCAGGACATGCCCGTCCGCCGGAACAGGTTCTCCAAATCCTCCTCCCGGAGCCCATGCCGACTGGAAGCCAGCGCCAGCACCACGGTGAAGAAAGGCTTGGTGCCGAACAGTGTGGAAATCCGGGTCAGATACGTCAGGTATTCCCCGTCCGGCGTGCCATCCGAAGCCTCCACCAGATCGGTCATGTAGGTCGCAATGGCATCTTCAGGCTTCATCCCCGCTGACGTCAGCGCATCCATTTGCGCGTGGTCGTACCGGTTCATCATCACCAGCTCGTGGATGATCAGCTGCAGGTACAGGGGATTTGCGGCTGCCGAATCGCCTGAGGGCGCGCGTTTTAGAAGGATGGCGTTTCGCACGCGCGGATCCAGCTCCTTGTGATGGCTTTGGATGAGCCGATCCATGACGGATGCCGTTTCTTGTGCCTCAAGGGGCGGCAATGCGCGGGTTTCACCGCCAAGCGCCTGAAAGGCCGGGAGTTCCGGGCCGTCCGTGATGCTGCACAGCACGGAGATGTCCGCGGGAAGTCCCCTCAGCCACAGCAATCGTTCGGATTGCGGGCAAGGGGAGAGCTGGTTGAGCGCATCCACCACCAGAACCACACACCGGGAGGCGCTTGCCCGGGACAACAGATGGAAAAACCGGCGGCGGAGATCCTCGAACGTGTCAGCAAGATCCGAAGGGTTCGGGACATCCGCCGCAATGAAGGTGTCCAGCGCATTTGAGGTGTCTGCCGCATGCGAGACGTCAGCTGCATCTGAGGCTCCCGACGCAATTGAGGCGTCCGGGTTGTCCGGGGAATCCGGAAGCACCATCCTGCCTGCAAGCTCCGGCAGGGAAGTCAATCGCCAGATGCCCATTCGCAAAAGATTCTCCACCAGCGATGACCGGGGAGAAAGGCCGCAATGGAAGGGAAGCACCAGCGCGCCATCCTCTTCGAATTGGCGGGCGGCCTTGCAGAGCAGCGCGCTTTTTCCCGTGCCGCTGCCACCGGTGAGCATCAGCCGCAACCCGCCGTGACCAACCCGCTCCCGCAATTCCCCGAGCAGGGCTTCCCGTCCCTGGAACCGGCGGAGTCGCGCGGCGGCGTACCGTTGCTGCAGCAGCCGTTCCTCGTCCTGCCAGCTGTCCGGCGCGGCATCCGGGAGCTGTTGGGACAGGATGCCGAGAACATCCTCGATCATTTGGGCGGCCAGCGGTTCGAGCCCGGTGAATCCATCGGTCTGCCACTGGGGGGTATAGGTGCGAATCCGGTCGGGATGGGCGGCGCGAATGGCTTGCTTCAGCGTTTGCAGCCGCTCCGCGTTTTCGCCGGCGTCAAAATGGAGGGGACGCTGTGCGGGAGGGAGGCTGTCGGCAGGCACGCCTTCCCGGAAATAGAAGAAGACCTGGGGTGGTTCCTTGTCCGGAGACATCGCGCCATAGGCAATCTCCAGCGCGGTGACACTTTGCGGGGAGGCTTCCGGCACAAAGGCCAGGTCGGCGATGGACGCTTGAAGGACATCCAGTCCGGGAACCCAGCCATACCGACCGCCAAGCAGCACCAGCAGGAAGGGCCGGCTTCGGTCAATTTCATCAAAGCAGGTGCGCAACACCTTGATGCCGCTTTCTTCCTCGGACAGGTGGCCGGTGTCGATGCCCCAGCGCAAGTCGATCATGTCGACATGGGCCCCGCGGCTGTACGCGAAGTCGTTGACTGCCGGCAGAACCCGGTCCCGAATCATGTCGCGTTCAGCCTGCATGTCCTTGAAGGTGCTCGAGACAAAGATGGATGCCATGGGACCTCCTCATTCGCGCGGAGGGGATGTCTTGCGCGCAAAAATACAACCGGGAGACGGATCACGCCTGCCGGCGGGAATTCATATGGGTTCGGAGACAGTGTCGGGGGAGCGGGGTGGCCGCGTGTCATACGAACAGCAGAATGATGGCCAGCATCACCACGGGCTCGTTTCCGTGATTGGCGATGGCATGGCTTTTGCCGCCGCCTGTCAGCAGGGCGTCGCCCGCGTGCATTTCCACGGGTGTTCCGTTGTCGTCCGCCATGGCAACGCCTTCGAGCAGGTAGTAGATTTCCTCTTCCTGATCGTGGACATGCGCGCCGATGGAACAACCGGGCTGTAGGATCACACGGGCCATCAGGCGGCATTTGCCGGTCAGTTCATCGGCTGAAAAGACATGTTGCATTTCCACGGTGCCGTCTCCACCGCGCATGCGTTCCTTGAGCTCTGTCTGCATTTGGGAAGCTGTTTTGAACATGGGTTCCTCCTTTGTGGACGCGTGGCCGGCGCCCGTTGTCAATGCCGTTCGTGATCCGCCCGGTCCACGCCGTTCGGCCCGTGATTCCCATCAATGCTGCGCATGAGGGGTGGGGCGGGTTTGCTTCATGAACAGCAGCACATACAACGCGCAGATCACAATCAGTATACCGGATGTGAGGAAAAGAATCTGCTTGATGCCAAAGGTCATCCCAAGAAAATGTCCCTCGAATGAGGCGGCAAGGCCCACCAGCATGGCCCCGAGGCTGGAAGCCGCATAGCCGAGCAATCCGCTCACGGTGGAGTTGAAGCCGATGTACACCGTGCGCTTGTGCTCCGGCATGAAGTCGAACTGGAGGTTGAACAGGGAAATGTTGATGCCGGACCAGGCGATGCCGGAGGTGATCATGGCCAGCACCAGCAGCGGGGTCATCCAGGCGCCGCGAACAATGAAAAACCAGGTGGTGCTGGAGATGCCGATGAACAGAAAGCTGGCCATGCTGGCAAAGGACCAGCCGAACTTGTCGGCAACCCGGCCCCACAGCATGGCACAGCTGAAATACACGATGTTCGAAAGCATGCCGTACAAATTGATTTCCGTGTACGACAAGGCCAGATCATTGACCTGGTAGACACCGTAGAAAGCGGAGGACAGCTGGATGCCGATGTTCCACAGAATGGACAGCACAAAGAATTTTCGAAACAAGGGGCTTTTCAGCGGCAAGGTGAACACCTCGCGCAGCCGCATGGGTTCCGGGTTGTGGCCGAGCGGCACCTCGCGCATGCGCAGGTAGGCGCTGGCGTTGACCAGCATCAGTAAAAAAATGGCCGCGTAGATGGCCACAAACCCACCACGCTCATTGCCGGCGTCCCGGAAAAGGTCCAGGATCCAGCCCATCAGCAGGTTCATGATGGTGGCAAAAATCAGCAGCCACGATTCCCGCATGCCGAAATACTTGCCGCGGTTGCGTGGCTCAACAAAGCTGACATACAGATTGGAGACCGCGGGAGAGACGAAGGAGACCGCCAGATGGGAAAACAGATAGAGCATGGCCGCGATCCACAGCTTCACACCGGAGGGGAAGGGCAGAAACGCGACCCCGATGAGCAGACTGAGCAGCACGCGGTGCAGGGTGCTGCCCAGGGTGATGATGCGCAGCCGGTATTCCAGGCGTTCGAGCACAATGGGGGCCAGAAACTGAATGGCCGCCGCCAGCACGGGGATGGCTAGAATGTAGCCGCAGACCGTGTCGCTCGCGCCCATGTGCTTTAAAAAACCCACCAGGAACGCGCCGCTGGTGAGATTGAAAATAACACGGGCCGTGCCCCCTTCAAAGATGCCCAGCAGCCGGTTGCGCTGCATCACCTTCTCGGGGAGCACGACCCGGCTTGTTGTGTCCGGGCCGGATGTCTGGTTGCTCATGGTTATGCCTTGATGAACTGTTCGATGTTCAGGATGAACACCGTGGCACCGCCGACATTGATTTCAACCGGCATGGCCATGTTGAAGGCGCCGAAGCTGCCGGGCAGCTTTTCCGGAGATATCATTCGACGGCGGCTCTTGCAGGTGTCCTTGATGATCTCGATGGCACGCTCCACGCGGGGATCGTCCGTGCCGATGATGAAGGTGGTGTTGCCGCTTTTCAAAAAACCCCCGCTGGAGCAGAGCTTTGTCGCGCCAAATCCTTCGGAATTGAGGCTGTCAGCCAGAATGTTGCTGTCCTCGTCGCTGACGATGGCAAAAATCAATTTCATGGCAAGTCCTCCTTTGCTCTTGTGACGACTGCCAACAGGCATGTCCCTATTCATTATATGCCAACCTGATGGGACATTCAATCAACGATTCCAGTTCTTCGGCCCGGAAAACACGTTCTGGAAGCCGATTTTATGAAGGCGTGCCTGTGTCCGGCGGAAATCCCGCGAAGCGTGTTGCCAGTTCGGCGGGGACCTGTTCGGCGGATATGCCGCAGGAGATGGTGCGGCCGCGGGCCGAAGACAGCGCGCCGTCCAAGCCGGGGTCAAACTGCAGCCTGCAAGCCCAAAGCAGCTGCCCGGACACGCCATATTGCCGGTTGATCCGGGTGTTGCCATACCGCGAGTCGCCGAGAACGGGGTGCCCCAGACGTGCCAGCTGCGCGCGAATCTGGTGGGTGCGGCCGGTGACGATTTCCACCTCAAGCAGGCTGACATCCCCATCCGACAGCAGGGTGTCATACCTGGTTCTTATGGGCACCGCGTGGGGATGCGGCTGTTCATGGATGTACACGCGGCCGGCCCGGGCATCCTTTTCAAGCCACGCGTCGATCTGCGCGGATCGGGGATTGGGTGTGCCCGCGACAAGGCATCGGTAGAACTTGCGGATGTGATGCGCCTTGAGGGCCTGTCCCACCGCGACCCGGGCGGCTTCGTTTTTTGCGAGCATGAGCAGACCGCCGGTATGCCGATCCAGCCGGTGGCAGAGCGCGGGAAAGCCTTCCGCGAGCGGGGCGCGATGCTGCCGCCACCACGTGAGGAAAAGGGCATCATAGGGCTGGTCCTCGCCGGAGGCCTTGCCGGTGCGGGTGTCCTGGACCACGACGCCCCGGGGCTTGTTTGCCACCAGGATGTCATCGTCCTCGTACAGGATGACGGGCACAAAAGCGCCGATGCCTCCGTCCGCGCCGGCGACATCCGGCTCCGGCAGATACGCGGTGACAGCGTCTCCTTCAAAGACAAGGGTCTGCGCGCCGGACCGCTTGTTGTTCACACGCACATCGCGCTTGCGGAAGGCGCGGTGGATCACCGGCGCTGCAATCCCGGGGCAATGGGCGAACAGGAACCGATCGAGCCGCTTGCCGTGCCATGCGGGTTCCACCGTGAAGGTTCTCATGACGCCTCCCCATCGCCCCGGCCGGGCATCCTGTCGGGGAACGGCGCGTACCGGCTCACAAACAGCAGCTCCTCGGCCAAAAGATTGCCATTGTGCGCGCGCTGCCGCCAGGTTTCCACGACGGCGCCCGCCAGCCCGATGTCGGGGGGGCCGGATGCGGTCGACATGCCGGATGTTGTCGACATGCCGGATGCGGTCGACATGCCGGATGCTGTCGACATGATGGTGGGGTTGTCCGGCCATGCGACCGGCATTCCCGCG
>JAEWSN010000056.1 GCA_023459915.1 Bacillota bacterium
CCCTCGTACACCGTGCCGAAGCCGCAGGCCACCTGGGCGCCGTCCGTGTAGGTGAGTTCGTCCGGCAGCGGCACACAATCCTTCTCATCGGCCAGGATGTACGGGGCCATGCCACCGTCGCGCTGCCAGCCATAGGCGGCCCGCAGCGGGCTGGTGCAACTGATCATGTAGCCCTGCCGGCAGTCCACGCACAACCCGCAACCGGAGATGTGGTAGAGCACCACGCGATCGCCTTCCTTGAAGCGGCGCATGCCCGGTCCGCATTTCACAATCTGGCCGCACGGCTCGTGCCCCGCGATTTTGTTCTGGTAGCCTTCCGGCCCCTTGCCCAGATGCTCGCGGTAAATGGCCCGGATGTCGCTGCCGCAGATGGTGGACGACTTGGTGCGGATCAGCACCTGTCCGTGTCCGGGCTCGGGCACCGCGACCTCCCGCATGTCCACGGTGCTGTTTCCGGGAAGATAGGCGGCTTTCATCATTTCCATACGTTCCTCCTTTTGTCCTCTGCCTGTGAAGCACGCAGAGGCTTTGCCGATTGACCCGCATCGGGCCATGGGTGATGACCTACTCGTGAAATCCTATCCGGAGCGCCAACGGGTATTCCGACCCGTATCCTTCCGGCAATGTGACGTTCAGGGCGGCTTCCGTTTCCTCGAACACGAGCGGCCGGTTGCCGTCGAGCAGCGTGACGGACGCCACCCGGTCTGTACCGGTGGTGGCGCCCACCGGACGGGTGGCGCCAAGGGAAGTGATGGCCACAGCCCCATCTTCCGGACAGCGCAGCACCAGGGCGAACAACTCCGCCCCTTTGGTGGTGAACCGGATGTCTTGCGCGGTAAATGCCGATCGTGCCGTGTCCGTGAACGCACCCTCCGCCACCCGGGTGGGGCCTTCCCCAAACAGCACCCAGGGACGCGTGCCGTAGATGGCCTCGCCATTGGCGGCCAGCCAGGCACCGATTTCCCGGAGAATCCGCCGCTCAGGCTCCGGGATGGTGCCGTCGGCCTTCGGGCCGACGTTGAGCAGCAGCGCGCCGTTCTTGCTCACGATGTCCACGAGGTCCCCAATGATGTCCACCGCCGACTTGTAGTCCTGGTTCTCCGTATAGCCCCAGGAATTCTTCTGCACGGCCGTATCCGTCTGCCAGAACAGGCCGCGAATGCCAGACAGCTGCCCGCGTTCCACATCGAACACCGCCGTGCGCACGGGAAACGCGTCGAACTTGTGGTTGATGGCCACCGCACATCCCCATTCGGCCGCGCGGTTGTAGTAGTAGGCGGCCAGCTTCTTCAGATACGGCTTGAAAGCCAGGTTCATGATCCACCAGTCGAACCACAGCACCTTGGGCCGGTACTTGTCGATGATTTCGCAGGTTCTGACCAGCCAGTCCTCCAGATACGCCTCATCCGGCGGGTTGGAAAGATAGTTGTCCCAATGGAACTCCGGCCCGAGGGTGCCATGGGCGGGCCCGTAGAAGTCCGCGAAGGCCGGGTCGTTCACATCCGAATCGAAGTTGCGTCCCTCGCCCAGGAACCACCAGTGCTCCGCGCGGTGGCTGGACGCGCAGATTTCCATGCCCTCCGCCTCCACGGCCTCGCGCAGCTCGCCAAGCACATCGCGTCCGGGTCCCATTTCCACGGCGTTCCACCGGGACCACTCGCTCCCATACATCTGGAACCCGTCATGATGCTCCGCAACAGGCATCACAAAGCGCGCGCCGGCTTCCCTGAAGAGTTTTGCCCAGTCGGCCGGATCGAAGCGCTCCGCACGGAACAGGGGAATGAAATCCTTGTACCCGAATTTGTCCTGCGGCCCGTAGGTGGCCACATGGTGCTGGAACTCGGGCGTTCCCGCCCGATACATGTTCCGGGGATACCATTCGTTCCCGAACGCGGGAACGCTGTACAGGCCCCAGTGGATGAAAATGCCGAACTTCGCATCCTGGTACCAGGCGGGAATCTCCGCCTGCTCCAGGGAATCCCAGGAGGCCGAATAGGGGCCTCTCGCGATCACCTGTTCAATTTGTGTCAGGCGCGCCTGCCGCTTGTGCTGCAACGCATCATTCCTGTTTTGTGTCATGCCCATTTTCGCTCCCCCTACTTCACCTTCATCAGTCCTCATTCCGGGATCACGCCGTCCACATCCCACAGATCCGTCCAGTCCCCCGCGCCGTCCCAGAGGAACACCTGTCCCTTGATGAGCCGGCAGCCCTTTTCCACTGTGGCCATCCGCGCCATTTCCTCCGCTGTCAGCGGATCACTGCTGACCGCCGCCAGATTCGCCGCCAGCTGTTCCGGCTTGACGGAGAACGGAATGGGCACCTGCCCCCGCTGGGACGCCCATTTGAGGCAGACTGCCGCGGGATGGATGCCATGCGCCCGCGCAATGGACACCACCACGGGATCCGCCATGTCCACCACATCCTCCGGCGTGCGATCGCGCTCGGGACGGGCCGGCGAGCCGAGCGGGCTGTACCCGATGGGCTGGATGCCATGCGCCACACAGAAATCGAACAGCGCCTGCTGCTGGAAGGTCGGGTGAAGCTCCATTTCAACGGCCGCCGGCATGATGACGCAGTCGCGCAGCAGCAATTTCAGCTTGGGCACGGTCATGTTGGACACGCCGAGGTTTCGCACCAGCCCCATCTGCTGCAGGCGCTCCATCTGCCGCCAGGTCTTCATGAAATCCCCGTGGATGTATGGCCGGGCATCGGCATTGTGATAGTCCGGCGCCGCCCCCTTCGGATGGAAATTGGGGAACGGCCAGTGCACAAAATACAGATCCAGATAATCCAGCCGCAGCTCCTTCAGGCTCCGCGCGCAGGAAAGCAGCACATCCCCCTGTCCGTGCATGTCGTTCCAAAGCTTGGAGACCACGAACAGATCCCCGCGCGGCAACCCCCGCCGCATGGCCGCCTCGAGTTCAAGCCCGATGCGATCCTCGTTGCCATAGACCGACGCGCAGTCAATAAGCCGCCACCCGCCGATCAGCGCCGTCCGGACCGCCTGCGCCACGGCCTCCCCGTCATAACGGTCCGACCCGAAGGTGCCCATCCCGATGCCGGGCATGGCATTGCCATTCCGGAGTGTGACCGTAGGCACACCTTCCGGCACATGCCAGGCGGTGGCTGCCGAATCGGCGGCTGTTTCCAGCATCAATGGGATAGTCCCGCCGGATGCGTCTCCGGCTGTTGCGGACACACTCATTTCACCACCCCTTTCTTCAGGATGATGTTCGCGTACAGCGCGCGCTCGCCCGTGGCCACGATGGCAAAGGCCCGGCGGGCGCGGTCGTAAAAATCGAACCTGTCGATGTGTTCAATTCCGTTTGTTTCGGGCTCATGCCGACCGATGATTTCCCGATAGGTGTCCCAGATGGGCGTCTCCACCGTGTCTCCCGGCACGACGGCCATCAGGGTGACAGGACTTTCGACATACGGATCCAGCGGGAGCAGGGTCAGCACCGCCTCCAGCAGTGCCGGCATGCCATGCCCGTCGCACCGGACCAGCCGTTGGGCATTCGCGGCCGCGGGAAAATTGCCGTCCGCCAGCACCAGTTCATCTCCATGTCCCATTTCCATCAAGATTTTCAGCAGTTCCGGGCTGAGGATGGGGGGAATTCCTTTGAGCATCGCTGCTCCTTTCTGTCGGA
>JAEWSN010000057.1 GCA_023459915.1 Bacillota bacterium
CCGAAGGTGCGTGGGGAAGTCAATGAACGGGAAGATTTCCGCGAAATCGAGCGTGATTTCACGGCGAGCACCCGGGGCCCCAGGTTCCATGCGCCGGCGCCGTCCGCGCATCTGTCCGACGGGAGCATTCTTGGTGTCCAGAGTGAGCGCGAAATGCCCGATGATCGCATTGAGGGCCGAAATCCGGCGCTCGAGGCGTTCAAGGCCGGACATGAGATGAACAAGGTGCTGATAGAGAAGGACACCGAGGACAGCACGCTCCTCCGGATTGCCGCGATGGCCCGCGAAACGGGCACGCCGGTGCAGTTTGTGGATCGGCGCAAGCTCGATGCCATGTCTGTCACCCGCGCGCATCAGGGCGTCATCATCGAAATCGCCGCCCATGCCTATGTGGAGGTGGAGGACATCCTGGCGTTGGCCAAGGAGCGCAATGAAGCCCCCTTCCTCGTGGTGCTCGACGGGGTCACCGATCCGAACAATCTCGGTTCGGTCATCCGAAGCGCGGAATGTGCCGGCGCGCATGGCGTCATCATCCCCAAGCGGCGCTCGGTCGCGCTCAACGCCACCGTCGCCAAGGTGGCGGCCGGTGCGCATGAGCATCTGGCGGTCGCGCGGGTTTCCAACCTGGTGAGCACCCTCAAGACCCTCAAGGAGAACGGGGTCTGGGTGGCCGCGTCGGATGCCGAGGCCGAGCAGGTTTACACGCAGACCGATCTCAAGGGCCCCATCGCCATAGTGGTCGGCGGCGAGGGCGAAGGCATCAGCCGCATCGTGCGCAAGGAATGCGATTTGCAGGTGAAGATTCCCATGAAGGGCAAAATCGATTCCCTGAACGCGGGCGTCGCGGCGGCCCTGATGCTGTTCGAGGTGGCCCGGCAACGTGGGTGAGATGGATTTGAGGCTTCAAGGCATTCTGTTCGATTTGGATGGCGTTCTCATTGATTCGGGGCGCGACATCATGCATGCCGTCAACTGGACCTTGTGTGAGCATGGTCTTTCCCCATTGCCCTACGAGACCGTCAAGCGGCATGTGGGGCATGGGGCCGGTGTGCTGCTCGCGCGATGCTTTGCCGAGTTCGGACCGCAGCATGAGGTCCTTGCAGAACAGGCATTGCCCGCCTACAAATCCCGCTATCTTGCCTACAGTGTGGTGGAGACGGCACTGTACGAGGGCGTGTCGGCAGGCCTTGCAGCCCTTCGCGCCGCGGGATTCCGCATGGCGGTTGTGACAAACAAGCCGGGGGCGCTGGCCCAAAAAATTCTGGAGACCCTCGGGGTGTGGCAGGTTTTTGATCTGCTGGTGCCGCCGGAGGAACTGACCCGCATCAAACCGGATCCGGAAGGATTGCTGCTGGCGATGACTTCGTTGGGACTCCAGCCGGAAGGCACCGTGATGGTCGGGGACACCTGGAGCGACATGGAGGCGGGCAAACGTGCCGGCACAAGGACCTTCGGCGCGCTGTGGGGACTTGGGGATCCGCAGGCCGTATGTGCGGAGAAACCGGACGGAACCGGGATGGATTTCCCGTCGTTCGTGCAATGGGCATTGTCACTAAAATGAAAGTCATGACATAAAAACTTGCAAAAAAATCGACAAAAGGGCGCGGATGGCTTGCATGTGCCACCGCGCCCGTGTTATAATTTCGCAAACGCGGCAACGAGGCCGCTGGTGTTTTGCGCACCAGCCTTGTTGCCGCTTTTTTGATCCCTGTTTGGTTTTTCCAGCAAGACCCATCATTGATTCCCAGCTTCCGATCTGTCCGGCCTTGAAAGTCGGATGCCGTCGGAAAACCATTGCAATGGGGCAATTCAGCGAATCCACAGGTTGTGGCGATCCGCGCGGATGTCCCGGAAAGGAGGCATTCCGATGAATGCGGACCGAAACACCATCCAGTACGTCGCCAATCTGGCGGCCATCAATCTCAACGAGGCCGAGGAAACCAATTTTGCCCGGGATTTGGACGCAATCATGGCGCACATGGCGCAGCTGATGCGCATTGACACCGAAGGCGTCGCGCCGATGGAACATGTGCTGTCCCTGCGAAATGCCCTGCGGGAGGACCGTGTTGAAAACGGCGATGCCCGTGCGCAGTGGCTGGCGGTTGCGCCAAAGACGGAAGAGGACTGTTATCTCGTCCCCAGCGTGGTCGAATGACGGAAGGGATTTGTATGGATTTGCATCAGATGCCAGTGCATCAGCTGGCGGATTTGTTGAGAAAACGCGAACTGGGGGCCGGGGAATTGACCCGGACCTATCTGCAGCGGATGGATCGCCTGTCCCGGAATGTGAACTGCTACATCACGCAGACGCCGGAGTTGGCGCTCACCCAGGCGGAGAACGCGCAGCGGCGGTTGGATGATGGCGTGGCCGGCCCCCTGACCGGCATCCCCATGGCGCTCAAGGACAATTTGTGCACCAAGGGCGTGCGGACCACCTGCGCCTCCCGGATGCTGGAAGATTTCGTCGCCCCCTATGACGCGACCGTGGTGACTCGCCTGCGGGATGCGGGGGCGGTGCTGCTCGGCAAGCTGAACATGGATGAGTTTGCCATGGGCAGCTCCAATGAAAACTCCTGTTTTGGCCCCGTTCGCAATCCCTGGAACCGGGACAGGGTGCCCGGGGGATCGAGCGGCGGCTCTGCGGCGGCTGTGTCCGCCGGACTGGCTCCGTTTGCGCTGGGATCGGACACCGGCGGCTCCATCCGCCTGCCCGCTTCCTTCTGCGGGGTTGTGGGCATGAAGCCCACTTATGGCGCGGTCTCCCGATATGGACTGGTCGCGTTTGCCTCCTCGCTCGATCAGATTGGTCCGTTGACCACCAATGTGCGGGACTGCGCGCTGGTGCTCGACGCGCTGATGGGGGCCGACCCTCGTGACGCCACGTCCGCCCCGGTCACCCATGACAGCTGCACGCAGTCTCTCGAAGGCGGCGTGCGGGGGCTGACAGTGGGTCTTGCGGGCGAGTTTTTTGGTGAGGGACTCAACCGGGAGGTGCGCGCGGCCGTGCTGCACGCCGTGGAGGCACTCGAGGCGCAGGGCGCCAGTTCCGGCGGCTGTGCCATCCCGGCGGCCGAACACGGCATTCCCGCCTATTACCTGCTCTCTTCCGCCGAAGCCAGTGCGAACCTGGCACGATATGACGGCATCCGGTATGGTCACCGTGCGGTTCAGGCAACAGACATGCACGACCTGTACAGGTTTTCCAGGGGTGAGGGGTTCGGGCGGGAGGTCAAGACACGGATTCTGCTGGGAACCCATGTGCTCAGTGCCGGATACCATGACGCATTGTATGTCAAGGCGCTCAAGGTGCGCCGGATGATTCACGACGATTTTCTGAAGGCGTTTGAGAAATATGACGTGCTGGTGAGTCCGGTGTCGCCCACCACGGCGTTCCGGTTGGGGGAGAAAACGGCGGATCCGCTCCAGATGTACCTGGCGGATGTGTACACCGTTGCAGTGAACCTGGCCGGATTGCCGGCAGTTGTGGTGCCTTGCGGTCTGGATTCACAAGGGCTGCCGATTGGGGTGCAGCTCATCGGGAAACCGTTTTCTGAAAAGTTGCTGCTGCGGACCGCCTTTGCCCTGGAGTCGGCCGTGGGCCGGTTCCTCTCGCCGATGATGGCCGGGCAGGGAAGGAAGGTGGGGGCATGACGCACGAAATTGTGATTGGCCTGGAAATCCACGCCGAACTGAAAACCGCATCCAAGGTCTTATGCGGATGCCCGAACGCGTATGGCGCGGCGCCGAACACGCACACCTGTCCGGTGTGCCTGGGCATGCCCGGCGCGCTGCCCGTGCTCAACCGGCAGGCGGTGGCCTTCGCGGCCAAGGCCGGCATGGCGATGCATTGCGGGATTGCCGCGTTCAGCAAGATGGACCGGAAGAACTATTTCTATCCCGACATGCCCAAAGCCTATCAGATCTCCCAATACGATCTGCCGTTTTGCCGCGACGGGTACGTGGAGATCGATGTGGCGGGGGAACGCAGACGGATTGGCATCGAGCGCATCCACCTGGAGGAGGACGCGGGCAAGCTGATGCACGACCCGTACGCCCAAGGCAGTCTGGTGGACTACAACCGCTGCGGCGTGCCGCTGATCGAGATCGTGAGCCGTCCGGACATGCGCTCGCCCGAAGAGGCGCGTCTGTTCATGGAGGCGGTCAAGGAAATCCTCGAGTACGCGGACATCTCGGACTGCCGGATGCAGGAAGGCTCCCTGCGGGCGGATGTCAACCTCTCCCTGCGCCCGGTGGGTCAGGAAACGCTTGGGACCAGAACCGAGATGAAAAACATCAACTCCCTGCGGGCCGTTCAGCGCGCGGCTGCGGCCGAAGCGCTGCGGCAGGAGGCGCTGTTGCTTTCCGGCAAGCCGGTGGTGCAGCAAACCCGCCGCTGGGATGACAACAAGGGAGAGAGCTTTTCGATGCGCTCGAAGGAAGAGGCGATGGATTACCGCTACTTCCCCGAGCCGGATCTGGTGCCTGTGGTCATGGACCCGGCATGGCTTGCGGAACTGCGGGACTCCCTGCCGGAGCTGCCGCAGGCCCGGCGTGAGCGTTACATCGGGCAGATGGGGATTCCGCCGTATGACGCCGGTCTGCTGACTGGAACCAGGCAGTTGTCCGATCTTTTCGAGCGGACGGCTGCTGTCTGTGAAAATGCGAAGGCTGCCAGCAACTGGATGATGGGAGAGGTGCTGCGGCGGATGAAGGAGCGTGGCGACGATTCATTGGATCCGGGTGTGACCGGGGATCAACTTGGCCGGATCATCCGGATGGTGGAGGCGGGCGATATCACGCAGGCCTCAGGCAAAAAACTGTTGGACGCGGTTCAAGGCGGGGATGCGGATCCCAGTGTGCTGGTGGACCAAATGAATCTGCGCGTGCAGCGGGATGAAGGCGCCATCACGCGGGCTGTGGAGGCCGTACTGGCCGAGAATCCCCAGGCGGTTGCGGATTGGGCGTCGGGAAAAGGCAAGGCCATGGGCTTCCTGATGGGACAGATCATGGGCAGGCTCAAGGGCAAGGCGGATCCGGCGCAGGTGAAGGATCAGCTGCAGGCGGCGCTCGCGCGGACGGGAGGCGGCAATGGGTGACATGATACGGGGTCTGACCCCACACGGAGAAGGAGTGGAAACCCAGGCGGACGGTACGGTTCGCGTGGAAGGCTTTGTCCATCGAATCCGGGACATGGGAGGATTCTCCTTCCTTGTGATCCGGACGGGGCGCCGCATGGTGCAGTGCGTACTGGAGGATGGGATCGCATTTCCCGCAGACAGGCGGATGGAAACAGGGGATACGGTCCGCGCAGTTGGGGAGCGGGTGCCGGAGCCCCGTGCCGAAGGCGGCTTTGAGGTTCGGATTCGGGAGGCGGAGATTCTCTCCCGGCCCACTGCGGTCTCGCCGGTGCCATTGACACGCCGGAAGATGGACATCAGCCTGGACGTCAATCTGGATCACAGGCCCATTTCGTTGCGGCACCCCAGGGAACGCGCCATCTTTGTCATCGCGGAGGCGCTGGTCCAGGCGTATCGCGCGTTCCTGACCGCGAACGGCTTCACCGAGGTGCACACGCCCAAGATTCAGGCGGCCGGCGCGGAGGGCGGCGCGAACATCTTCAAACTCGATTACTTCGGCAAGCCCGCTTTCCTTGGGCAGAGTCCCCAGTTCTACAAACAGATGATGGTCGGTGTGTTCGGACGCGTTTTTGAAGTGGCGCCGGTATTTCGCGCGGAGAAGCACAACACGGTGCGTCATCTGAACGAGTATGTGGGCATGGACTTTGAAATGGGCTTCATCCGCGGCATGGCGGACATCATGGAGACCGAGGTGGCGATGCTGCGGCAGGCCATGGCGCATGTCCGAACCAGCTGTGCGGCCGAGATATCCCTGCTCGGTGTGGATGTTCCGGAGATTGGCGAGGTTCCCGTCCTGAAATTCCGGGACGCGAAGCGGATTGTGGTGGAAGAGTTCGGGAAGAAGCTCGGGGGGCATGGCGACCTTGATCCCGAGGAGGAGGTGTTGCTGTGTGAATACGCCAAGCGAACGCATGGCAGTGATTTCGTTTTCATCACCCATTTTCCGTCCGCGCGGCGGCCCTTTTACGCCATGGATGATCCGGAGGATCCGGGGTACGCGCTGAGTTTCGATTTGCTGTTTCGAGGACTGGAAATCACCACCGGCGGCCAGCGCATCCACGACCATGCGCAGCAGGTGGCGAAGATGCACGCGCACGGATTGGACCCGGCGGACTTCCAGGATTATCTGCAAATCCACGCCTGCGGCATGCCACCGCATGGCGGGCTGGGGCTTGGCTTGGAACGGCTGACAGCGCAGCTGCTGAAGCTGAAAAACGTCCGCCAGGCATCCCTGTTTCCCAGGGATTTGAAGCGCATGCTGCCTTAAGGCAGCATGCGCTTCAAATCCCGAGCCCAAGACGGAGTGTAGGCGCTGCTATGCAGCGCCGGGCGACGGCGCAGGGCCAGCGAGCCCAAGACGGAGTGTAGGCGCTGCTGTGCAGCCCCGTGCGACGGTGAAGGGCCAGCGAGCCCCCATACGTCATTTTTCCGGTAATCCTGCATTTCACTCGCCGTTTCTTGTGCAAAAGGGCGGATTTGGTCTGAACAACCGGCGAAAATGAAATTTCGATTGACCATACTTGCATAAAGTGGTATTGTGGGTACAACATAGGGAGAAGGTTCGGAAACAATGGCGTTTCAACTGTTGGGTTGGTGCGCCATTTTTCAGGTTTGCGGCCCGCTGGCGGTTGAAGCGGCACTTCCGGCGAGGCGAAAGGAGACGATTCCATGACCAAATGCAACACGGAGACTTTCAACTCAGGCATGTTTGGATCGTATGTGTTCAATGAGTCCGTCATGCAGGCAAGATTGCCCAAAACCACCTACAAGGCCTTGAAAAAGACACTCAAGGAGGGCAGCCCGCTCGAACCCGGTGTTGCCGAGGTGGTGGCCACGGTCATGAAGGACTGGGCAGTGGAAAAGGGAGCGACACACTACACGCACTGGTTCCAGCCCCTGACCGGCATTACCGCTGAAAAGCACGACTCCTTTGTCTCCCCGACCGACGACGGCCAGGCCATCATGGAGTTTTCCGGCAAGGAGCTCATCAAGGGCGAACCGGACGCGTCCTCCTTCCCGTCCGGCGGTCTGCGCGCCACGTTTGAGGCGCGCGGCTACACCGCCTGGGACTGCACGTCTCCCGCGTTCGTCAAGGATGGCACGCTGTACATTCCCACCGCGTTCTGCTCCTACAACGGCGAGGCGCTCGACCTCAAAACCCCGCTGCTGCGTTCCATGGAAGCGCTGAATGTGCAGGCCATGCGCATCCTGAAGCTGTTTGGCGACAATTCGGCCAGGCGGGTCACGGCAACCATGGGTCCCGAACAGGAGTACTTCCTCGTCGATCGCGGCATGTTCATGAAGCGCGACGATCTGCTGTTCACCGGCCGCACCCTGTTTGGCGCCAAGCCGCCGAAGGGTCAGGAGCTCGAGGATCACTATTTCGGCGTGTTGAAGCAGCGCGTGTCCGATTTCATGAAGGATTTGGATCTGGAGCTGTGGAAGCTCGGCGTCACCGCCAAGACCAAGCACAACGAGGTGGCCCCCGGGCAGCATGAGCTCGCCCCCATTTTCTCCACAGCCAATATCGCCACGGACAACAACCAGCTGACCATGGAGGTGCTCAAGAAGGTCGCGGAGCGCCACAAGCTGGCCTGCCTGCTTCATGAGAAGCCCTTTGCCGGCGTCAATGGCTCGGGCAAGCACAACAACTGGTCCATGGCCACCGATGACGGCCGCAACCTGCTCGAACCCGGCAGCACCCCCAAGGACAACGCGCAGTTCCTGGTATTTCTGGCCGCCATCATCCAGGCAGTGGACGAGTACGCGGATCTGCTCCGTTCCACGGTGGCCTGCGCGGGCAACGATCACCGGCTGGGTGCCAATGAGGCACCACCCGCCATCATGTCCGTCTTCCTTGGCGAAGAGCTGTGGGAGGTCATCGAGAGCATTGAAACCGGCAAACCGCTGTCCAAGGTGCCCGGCGGGCACATGACGCTTGGCGTCAACACCCTGCCGCCGCTGCCGCTCGATACCACGGACCGCAACCGCACCTCGCCGTTTGCCTTCACCGGCAACAAGTTCGAGTTCCGCAGCGTCGGGTCCTCCCAGTCCATCGCCACGCCCAACTACATCCTCAACACCATTGTGGCGGAAACCCTTTCCCAGCTGGCTGAACGGCTTGAGAAGGCGACGGATTTCACGGCCGAGGTCAACGCGGCGGTGCGCGACATCTTCCTCAAGCACAAGCGGGTTGTGTTCAACGGCAACAACTATGCCGCCGAATGGGTGACGGAAGCCGAACGCCGCGGGTTGCCGAACCTGCGTTCCACCGTGGAGGCCATCCCTGCCGTCATCTCGGAGAAGAACGTCCAGGTGCTCGAGAAGCACCATGTACTCAGCGCCAAGGAATCCCATTCCCGCTACGAGATCATGCTCGAGGGGTATGTCAAGACCATGCGGATTGAGGCCCTGACCATGGTGGCCATGACGGGACGCCAGTTCCTGCCGGTTGCCATGACCGCCATGAAAAAGGCGGCGGACGCGGTCAATGCGCTCGCTTCAGCCGGTGTCTCCTCCAAGGTGGCCCATGAATCGCTCAAGCGTCTTACTGCGCTTGCCGACAGCATTGCCGATGCGCATGCCGCGCTGGAGGACTCCGTGACCCATCTGGACGGACATGAGGGCAATGGCCTGGAACACGCGAACTATATCCACGAAACCATGATTCCGCTGATGAACGCGCTCCGCGCGAAGGTGGATGAACTGGAAACCTGTGTGGACGGCTCTTTCTGGCCGGTGCCCACCTATGTGGACCTGATGTTCAAGGTATAGTTCACGGTTTTTCGACGGAAGCCCTTCGGTTTCGTCGGGTGGCCATCGTTTGAACCGACGGCTGTTCAACGTCTTCTCCGACGGGTGGCCATAGGCACAAGCAACGTCAGCAATCACACAACCAACAGCTTTGGGGGGACATCCGGGACAGACGGGTGTCCCCCTGTGTGTTTTCCAGGGGTATGCGGGCAGGGGACGCGCCTGTGCCCCGGAGGGAGGGCTTATGGACAGGGAACGCTGCAGCTCCGGCATTGCCCAGTATGACAAGGTGATGGATGATTTGCGGATGGGCGACAATGTGGTCTGGCATGCCGACCGCCTGGAGGAGTACGTGCATGTCGCCAGACGCTTTGCGGCGCAAGCAGTCACGGACGGACGCAAGCTGTATTATCTCCGGTTTGCGGCACATGCCCCCATCCTGACCGGGGAGGACGGCGTAGTTGTGATCACGCTGGACGCGGCGGCCGGATTTGAGGCGTTCACCTCGCAGGTGCATCGGGTGATCGAACAAGCCGGCCTGGAGGCCTTTTATGTGTTCGATTCCCTGTCCGAGCTGCAGGAGGCCTGGGCAACGGATCTCATGGTCGGCAATTTTTTCGCGGTGACCTGCCCGTATCTGTTCGAGCTGGACACCGTTGCCTACTTCTGCCTCATCCGGGGGGTGCATGCGGCGGAAGCCATCGCGCGCATCCGGGAAACGACGCAATTGTTCCTCAACCTCCTGCAGGGCGCGGAAGGACCTGTGTTCCAGCCGGTGAAGGTTTGGCATCGCTATTCGCCCACCATGTTCCTGCCGCATGTGTTTCGGCAACAGGGGCTTGTGCCGGTGACGGACGGGTTGTATCATGGCTGGAGCTTTACACGCCCCATTGCCGCGACAATGGATTTTTGGGACCGGCTCTTTCTGGAGGCGGAGAGCGCCATGACTTCGCAGGCCGCGCCTGAGGAGCTCGCCGCATGGCGGCACCGTCTCAGCAGGCTGCTGCTCGGTCGCGATGAGCGAATGCTCGCGCTGGCCGACAGGTGGTTGGAATTGGGAGATCTGCTGGAAATCCGCCATCGCATGATTGGCACGGGTTATATTGGTGGGAAGGCGGTGGGCATGCTCGTTGCCCGAAAAGTGGCCGCGGGACTTGAGGCCGAAGGTGTGTTGTCCATCGATCTGCAAAGCGACTCATTGTATGTCGGATCCGATGTGTTCCAGACCTATCTCATTCACAACGGCATGTGGCGCAGCCACATGCGCCAGCAGTTCGGGGCGCAGTATTACGAGCTGGCGGAAGACCTGCACGCGGGCATGCTGGGGGGCGCCTTTCCGCCGTTTGTGCGGGATCAGTTCCAGCAGGCGCTGGACATGTTCGGTCAGATGCCGGTCATCGTCCGATCCAGCAGCCTGCTCGAGGACGGCTACGGCAACGCGTTTGCCGGGAAGTATCAAAGTGTGTTCTGTGTCAATCAGGGGGACCCCGAGGCGCGGCTCGCGGTTTTCGAGGACGCCATCCGGCAGGTGTATGCCAGCACCGTGGATCTGCCCGCCCTGGTGTATCGCCGGGAGCGCGGGTTGGACCGCGTGGGGGAGCAGATGTCCATCCTGGTGCAGCGGGTGTCCGGTGCCATGCACGGGAGCTGTCATTTTCCGATTGCCGCCGGGGTGGGGCTTTCGTACAGCGCCTACACCTGGCATCCGGAGATGGATCCGGCCAAGGGCATGATGCGCATTGTCGCGGGCCTGGGCACCCGCGCGGTGGATCGCGTGGAGGGGGATCACACCCGCATCGTGTCGCTGGACATGCCCGAACTGCCGCCGTTCACCGGCAATGAGCGGACCAACGGTCAGCGGATGGTGGATTTGCTGGATGTGACCGGAAACCGGCTCAAGACGGTGCCGCTGCTCAAGGCGGCGGCCATGCTGCCGGCGCGTGAGGCCGGGATGGTGTTTGGCCAGGATCCGCAGGCCCGGGAACGGGCTGTCGCCGCAGGGCTGGATCCCGCCCTGGCGCTGGTGGCCGATTTCCATGGATTGTTTGACGGCAGCGCGTTCCTGCGCGTGATGCGCCAGACCCTTGCGGCACTCGAGGCTGCCTACGAAAATCCGGTGGATGTGGAATTCACAGTGAACCTGTATGAGGGCATGCCGCATCTCACGCTTGTGCAGTGCCGGCCGCTGCAGACATTTCTGCTGGGCGAGGGCACCCTGCCCACGCAGGTTGCGGACAGCGAGCGCCTGTTTGCGCTGTCGGGCGGGAGCTTCCTGGGTGGCGGCACCCCGGATTTGCTGCTCAATACCGTGGTTGCCATCGACCCGGCAGGCTATGCCGGGCTGCCGATGGTTCGCCGGCATGAGGTGGCCCGGACGATTGGGCGGATCAATGAGCGCCTGCGGGCGCTGGGGCGCAGGGCGATGCTGGTGGTGCCCGGCCGCTGCGGCACCACCACCCCGTCGCTGGGGGTGCCGGTTCGGTTTTCCGAGATCAGCGGGTTCCTGTGCATCTGCGAGCGGGAACACGCGGCTTCGGGCATGGTGCCGGAGCTGTCCTTCGGCAGCCACTTCTTCCAGGATCTCGTGGAGAGCCGCATTTTCTACGCGGCCCTGATGGCGCACACGCCGCTGAATGAGGCGTTGCTGCTGCGGGAGCCGAACAGCCTTTGCGAGATACTCCCCGCCGCGGAGGAGTGGGGGGACATCATCCGGGTTTCCCAGTTTGATCCGCCGCTTCGGCTCGCGGCCAGTCCAAAGGAACAGCGGGCGGTCTGCTGGTTGCCCGCCGCCGATGCGACGCCTGTCTGAACCGGCCCGCCGGCCGTTGTGGGCGCGTGGTTCAGGATGAAATTGTTTAGATATTCAACGGCCGGAGTAGTATGATGGATGCTGGTGCGACAACGCGCGCGAAATCATGCCGGCGGCGACCCGTTCCCGGGTGGCGTATTTGCATGTGAAAGGTGGAGGCAACAGATGGACAAGACCTTTGAGGCGATCGATCAATTTTTGGCGGAACACACGGAGGAGATGGTTCAGGACATCCTGGCGCTCATCCGGATTGACAGTGCGCGTGGCCCGGGGCAACCGGACATGCCATACGGCGAGGGGCCGGCCAGGGCGCTGGCGCTCGGCGGGGAAATGATGCGGCGCCATGGCCTGCGTGTCAGGAATTTTGAGCAGCGGGTGGTGACCGGGGACGCCACGGCATACGAGCCGCATCTGGACATTCTGGCGCATCTTGACGTGGTGCCGGGCGGACCGGATTGGACCGAATGTGGCGCCTTTGAGCCCGTGGTGCGCGATGGACGGATTTATGGCCGCGGCGCGGCGGATGACAAGGGGCCTGCGATGGCGGCCCTGTATGCCATTCGTGCCGTCCTCGAAACCGGCGTGAAGCTTCGGAAGAACGTGCGGCTCATCCTTGGGAGCGACGAGGAATGCGGCAGCTCGGACATCGCGGCGTTCTACAAGGTGGAGCCGGAGGCGCCGATGACCTTCTCTCCGGATGCCAACTGGCCGGTGGTCAATACGGAGAAGGGCCGGCTCAGGGCGGGTTTTTCCTGCGTGTGGGATGCCGCTGACGCGCCTGCCGCCATTGTCTCGGTGCATGCGGGAGAGAAGGAAAACGTGGTGCCGGGCGCGGCCACCGCGACGGTGCGCGGTCTGTCGCCGGAGGTCATCCAACAGACGGTGGACGCGCTGCAGATGCCGGTGGCGGAGGGCGGCATTCCGGATGTGCGCGTGTCTGTCGCCGTGGCACCGGAGCAGGAAAACGGCAGTTTGGGGCAGGCGGTTCGGATTGATGTCAGGGGTGTGCCCTGTCATGCCGCGCATCCCCAACAGGGAGCCAACGCGCTGACCGCGTTGTTGCGACTGCTTGCGGCCCTGCCGCTGCCGGCCTCTCCGGCGCGTGACGCGATGGCCGCCCTGGTTCGGCTGTTCCCCCATGGGCAGACGGATGGAACGGCAGCGGGCATTGCGTCCCGGGACGATCTGTCCGGTGCGCTGACGCTGGCATTCTCCGTGTTCCGCCTTTCGGAAACCGGGATGACCGGCACCCTGGATTGCAGGGTGCCCATCTGTGCCGACGAGGCGTTTTTGCACAGGGGACTCCACCACGCGGTGGAAGAGACCGCGCTGCGCTGGGTGGAATGGAGCTATTCCCCGCCGCACCATGTGCCGGCAGACTCGCCCTTTGTCAAAACCCTGCTCGACTGCTATACGGATGTGACCGGCAAAACCGGCGAGCCCATTGCGATTGGCGGCGGCACGTATGTCCACAGCCTGAAAAACGGAGTCGCCTTTGGGTGCGAGGCGCTGGGGGAAGACCGGCGCATGCACGGACCCGATGAGTTCGCGGTCATCGACGAGCTGGTCGAGGCCGCCCGCATCTTCGCCCGCGTGATTGTTACGGTACCTGGTACCGTCACTAAACTGTAATATTTCTCGGGGCCCGGTTGCCGGTCCGTTGTCATTTTTCAGGCAGAAAAAAGGGAGTGTCTCTCATTTGAGACACTCCCTTTTGCAACCGTTTGTGAATTGGCTTGTCCGTGTGCGGTTCAGTAGGTGACGCCTTGGGCGAGCATGGCGCGGGCAACTTTCAGGAAGCCGGCGACATTCGCGCCGAGCACCAGGTTGTCCGGTTCGCCGAATTCTTCGGCAGCCGCGGCGGCGCTCTTGTAGATGCTGATCATGATGGACTTCAATTTGGCATCCACTTCCTCGAAGCTCCAGGACAGACGCATGCTGTTCTGGGACATTTCGAGGGCGGAGGTGGCCACACCGCCGGCGTTTGCAGCCTTGGCGGGTCCATAGATGGTCTTGTGCTTGAGGAACACCTCCACCGCTTCGGGCGTGGAAGGCATGTTGGCGCCTTCGCCGACCGCGAAGCAGCCGTTTTGCACCAGCGTCTTGGCGGCGGCGCCGTCGAGCTCGTTCTGGGTGGCGCAGGGCAGCGCGATGTCGCACGGAATGCTCCAGATACCGGCGCAGCCCTCATGGTATTCGGCTTCGGGATGATGATCCACGTATTCCTTGATGCGGCCGCGCTGCACTTCCTTGATGAGGCGGACGGTGTCGAGGTTCACGCCGTTCTTGTCGTAGATGTAGCCGTTGGAATCGGACAGGGCGACCACCTTGCCGCCGAGCTCGGTGGCCTTCTGGGTGCCGTAGATGGCCACGTTGCCGGAGCCGGAGATGACCACGGTGGAACCCTTGAAGGACTTGCCCTTGGCCTGCATGGCTTCTTCCATGAAATAGCAGACGCCATAGCCGGTGGCTTCCGTACGGGCGAGCGAGCCGCCGTAGGGGATGCCCTTGCCGGTCAGCACGCCGGTGAAGTCGTTGCGCAGCTTCTTGTACATGCCGTACATGTAGCCGATTTCCCGTCCGCCCACGCCGATGTCGCCGGCCGGCACGTCGGTGTCGGGGCCGATGTGGCGGGCCAGCTCGAACATGAAGCTCTGGCAGAAACGCATGATTTCCATATCCGATTTGCCTTTGGGATCGAAATCGGAACCGCCCTTGCCGCCGCCGATGGGCAGTGTGGTCAGGGAGTTCTTGAGGATCTGCTCGAACCCGAGGAACTTGATGATCCCCAGATTGACGGACGGATGGAAGCGCAGGCCGCCCTTGTACGGGCCGATGGCGCTGTTGAACTGCACGCGGAAGCCGCGGTTGACCTGGACCTTGCCGCTGTCGTCCACCCACGGCACGCGGAACATGATTTGACGTTCCGGTTCGACCAGCCGATCAAAAATGCCGGCTTTCATGAACTCGGGATACTTTTCGGCCACGGGCTCGAGGGATTCGAGCACTTCCATGACGGCCTGATGAAATTCCGGTTCTCCAGGATTGCGTTTGACGACGGATTCGTAGACAGATTGCAAAAGCTTCATGTTCTTCCCTCCTGCGGATGTATTGATTGTGGACGGAGCGCCGGGGAGGGTCCGGACGCTTTGCCCCGCCGGGGGCACATTTCGGGAATCCGCTGGATTCCGAAAGGGTTTCACCCCTGGCAGGCATGCACGTTGATCCGACCACCCCGTTGTGGTCAGGGGATTGGGACTGGCCCGCATCCCCGGATGGGAGAAGTAGTTTGAATGACTACGCCGATTCTATCACACCTTGTGGGCGTGTGCAAGTTTGTCAGGATAAAATTGCAAAAAATCAGGAATTTCTGGAATAACCCTGTTGGTGTTGTCCGTTACGCCGGCGGTTGGCCCTGCGGCTGCCCTCCGGTGTTCCGCCGGATGGTCCTGAGGTTACGTCCCGTTGAGCCGCCGGATGGCCTCGGTGGTCTTCTCATGACTGCCGAATCCGGTGAGCCGGAAGAAGCCTTCCCCGGCCGTGCCAAACCCCGAACCGGGTGTTCCCACCAGATGATGGGTGGACAGCAGGTGGTCAAAAAAGGACCACGAGTTGTGTCCGTCCGGCACCTGCAGCCACACGTACGGGGCGTTCACACCGCCCCAGACGGAGAAGCCGCGCGCACGGAACGCGTCCCGGAGCCGGCGGGCGTTGTCGAGGTATCCGTCGATGCGTGCCCGGCACTGCGTGCGCCCTTCCCCGTCATAGGTGGCAGCCGCCGCCCGCTGGACAATATAGGGAACCCCGTTGTATTTTGTGGTCTGCCGCCGGAGCCACATCGCGTGGAGGGAGAGACTGCCCCCGAGCCCATTGGACACATGGAGATCCTTCGGCACAACCGTATACGCGCAGCGAAGGCCGGTAAACCCCGCGGTTTTTGAAAAGGAGCGAAACTCCACCGCGCAGCGGCTAGCGCCAGGAATTTCATAGATGCTGTGCGGAATGTCCTCCTCACGGATATAGGCCTCATACGCGGCATCAAAGAGCAGAATGGCCTTGTGCGCAAGCGCGTAGTCCACCCAGCGGGTCAACTGCGCCCTGTTCATGGCCACCCCGGTGGGATTGTTGGGGGAGCAAAGGTAGAGGATGTCGAGC
>JAEWSN010000058.1 GCA_023459915.1 Bacillota bacterium
AGAATATCAAGGGTGTCTTGCCGTGGCCAATCCTTGTGAAAGGATATCCCCCGCGACGCGAAGGCCTCCTTGCTGTTCTGCAGCAAGGCATTGACCATGGACAACGTCATCGGGATCAGAATGAGCCTTTCCGTGACAATAGGGGAAGCTCCCATATGGTTTCTCCTTATAAACACTGTTTTGCCTTTGGTTATCGGTTGGCAGCATGAACCGTTTTCCACTTGAACCAAAGTGGCTCCTGGGCGGGGAACACACTCAAATCACACTGTAAGTGCCAATTATCCTCTCTTGGCGATCTCCCTTAACAAACTCTCATGAGGGGTCCTTTCCCTGCCACTGGTTGACCGATCCGTTGTCTGCAATCCATGACACCACTTCGTCCAGCGAGGGATGATAGCCGTCTGCTGTTGATACCGCCAGTGTGGGGACATTGTATGTGGGCGCAATATACTCGCCCCCCGGCTCGAACCTTCCCGTTTCCCGAAAAACAGAAACCCGCTTGTCACCGTGATAGAACTCTCTTTTCGGGTTGGCCAGGCCACGTTCAAGATGCCGTCTGGCACTCCGTTCCGCATCCAGATCGCATACGACGATGAACAGTCGCGCGCGTGCCATGATGTCAGGCACAACATGGCCCCACAGGGCATGGGCAAACGCCGCCTCTATGAGCAGCGACACGTTGCCATCCAACATGTTCAAAATGGTCTGGAAGAAAACCTGGTTCACAACGCCGTTTGTATCCGGCGGCAACGCATCGTGCCGAACACCAAAGGTATTCACATATCCTTCCTTGAACTCGTCTCTGCTGATTTTCGGCAGATAGAGCTGTTTCGAGAGTATGTCCGCCAGGGTTGACTTGCCGGAACCAGGTCTGCCGGTAATCAGCACACAGATTGGTCTTTTTGTCTGTTGTGCCCGCATCGACATCTCTTCATATCCATCTTGGCTCATGTGCTATCTCACTTTCATATGTCCGCCGGTTATGCTTTTCCCCAGTAATGCCCTCAAGCGACTCATATCTGTGATTGTGCCGGTTGCAACTCCTGACAACTCACATATCTGCTGGACCAAAGGCCCGCCAAACTCATGGAGCGCCATGCTCAGGGTTAACATATCATAAAATCCATCATGACGGTAATCTCCAAAATAGGCCTCCATCATGACCGCATCGCATCCGAACAACGCAAACACCAATGGCGGCCACTCATAATGGTATGGCGCGAGCCGGCTGTCAGCAAAGTCAATGAGGAACACGTCGCCATCGTCCCCCACAATGATGTTTTCACCGGTCATGTCCCCGTGGGTATAGACGCAATCCGATAAATGCTGGTTTTCAAGATATGCGTTTCTGCTTAGGCGGAAACACTCGGGAAACGCCTGCCACCTCGGGTTGTCCATGCAGTCGCGAAGGGTCAAAGGCGGGATGCCGCCATCCAACAGCTCTACATTGAGTCTGTGCGTGATTGCCTTCATTTTTGTCGCAAACGCCGCTTTTTGCCGGTGATCAAAGTGTTCCAACGCATCTTCGAACTCACATCCACGAATGTGTTCCATGACAATGTACCGAAACAAATATTTGTCTTCGATGCACCCCGAACAAACCAAAAACGGTGCCGTCACCTCCACACGATTGGCATGCCGCAACGCGGCAAGCTCTATCTCATAGTCTTTGTCCGTACTGTAACCGGATTCAACCGGTGCAAACACCTTTACGACTTTATCGCCAACACGAAACACCGCATTGGTTCCAGGAGTGAGGTTTTCAACTTCTCCGGGCCCCAAATGGTGTTTCTTGAAAATCTCCAGAACAAGTGGCCCGAATGCATTGATCGATTGAAAAAGCCTCGCCCAGGCTTCTTTCCCATCTATGGTTTCGGTGAACAGCCATTGCCGATTTGCTTTCTCCCGCAAGCGTTTCCGCATCACCGCTTTTCCTTCCCGCTCCGCCCATATGGTGAAACCGCACTTCTCGTACATGGCCAATGGTCCCCGAAAGTCATGCGGGACCGCATCAAAATCCTTGTGGACATATGCCTCGACGTAATCAAAGCCGTCCTTCGCAGCATCCGCGCAGACCCGCTCCAGAAGACGCGTTGCCACACCCATTCTATGCACGTTTGGCGCAATTGCGAAGCAGAATACAGACTTGCCTTTCACATGTGCGCTGCTTTCCCCAATGGGCCAGAAAGAACGCAGATAATCGACCCCGATCCGGCAATCTGCGGATGCGTTGCACCAACCCACCATCTCCTCACCGGAAAAGGCCAGATAGCCTTGAATGCTTCCTTCCCGGACATATTGCAACGCGCGCTCCCGTCTCTCCTCCCGTGTCGGGAACCAATGACGGCCATCCATGCCATACGACGCATCGCTGCGCCAGGTGACACAATAGCATGGCAGCTCCTCTTTGGCCGTCCCATCATCATGTGGGGTGACATCGAAAAAATGCACATAGGCTTCTGCCAGCTCCGGAGTCAGCTTTCGAATCTCGATATCCATCAGTTATCCCTCCCCTTTCGACGGCACTTCTCAAGAAGCGTGAGAGATTGTGCTCTTTCTTCCCCGGAGACCCTTCAGGGTGCCACAATCCGCTTCGCCATCCAGATGTCTGGCTTCCCGATGCCGTTCGCATCCGGAATCACCCCCACAATCCGATACCCCACCTTCTGATAGAATTCGAAGGGATGACGACCCGGATTGCGGATGGACGCAATTTTCCCGAAAAGGTCGTCGTACAGGTCAACTCCGCTGAGCGAGGTTTTGTCGAAGTCATCATCCGAGCCCAGATAGATCGTGACAGCGACCCGCTGCGCCACCGCCTCCTCGAGCGCGTGGATCAACCGCGTTCCAATCCCCTCGCCCTGACGCGTTGCGCGAACCACCAGCGGATGCAACTCCCATCCGGTTTCCCCGTATTGGGGAATGGCCCCGACGAAACCGACCACATGGCCCTCATCGACAGCGACAAGTGCCACGCGCTCCTCCTTGAGACACTGTTCCATCTCCTCCTCGGCGCAGTCCTTGTAGCTTTGCGGGAATGCCTCACGCAGCAGGTCTGCCGCCTCCTGAACCTGGGTTGTTTCAGTCTTGTTTAATTTCTTGATATCCATCACACACCTCCTGTTACTGTCACGCGTTCTCCATCAAGAAATGGCCTCACCCGGGCATTTCCGCCCAGGCGCGCACTTCCCGCCACAGGGTAGCCAAATCCAAGCCTGCGATCTCCGCCGGCGCGTACCGTTGCACCAGGGCCTGAACAAAGTCAGCGCCCAAAAAATACCCCACATCGGCATGCTCCTGAAACCGACACCAATCACCAAAGAAGTCCTGCACGCTTTCACCCGCCTCGAGCCGGCGCAGGTACTCACGCTTGAGCATTGCCGCATTATCCCGGCACCATGGCAGCCACTGGCCATCGTCCTGATGAAAATAGCCACAGTCACCGCACAACAGTTGTTCCCCATACATGGCGAAGCCTTCCCGATACAGCTGGAACAGGCCCTTTTCACGCGGCGTGCGTGCAATTTGTGCCGCACCGGCCAGACGATGCCAGATATGGCTGAGTTCGTGGTACAGCAAGGCACGCATGGCTTTTTCACCGACCCAGTCCAGCTCAACAATCTTCTCGATGCCCAGCAGCACCGCATCCCGGCCGTCGAGCGTCGTCGCCCAGCCCGCGCCATTGCACAGGCCCAGGTAGAACACGACGTCCACATCCATGTCGATGCCGAATGCTTCCCGGATACGCTCCGGAAGGTGCTCCACCACGGCGAGAAAGGATCTGTGTGCCATCTCCATCTTGTCACGATGAAACAGTGCCGCCTCCACAACGGGTGCCACCTGCCGTTCCAGGTCATACCCCGAGGCGTCCGCTTCCACAAGCTGTCGCAGCGAAGGCGCAATCCGCTCCGCATAGGCGCGCCATGCATCAAGATGGAACCGTGGCTTTTGTGACGCTCCACATGGCCGGAGCGAATCCGGGTG
>JAEWSN010000059.1 GCA_023459915.1 Bacillota bacterium
TCCGCGGCTTTATCGTGCGCGAGTGCAGCACGAACCCCAGCAACTGGCGCAGCACGGGCGGCGTGGCCGACTGGCTGGCGTCCCACGGCATCATCGGCATCGAGGGGATCGACACCCGCGCCCTGACGCGGATTCTGCGGGAAAAAGGCACCATGAACGGCATCATCACCACCGATCCTGCGTTCCGCTTTGAGGACTGGACGGCCCGCATCCATGCCTACCGCATCACCAATCCGGTGGAAGCCGTGACGGTCAGGACGGCGCAAACCTTTCCGGCCCACGCGCTGGACGCCAGCCTGCAGCCGCACATGGACACCAGCCATATCCGCGGGCACGCGCCGTTCCATGTGGTGCTGATGGATTATGGCGTCAAGACAAACATTGTGCGCAACCTCAACCGGCGTGGCTGTGATGTGACGGTGATGCCGGCCACGGCGACAGCCGACGAGGTGCTGGCGCTCGACCCGGACGGCATCATGCTCTCCAATGGCCCGGGTGACCCGAAGGATTGTGTGTTCCAGATTGCGCAGCTCAAGC
This sequence comes from Bacillota bacterium, assembly GCA_023459915.1. GTDB lineage: Bacteria > Bacillota > Clostridia > DSM-8532 > DSM-8532 > JAEWSN01. The sequence continues at coordinate 538 of JAEWSN010000059.1, forward strand.
GGTTGCTTGGCAGCAAGCCGATGTTCGGCATCTGCCTGGGACACCAGCTGACGGCGTTGGCGGTCGGTGGTGACACGAGCCGGCTGAAATACGGTCACCGGGGCGGCAACCATCCGGTCAAGGATCTGGCCAAGGATCGCACCTACATCACTTCCCAGAACCACGGATATGCCGTGGAGGCGGGCAGCCTGCCCGCTGGAACCGCCCGCGTGAGCCACATCAACATGAACGACATGACGGTCGAAGGCGTGCAGTACCTGGATACGCCAACCTTCACCGTCCAGTTCCATCCCGAGGCATCGCCGGGGCCCATGGACACCGGCTATCTCTTTGACGAGTTCATTGACCTGATACGCACCGGATAGGCCGGCTGAGACGACGCGCAGCCATGACGCGGACAGGAGAAGCACAACCCACGGAGGAGATCCCATGCCGAAAAGGACAGACGTCAAGCGGGTGCTGGTCATCGGATCCGGCCCCATCATCATCGGACAGGCGGCGGAGTTCGACTACGCCGGAACCCAGGCGTGCCGCGCCCTGAAGGAAGAGGGCATCGAGACCATTCTGGTCAACAGCAATCCGGCCACCATCATGACCGATCGGGAAATTGCGGATCGTGTCTATATCGAGCCGCTGAACCCGGAGGTGGTCAAGAACATCATCCTCGCGGAGAAGCCGGACAGCATCCTGCCCACGCTGGGCGGCCAGACGGGCTTGAACCTGGCGATGGAGCTGGCGGAATCCGGGTTCCTCGAGGCGCATGGCGTGAAGCTGCTGGGGACGAATGTGGAGGCCATCTACAAGGCGGAAGACCGGCAGGCGTTCAAGGACACCATGATCAGCATCGGAGAGCCCTGCATCGCCTCAAAGGTGGTCAACAACCTGGAGGACGCACTGGCGTTTGCCCTGGAGATTGGCTATCCCGTCATCGTCCGGCCCGCCTACACGCTCGGCGGCACCGGCGGCGGCATTGCAAAGGATGAGGTTTCCCTGCGCGACATCGGAACGAACGGACTGCGGCTCTCCCGCGTGCACCAGGTGCTGATCGAGAAGGACATTTCCGGTTGGAAGGAAGTGGAGTACGAGGTGATGCGTGATGGCAAGGGCAATGTCATCACGGTCTGCAACATGGAGAACATCGACCCCGTGGGCGTGCACACCGGCGATTCCATCGTCGTGGCGCCTTCCCAGACCCTGGCCGACAAGGAATACCAGATGCTGCGCTCCGCGGCGCTCAACATCATCTCCGCATTGGAAATCGAGGGCGGGTGCAACTGCCAGTTTGCGCTGCACCCCACGTCGTTCGAGTATGCGGTGATTGAGGTGAACCCGCGTGTGAGCCGTTCTTCGGCGCTGGCGTCGAAGGCCACCGGCTACCCGATTGCCAAGGTCGCCTCGAAGATCGCCATCGGATATGGGCTCGACGAAATCCCCAATGCCGTGACCGGCAAGACCTATGCCTGCTTCGAGCCGACACTGGACTACTGTGTGGTCAAGATCCCCAAATGGCCGTTCGACAAGTTCGTGAAGGCGCGCCGCACGCTTGGCACACAGATGAAGGCGACCGGCGAGGTCATGGCCATCGGCAATTCGCTGGAGCATGCCCTGATGAAGGCGCTCCGGTCCCTGGAGCTCGGCATCCGGACCCTGGAGACGCCGCTGTGCAAGGGGCTGGACGACAAGCAGCTCCGTGCGAAGCTCTGCAATATCGACGATGAGCGGATTCTGGTCATCGCCGAGGCCATCCGGCGCGGCGTGACGCTCGAAGACATCCATCACATCACCAAAATCGACCTATTCTTCCTGAACACCTTCCGCAACATTGTGGAGATGGAGGAAGCCCTCAAGACCAGAACCCCTGAGTCCCTGGACACGGAGCTGCTGACGCGCGCCAAGCGGATGGGTTTCTTGGACGAAACCATTGCCAAATACATCGGTGCCACGAAGGAAACCGTCCGCCACTTGCGCCGTCAGCAGGGCCTGACCCCGGCCTACAAGATGGTGGACACCTGCGCGGCCGAGTTCGAGGCGCAGACCCCGTATTTCTACTCCACCTACGACCCGTATACCGAAGCGCGCCCCAGCGACCGGAAAAAGGTGCTGGTGCTGGGGTCTGGCCCCATCCGCATCGGGCAGGGCATCGAGTTCGACTACTGCTCCGTCCATTCGGTCTGGGGACTGAATGAGGAGGGGTACGAGACCATCATTGTCAACAACAACCCCGAAACGGTGTCCACGGACTTTGACACGGCCGACCGCCTCTATTTTGAGCCGTTGACGCCGGAGGATGTCCTGGAAATCATCGAAGTGGAGAAGCCGGATGGCGTGATTGCCCAATTCGGTGGCCAGACCGCCATTAAACTCACGAACCCGCTGGCGGATGCCGGCGTCCGGATATTTGGCACAGCAGCTCGGGATGTGGACGCCGCCGAGGACCGGGAGAAATTTGAGCAGATTCTGGAATCGCTCGACATTCCAAGGCCGAAGGGCTTTACCGTCTACACAAAGGAAGAGGCGCTCCGGGCGGCGCATACGGTCGGGTACCCCGTGCTGGTTCGCCCCTCTTATGTGTTGGGCGGCAAGGGCATGGAAATCGCTTACGCGGATC
>JAEWSN010000060.1 GCA_023459915.1 Bacillota bacterium
CATAGATGAGGTTCGCGCCGAGCTCCTCCCGGAACACCCGCACCACCTGTTCAGGCTCACCCTTGCGCAGCAGGCCGTGGTTGACATGAATGCAGGTCAGCTGACTGCCCACCGCCTTGATGAGCAGCGCCGCCACCACCGAGCTGTCCACACCACCGGAAAGCGCCAGCAGCACCTTCTCCCGCCCAATCTGCGCGCGCAGCTGCCGCACCTGCTCATCAACGAAGGCGTCCATGGTCCAGGAGGCCTCACACTTGCAGGTTTCGAACACAAAGTGCCGAACCGCCGCCTCGTCGATGGCCGGCAGGTTCCGGTCCCCAAACTCGGGACAGCCAATCGCCAGCACCGGCACCCCCGCAGCCCGCAGGGCTTCGGCCGGTTGTACGGCCACCCCGTCCACCACGCGATTGGGTCCACCGTTGAAAATAATGCCCTGCACCATCGGCAGCGCGCCAAACGCCTCCGCGGAAAGGTCGTGCGGCTGAATTTCAGAATAGACACCCATATCGCGGATGAGCCGTGCCAAGGTGGAGTTCTCCGTACTCCCCAGGTCGATGATGACGATGCGATGCTGATCCATGTTTCCTCCTCAAAAATCGTTCTTGTTATGCGGAACCACCTTTCCGACAACGGCCATTCCAGGAACAACCACTGTGAAAGAGCCATTCCGACAAATCCCGGACATTTCGTGTCAGCGCGCGCCCTGCCGAGGGTGTGCCACCTGGCTCGATCCCGCGGCCGCGGCCAGCAGCTCGCGCTTGATGTGCCAGAGCTTGTCTGACAAGTCGACATAGTAAGTGTGCGGATTTTCGAAGCGCTTCACTTCATCCCACAGCGTATCCACCTGTTCGGCGCAATACCGGCGAATCTCCGGCAGGGTGGGCAGGGAACACACCCGGATGCCGTTCCTGAATATGGGCACCAGCAATTCCCGCGCGACAAAATTCGTCACGGTCTTCTTCTTCCATTCCGCGTCCGGATCGAACAGCGTCAGCGGCTTTGTGTCATCCAGGGTCTCATTCCACACGCACAGCTGGTCGGCGATGGCCTTTCCATTGCGCTTGTCGTAAAGCCGGTACACCTTCTTTGCATGCGGATTGGGAATTTTGCCGATGTTGTCGCTGACCTTGATGCGCGGCAGGATGGCACCGGCTTCGTCCTCCACCGCCACCAGCTTGTAGACCCCGCCGAACACCGGCTCGCTGCGTGCCGTGATGAGCCGTTCACCCACGCCGAACGCGTCGATTTTCGCGCCCTGGAGCAACAGATCCCGGATGAGCGTTTCGTCCAGCGAATTGGACGCGACAATGCGGCACTGCGGCAGGCCAGCCTCATCGAGCATGCGACGGGCCTCCTTGCTCAAATAGGCGATATCACCGGAATCGAGCCGGATGGAGAACTGTGTGACGCCCATGGGCACCAGCACATCCTTGAACGCGCGAATGGCGTTGGGCACGCCGCTTTTGAGGGTGTTGTAGGTATCCACCAGCAAGGTGGTGCTGTGTGGATACAGCTCACAGTATGTCCGGAACGATTTGTACTCGTCATCGAACATCTGGATCCATGAGTGTGCCATGGTGCCGGCCGCCGGCACACCGTACAGCTGCTCGGAGAGCGTGCAGGCTGTTCCGTGGCAGCCGCCCAGATACGCGGCACGTGCCCCGATGACCGCCGCGTCCGCCCCCTGTGCCCTGCGGGAACCGAACTCCAGCACGGTACGGCCCTGTGCGGCCCGGACAATGCGGTTGGCCTTGGTGGCAATCAGCGACTGGTGATTGAGGCACAGCAGCGCGTAGGTTTCTATCAGCTGTGCCTCAATGGCCGGCGCGCGCACTGTCAGAATCGGTTCATTGGGAAAGACGGGCGTGCCTTCCGGCACCGCGTCGATATCGCCGGTGAAGCGGAAGGTTTTCAGCCAGGCGAGAAAATCTTCATCGAACAGCTGCTTGCCACGCAGGAACGCGATGTCCTCCTCCGTGAAATGCAGCTGCTCAATGTACCGGACAAAGGATTCGAGCCCGGCCGCAATGGCGAATCCACCGCCATCCGGCACGCGTCGGAAAAACAGGTCAAAATGGGTGATTCTGTCCTTCAGTCCGGTACGAAAATATCCGCCGCCCATGGTCAATTCATAGAAATCGCACAACATGGCGAGATTGGCTTGCGCGTCCATAGCGGATCCCCTTCCAAACAGGAACAGCCGGGATCGTCGGGCACGTCATGCCCGCTCCCGCCATTCCGTCACCTGTGGTCATTGTGTTCAAGCGCAAGGTCAACGGTTCAACACCTTCACCTGGATGCCGCCCATCACATCGAGGGAAGCCTCATGCAGTGCCGGATCATTGCCCGCCACGCATTGCGCGTCCACCGTGATGGGCGTTTCCGGTTGGGCGGTTTTGGCGATGACCGCGTTGGACAGCACACAGATATTTGTCACCACCCCGCACAGCTCGATGCCGGCAAACGGGTGCGTCCGCAACCAGTCGAGCAGCTCCGCCGATCCGAATCCGGGTTTGTGGAACACCTTGTCCTCCGGCAGCCTCAGGTTGGCCACCTCGCCATACAGCTCCCAGCCGGGCGTTCCCGCCACACAATGGGTCACCGGCAGATTTCTGCCCTCCAGGCTTTCCAGATAGGTTTGGGCATGCGTGTCATAGGTAAACGCGACCATGTCGCCGCGCGCGCGGTAGGTTCTGATTTTCTCCACAATCGCGGCCTCGATGGCCACCGCGCCCGGGAACCCCAGACTGCCATCCACAAAATCGTTCTGATAATCCACCACCAGTAACAGCTGTTTGTTTGCCGTGTCTTCCATCATGTCCTCCTCTTGCGGAAATGGTTGTTCCGCAGGTTGCATTTGTCTCTGCCAATCTGTTGCAGCAAAAAGCCGGTGTTACCAGGATCCGCCGCCACCGCCGCCACCACCGCCGCCGGATGAACCCCCGCCGCCACCGCTGCCGGAAGAGGAGCTCTGCGGCGTGGATGTGGCCGAACGGACCATGGAACGCATGGAGCCAGTGAAATGGCTGGGGCTGAACATTGTTTGGCTGCTGTACCAGGTTGGCGGCGGCATGGCCAGTGTCTGCATGTGTCGTTCCCAGATCCTTGTCATGCCGAATGCCATGGCGAAGGGGAGCATGTCATAAAACCAGGTGGGATGCTCGGCAAAAAGCATTTCCAACCGGTCGCGCTTCGTGGTGGCCAGAAAATTGCGGAATCCCCGCACCTGGCTGAGCAGCTCGATGGCATACGGGGTGTACACCTTTGTCTGCCACAGCATCACCATGGTCAGCAGGCCAAGCGGCACACACAGGGCCACTGGAATCATCTCCGGCCGCATCAGCATGGACAGCAAGCCTTCCGCCCCGCTTTCCAGAAACCCGATGCCAATGAACATGAACCAGAATATCA
>JAEWSN010000061.1 GCA_023459915.1 Bacillota bacterium
CCGTATGACTGGCCACAACCTCTTTGATTGATAGAAAATCAGAATAGTAACCCCCATGCATTTGCTCCAACCGTGCCCCATGAAATCCCCGTAACCCGCTTGTCCCAAGCCTTTTCAGGGCAAATGAAAACCACCTTCCGACAGATGTGATTCCATCGAAAGGTGGTGACGGATTTGGTGGACCCAAGGGGGATCGAACCCCTGACCTCTGCATTGCGAACGCAGCGCTCTCCCAGCTGAGCTATGGGCCCGAATTTCGGGCGCCTCATTAGTATAGCAAGCACGACCGAATTTGTAAATCCTCAAGATGCGGTGATTATTCAGAGGCTGCCGCCTCTCAAATCTCTTGAAACGTGACCCAAATGGTCCAGGGGCTCACGCTTGCGCACCACCTCAGCCAAAAACTGCTTGTAGCGCATATCCACCAGCATCACATGCTCAAGCACCCAGTTGCCGAGGAACAGCAGCATTTCGACCGTCAGGTCCTCTTCTCCACGCGCATGTCTGTCCCGGAGTTGTGCAAGGCGATCCGTCAGCTCCTTGTGCGCGCGCGTATGCGCCTCCAGTTCGGAATAATTGAACAGTTCGAAATACCGTTCCTCATTTTGAAAATGAAGCCTGGTGTATGCCGTGAGATCGCTGATCAGCAATGTGAGCCGTTCTCTCGCGGTACCCGTCAGCATTGCCTCATACAACCCGTTTAGCAGGCCAATGAGCGTTCGGTGCTGCTCGTCGATTTCCGGATCTCCCAGCGAGAGGGATTCGGACCAGGTGACCATTGCCTTCATGTCTTCACCCTTGCCTTCCCGGACTGGCCATTTCGTTTCAGAACAAGACTTTCATCCTCGAATCATTGTATCACGACAAGAGACGTCATGTATAATGGAAGCGCCGGCAACCGTCTCCCGGCAACACATGACAGGAGCACATGCATGAGAGCAAGACACCTGCCCACCATCGAATCCGCATTCCGCGTCCTGCTGGCCGGCCTGGCGGTCATTGGCCAGCTGCTGCTGTTTCTGTGGCTCACGGACACCTTGATGGGTTCTGCCAACTATTTGTACAGCGCGGTACAGGTTGTCGCGCTGTTCACCATTGTCAAGCTGGTCAACCGACATGAAAGTCCCTCCTATAAAATCGCGTGGATTCTCGTGGTCTTCCTGTTGCCCGTCTTCGGGCTGATCCTCTATTTCCTGTGGGGCCGGGCCAACCATCGTCGTTTCCTCAAGTTGCGCAACAATGAACCCGGCTCGGACTTGTGGGATCCCGACGGAACCGCAGCCGACCGCCTGGCGGCATTCAACCGGGAATGCCCCCTGCGCGCCCGGATTCCCCGTTTTCTGCTCGGACATGGCTTCCCCGTCTTCCCGGAGCTGCATTCCACCTACTATCCCATCGGAGAAACCTGTTTTGAAGCGTTGTGCGGGGACTTGAACCATGCCACCAGATTCATCTTTCTGGAGTTTTTCATTGTCGGCGAGGGCTATTTGTGGAACCGCATCGCCGACATCCTGTGCAGAAAAGCGAAGGAAGGGGTGGAAGTCCGTTTCCTGATGGATGATTTTGGCGGCCTGAAACTCAGCCGTGCGCAAAGAAAGCGCCTCACCTCCTGCGGTGTGAAGCTGCGCACCTTCAATCCCATCCTCAAGCATGTCTCCAACCTCTACCTGAACTATCGCAACCACCAGAAAATCGTCGCGATCGACGGCAGAATCGGCTACACCGGCGGCGTGAACCTCGCCGACGAGTATGTGAACCTCAATCGCAAGCACGGTCACTGGAAGGACACCGCCGTACGCGTTTCCGGGGAAGGTGTCTGGAGCCTCACACTGGCCTTCCTGCAGATGTGGTCCCTCGATGACCGGAAAGCGCCCCGCATCGACTTGTTCTGGCGCGCAGAACCCAACCGGACAGACATGGATCAGACGGAACGCGAGGGGACCGGCTGGTTTCTTCCGTTCACCGACGGGCCCTCAAACAACCCGCACAACCCGGCCAAAGGCGTATGTCAGCAGATGATTGAGTCTGCCGGCCGCTATGTCTGGATCACCACGCCCTACCTGATTCTTGAGGAAGACATGCTCGATTCGTTGTGCCGGGCCGCGGAAAGCGGCGTGGATGTGCGCATCATCACCCCTTCGGTGCCGGACAAATGGTATGTCCACCTGGTCACACGCAGCCACTATGGGCGTCTCATTGCTGCCGGCGTGCGCATTTTCGAGTACACACCCGGCTTCATGCACGCAAAAATGATCGTCAGTGATGACGATCATGCGCTGGTCGGCACCATCAATTTTGATTTCCGGAGCTTTTATCTGCAATACGAAAATGCTGTCTGGTTCTGCAACTCCCCAGTGGTTCCAGATGTCAAGCGGGACTATCTGGAAACACTGGAGCTCTGTCGGGAAGTCACCTGGCAGGACTGGCTCAAACGGCCCTGGATCCACAAGGTGGCCGCGTCGGGGTTCCGGTTGTTTTCCACATTGATGTGACCGTTTTGGCCGGCTGGAGAGGGCTTCACCCTACTGCAAAAACGAGGCCTTCGCCCAGCTGCACCCCTCATCCAAGCGTCATGGTTTTCAACGCCCGCACCAGTTCCGCCGCAGGCACCTCGGCGCTGCCCTGTACCAGGCCTGCCGCGCCGCCGCCCCGCGCGCCACACGACTGCCGCAGGTGTGTGGCCACCACACGCGCATCGGTGATCATTGTGGCATCGGTCCGCATTTCGGCATCAGCCCGTATTGCACCATCGGTCCGCATTTCGGCATCGGTCCGCATTTCGGCGCCGGTTGCCACCACCCCGGCAGCATACAGGCACTGCGCCCCATTTTGCCCGGACACCACCACATACCAATCCGCCCAGCCACCCACCATGGGCGTCAACGGGCGGGCTTCCCGCGCACGGTGCCGGGTCTGCTCCACAAGCAGCAACACCAGCTTGCGCACCTCCGGCGGGGTGAGATTTGGTTCCACAAACACACGCCCAGTTCCCGGCAACGCCCCTTGCGGCGCATCCGCCTGCGAGAGCCAGCTGTCTGCCATCGCCGCCAGCTGCTGCTCCCGCATGCCCGCCAGTTCATGCCGCAACGCTTCCACCTCACCCTGAAGGCGTGCCACCGCCTGCGCGGTTTCCAGGGGCTTGGCGGACAGCGCGACGGAGATGGCCGTGATTTGGCGGTGACGCGCGTCATAGTCGCGCAAGGCCATGCGGCCCGCCACCATTTCAACACGGGTGCCACCTTTGTATCGCCGGCTGGAAAGCAATTTTACCAGGCCGATTTCTCCCGTGCGCTTCACATGTACGCCACAACAGGCGCAGTCATCATATCCGGGGATGGACACCACCCGAACCGCGCCATCAATCTCCCGCTTGCTGCGGTAGGCCAGTTCCTTGAGCAGTACCGGTTCGGGATAGCGGCCCGCCACCGGCAGGTTGGCAAAAATCGCCTCATTGGTCAGCGTTTCAATGGCCGCCAGTTCCGCTTCCGTCAAGGCCCCGTTGAAGTCGATGGTCACCACATCCGTCCCCATGTGGAATCCGACATTGTCGAAGCCATGATGCTTGCGCACCAGACCGGAAACAATGTGCTCGCCGCTGTGCAACTGCATCAGGGGGAACCGGTGGTCCCAGTCGATTTCTCCCGCAACCGTCTCGCCGGGAACCAGGGGCGCATCGACAAGATGCAGGATCCGCCCGTTCTCTTCCCGGGCGTCCAGCACACGGGCCGCGCCAAGGGAGCCGATGTCCGCGGCCTGGCCACCCCCTTCCGGAAAGAAGGCGGTTTGGGTCAACGCAACCTCCCAGCGCGGCTCCGCTCCACCTGCCTCCGCAGGCGTACAGGCCTGAACCTCTGCGGTAAAACACTTCAGATGACTGTCCTGTTCGAACAATTTGACCGTTGTCATTGATTGTTTTCCTCTTTGAGATTATCCTCTTCGTTCTCGACCTGCGGCAATGCGGCTGGTTTCTACTCGGAGACCCATTGGTTGCCGCCTTGCGCCTTGGCCCGATACATGGCCGCATCGGCACGGGCCAGAAGCGTTTGCGGGGTATCCTCCGCGTCTGCAGTCGCCAAACCCAGGCTGATGCCGACGGGATCGCCCTCAGGGGTAGCAAGCCCGGAAACCGAATTCACCACGCGTTGTGCCAATTCTCCGGCTGCCCGTCCAACCGTTTGGGGCAGCAAAACCAAAAATTCGTCTCCGCCCCACCGTCCAAGTGAATCGGTTTCGCGGACACATTGTCCCGCTGCCGCCGCAACACCCTGCAGCATCTTGTCTCCTTGGGCATGGCCGTATCGATCATTGAAAGACTTGAACTTGTCAATGTCAAAAAAAAGAACCGTGAACGCCGACCCATACCGTCGAAGGCGCTGCAGCTCCGCCTCCATGACCTCATCGAGCTTGTGCCGGGACGCAATGCCCGTCAATTTGTCTGTGTTGACGATGGCCGCCAATGCCACATACGCTTCTTCGAGCGTCTGCGTGCGCTCATGCAGCATGCGTTCGAACACCTTCATCCGCTCCTCAAGTTCCTTGATGGGAAAGGATTCTCCCCTGCGATGCAGCGTGGTGGGAAACGAGACGTGATCGTGCCGCAGCTTCAGGCCGTCCGGGCCGTCGGACACAACAAAGGTCACCCGCAGCCCATAAAACGCAACGTCCTGAGACAGGATGGTGGTCCGCAAATCCAGCGTGGCCATGATGACCCCGGTCGCATGGCAGAGGGCTCGGACGGACAGCGTCCGTATGTCATAATACACGCGGTTTGGCGCGTCGTGAATGTCACGCGCATACAAATCCCGATCGGAGAGCGCGCCTTCCTGATCCTGATTCGCCACGGCCACTTCATCCACACCCGTGCCAAATCCAGTGCAATCCTCGCCGATCAGGGCCAGCGTATCCCGCTCGCTTCTTCGCGTGAGCCAGGCTTCCAAAAATTGATGGAAAAAGGCATGATAGCGTTCTGTCATGATATCCTCGTTTGGGCGCAAAAAATCGGGAAACGGACAACACAAAGGGTGCCACCTCCGATTATATCAGAGAAGGCACCCCCTTGACACATTTCTATTAACCGCGCTGCCTGCCTGGCACCAGCCGGTGGATCAAAGCATCCGGTGATATTCCTGCAGGGAGAACGGCACGGACTTTTCTCCCTTGCCGGCCGCCATGGAGGCAATGCCCTTCGCGCTGGCCAACGCCGCGGCCATGGTGGTGATATAGGGGATTTTCT
>JAEWSN010000062.1 GCA_023459915.1 Bacillota bacterium
TTGCCATCACCTTCCCCGACAGGATAAAAACCGCACTGGCGGACATCTCACAACGCCTTCAGGCACAGCTCCCGTCGGGACATTGGACACGCCGGGAGAACTACCACCTGACGCTTGTGTTTCTGGGCGAGATGACCCCGACGCAGGCGAGCGCCGCGAAAACCGTGTTGCACACCCAAGTGTTCACAGCCTTTGAACTCAATTTCGGCGCTCCCGGTCGTTTTCGCAAGGGAAACCGTGACATCTGGTGGATGGGCATCGCGCAATCCGGGGAACTGGCGCGCCTTCATGATGCCCTTTTCACTGCGTTGACACAAGCCGGATTCAAGCTCGAAAGCCGGCCATATCGACCCCATCTCACACTGGCACGCGAGGTGAAAACACCTCCCGGGCTATCTGTTTCATCCGGAGCAAACCGTGCACAAACCCTGAACCTCCCGGTTGAAGCCATTCCCAGCGAAACCATTCCCAGTGAAACCATCTGCGTTGAAGCCATCCCCACTGAAGCCATCCCGGTTGAAGCCGTCTCGCTTATGGAATCGGTTCGCGTGGATGGCCGGCTGGTGTATCGTGAAATCGACAGACAACCGGCACGCCGTAACCAGGGGGCCACCGCTATTTCCCGGCGCGGTACTCGCTGATCAGCAGGCTGTACATGGCCGCGTCCACGATGCCGCGGTTGCTGAAGTCCGCCTGTCGCAAGGTTCCTTCGTACTTCAGACCGCATTTGGCCATGACCTTGCCGGAGCCCGGGTTTTCCGGATCGTGCTGGGATTCGATGCGGTTCACCCCAACCTCCTCAAACAGGAAAGGGATAATCGCGGAAAAGGCCTCCGTGGCGATACCTTGCCCCCACCACCGGCTGCCAATGCAATACCCAATATGCACAATATCCAGTTTTTCGTTCATGTCCACCACACTGATGGTTCCAATCGGCTCATCCTTCCCATCCCCGGGCACGATGGCCCAGTGATAGAAATTGCTGTTGCCGTACATCCGAATCCAGTCCTTGAGAATGGTCTCCGTCGTTTCAAGGGATTTGTGTGTGGGCCACCGCAGGTATGTTGTCACCTTGTCCTCACTGGTCCAGTTTTGGAACACGGCCGGCGCGTCGGTTTCTACGAACCTGCGCAGCTGCAGTCTGTCTGTTTCGAGTGTTACGGTTCCCTTGTGGTTCATCGTTCACCTCGCAGTGTTTTGCCTTATCTCAGCAGTGTCTTGCAGATGTTGCTCCTCGTACTGTCGTGTCTCACAAAGGCTTTGTCTCATCCGGAATTTCCTGATAAAAGAATCTCATATCGAGCCTGTCTTCCATATGGGTCAGATGGAAAAGATGCGCATGCGCAAAGTTTTCATCCGGGTCATCCGGTATGTCCAGAAATCCATCCGCCTCCCGGGCCATATAGAGGTAGCCCTCGTAATTGGATGCAAGCAGGAGCCACTTCCCATGTGGATGCACATGCAGGGTATTCTCAAGCCCCCAGTGCGGAATCCGCTGAAAATCGCATGCTGGAACCCGCAATGTCTCATGGGTTTGCCTGGCGAATTTTCTCGATGCAAGCACCTCACGCGCAATCTTTCCTGTGACAGCGGCATGCCCGTGATGGCTCAGTATCAGCCCCTTGTGAAACGCTCCGCCGGGATACCAGGACTGGAACCGTTCCACCTGCGGAGAGGCATCACGCACAACGAACAAGCAGTTCGGTTGCTTCATCGCGCCCACAATCAGAAACAAATCCTTCAGAAAGCGGTACCCCTGCGCGTTGGCCAGAATGGTTGCCCTATTGCCGGGTTCGTCCATGACGCGAAGCTGTACCGGCACATCGCACGGTTCCAGAATGGTATAATTCAAAGATTTCAGGCTTGCTTCCCATTTGACAAACTTCATCATGTCAACTCCAGGGACATGGCATCTTCGACCTCCCGGTAGCCGACCTTCCTGTAAAGCGGCGCGCCATCGGCGGTCGCGTTCACGACCTGTTGCTGAACCGTTCTGCCATCAACTGCAGATGGCTTCCGTCTGTGCCGCAGCAGCCGCCGACAATCTTCAAATCCACATGGTTCGCCAGCTGAAGCATATCGTCCGCCAACGACGTCGCATCAGCGGAAAGTAACTCCGAACTGTTATCCAGTTCTTCCGGCGAAAGCGGGGAGGTATTGGCCTGAATCCCGCGAAAACGCGACTTTACCAGCGGTGTGTCATTTTGCTCGCAGGTCACCGCCTCGAGCAAAACCGTTGGGTGCACACAATTGGCCATGTAGCAGACCGGCTTTCTGGTTGTTGCGGCGTCGATCTCCCGGATGGCGTCATGAATCGTCGTTCCGTCCAACAGTCGTCCGTTGCGGCGAATCATGAAACTGATGATGTACGGCAGCCCCGTTTCCTCCATGGCCATCGCCATGCCGATGGCCTCCGGCAGGGTCGGCATGATGCCGGCAAACAGGAAGTCAGCGCCCGCCGCCTTGAAATGCCCCGCCTCCCAGGCATGAAACGCCCATGACTCCGCGACAGACAACGCGCCGGTCGCCTTGTACGCGTCTCCCTTGCAGCCCATGAGGCCACCCAC
>JAEWSN010000063.1 GCA_023459915.1 Bacillota bacterium
AAGCATCACCCGGTCGTGGATGGTCTGCAGGTAGGGCACGATGATGGCATCCGGATAGGGCACCGTGTCGAGATCCCGGACAATGCGGCGGCGCACCCTGGCCGGCGTGTGCGGATTGACGGGGACCGTGGCCGCCACCGTCCCGTCCCCGTGGTACGTCTGTTCATAAAAGGATGGCACATACACGCCCTCCAGACCCGCAACCGATTCGAGATACGCCTGTCGCGGCGCCCCCGAAGCCTGCCAGGCCCGGTAGGCGTCCATGAGCTCTCCGAGCACTTCCTCGCCCTCGCCGATGACGAACAGATCGAAAAAGGGTGCCAGGGGTTCCGGATTGCAGGCGCACGGCCCTCCGCCCATCACAAAGGGATCTTCCGGGCCGCGTTCCGCCGCAAGCACAGGCACACCGCCCATGTCGAGCATGTCGAGCACGTTGGTGTAGCTCATTTCGTACTGCAGCGTGAACCCCACCACATGGAAGTCCCGCAGGGGGGTGCGCGTCTCAAGGGAAAACAGGGGGATGCCCTGTTCCCGCATTTTTTCCGCCATGTCTGTCCATGGCGCGAAAAAGCGCTCGCAATACGTATCTTCCCGAAGATTGAGGACATGATAGAGAATCTTCATGCCCAAGTGGGACATGCCGATTTCATAGGTGTCGGGAAAGCAGAAGGCGTACCGGATGGACACCTCCTCCGGCTTCTTGCGCACCATGTTCAGTTCATTGCCGGTGTACCGGGCGGGTTTCTCAACGGACAGCAGCAGCGTGTCGTCCACCTGTATGCTCATCAAACAATCGGGATGCCCCACGGCATCCCGTCCTCCATCCAGTGTTGTGATGCCCCGCGTTTCCGTGCGGCGGTGCGGACAAATGCGCAGGATCGCTTCAAAAGAAGCCTCCGGCGTCATGGGCCTGCACGGCTGACGGAAAAAAGGCACGCGTGCCGGCATAGCCGGCCGCTCAGCTGGCATGCCACAGTACGGGGGAGAACCCTCCGCGCGGACAGCCACCTCTCATGATACCGGATTGCGGGAACCTTGGCAAGAAAACCTGAAAGATGTCCGCCGGCGGGGAATACCCGGACTTCCTATAAAACCGTGTTTATGGTAGGATGGTGTAGACGACTTGACAGCAGGGAGCGCTTGCGCGCTCCTCCGCCCGGCATCCATGGACAGGTCTCCCCTGCGCTGAAGCATGCGCGTTTCCCGCCGGGCCAGCCACGACATCATCTCGCCAGCATACGCGTTCACCCCCCGCTTGGAGGATTGCGATGAAAATCGGCCTGATGGTCCATCATTTCACAAACAGTGCCACCCTTTCCACCGCGCAGGCGCTCGCGCGGGAATGCCGCCGTCTGGGCCATACCCTGCTTGTTTTTGAGGGCCGCGATCTCGGATCGAAGGACAACCTGTTCAAATACTACAACTCCGTCTACAGCCTCATTTCCCCCGAGGGCCTCGATGGACTCATCATGGCCACCTCCACCGTGGTGCCGACGGCCAACCGTCTGGCTGCCGAGCATTTTGTGTCCCAGCTCAAAATTCCCTGCATCTGCGTGGGGCGCCAGGTCTCCCGGCTGCCGCTTGTCCGGACGGACAACAAAAGCGGCATCCGCGTCATGTTCAATCATCTGTACGCGCATGGCTGCCGCCGCATCGCCCATGTCACCGGGCATATGGAGCAGGCTGACGCCCTTTCGCGGCTCGAGCAATATCAGGAATCCCTCGACGAACACGGTTTGCCGCGAGACCCGTCCCTGATCCTCGAGGGCCGCTTCTCCCGAAAATCGGGACAGGACATCGGCCATCAGCTGGCTTCCGCCATCCGGAAGGGGAAGATCGACGGCGTTGTGTTCGGCAACGACGACATGTTCTTCGGCGCGCTCGAGACCCTCCGCGAGGCAGGCATCCGGTGCCCGGAGGACTTCCGCGCCACCGGGTTCGACAACAACGGCTGGTCCGGACACGCCGACCCGCCGTTCACGACGGTGGAACAGGATTATGAGCGCATGGGCGAGGTGGCGCTGCAGCTGCTCATCCGCGGCATCGAGGGAAAAGCGCTGCCGCAGGAAACGCTGGTTCCCGTCACCGAGGTCATCCGAACCTCCTGCGGGTGCACCGAGTGGGCGCCGGTCCTGCATCATGAAGTCTTCACCGATCTGCCCAGGGAGCAGGATCCGCTGGCCGAAGCCCTGCAGACCAGCAACATTGAAACCCTGACCGATCTGCTCGAGCAGCTGCTGCCCGAGCAGGGGGTCCGTGACATGATCATCGTCCGCTTCGGGCATACCGCCATCTACAACAATTTTCACCGATTCGACCCGCCCATGGTCTCCTCGGTGAAATTCTGCCTGCTCGACGGGATCAGGCATCCTGTCGACGGCTCGTTCCCCACGCGCGAGATTCTTCCGACCTCGCTGCCGCGAAAGGCGCTCACCCGCGCGTATGTGGTCAAGCCCCTGTTCTTCGGCGAGGAAATCTACGGCTACATGCTGGCCGGTATGCATCCCGATGTGGATCGGGATGTCGATGATGTCCGCGTGCACATGTCCAGCCTCATCAAAAGCTCGCTGCTGCTCGAGGAGCGGATTGTCATGGAGCATCGGCTAAAGGAGGCGCTCGCGGAGCTGCGTTCCGCCAACCGCAAGCTCAACGCGCTGTCCATCTCGGATGATCTCACGGGGCTGCTCAACCGCCGCGGCTTCCTGCAGGAGGCGGAGAGCTATCTGTCCGTCTGTGCCGAGGAAGCCCATCTGGTGGGCTACATCGACATGGACAACCTCAAGGTCATCAACGACAAGTACGGCCACGAGGAAGGGGACAGCGCCCTCCGCGAGGTGGCCCGCATCCTCACCTCCTGTGTCCGGGACCGCGACATCGTGGCGCGCCTGGGCGGGGATGAATTCATCATCCTCATCAAGCAGGCCGGGGAATCCCTGATCCCCATTCTGGAACAGCGATTTGCAGAAGAGCTCGACGCCTCGGCAAAACGCCGCGGAAAGCCCTATGCCGTGGCGTTCTCCTGGGGTTTCCTCATCGCCGGAAAACTGGACAGGCTCGAAGACACCATGCGCAAGGCGGACGAACACATGCTGGTGGCCAAGCGCCGAAAAAAGGCACTGGCAGCCACCTCCTCCTGATGGAACAACACTTGTGCGGACAGTCTCATCCCCTGATGCGCCTGCCATGTCGCAAGGCACACACGGAAGAGGATGGGTCACCGTCCATCGCCTTCACAAACGTGTCATCAGCAAGAGGACCGTCAGGTGCACCGGGTAGAACGCGTAGAACGCGTATTTCCAACGACCGGGCCCGGGGTCGGGCAGGCGCAGCCACAGCAGCGGCACAGCCGCAATGCAGAACAGCTGGATGGGATGCATTCCCATGGGGCGAAGACACAACAGCGTCCACAGGAACAGGGCGGCCATCAGGCCGCTTCTTTTCATGAAAACCCACCCCCACGCCAGATTGGCCCTGCCCGGCCGGGCTGACGCCGGACCGGTCGCGACCGGTACCGACACCGTGGCCGGTCCGGGTTCGCGAGCCGGTGCCGTTGCCGCGCGGACTGCCGCCGCGATTGGAGGCCGATCCCGGAACAGGTGAAAGAGGATCACAACACCGACGCCATAAGCCCCATAATCGGTATGCAGCAGCTGGGCCACGTACGCGAGCGCCGGCACCGCCAGCCATGCGCCGATTTTCAGGGCCGTGCCTCCCGGTTCCGCCATTTTGAGCACCCACAGCGCCAGCAGCGCCAGCGCAAAGGTGAACAGCACATTGGTGCCCGCAAGCAGGCTTGCGGGAGATGCCCAGTGCCCCCCGTAGAACAGCATCACAAACGGGAGCTGGGAAATCAGGCCCCACCCCAGAAGCCGGAGGAGGTAGCGTCCCCGGCTGCGCGTCCGGACGAATCCCCTCGCCACATACCAGGCAAACAGGGGAAACGCGATGCGGCCGACGATCCGCATCCAGAATTGTCCGGGGAAAAGCACATACCCCATGTGATCGATGAGCATTGTGAGGCAGGCAATGATCTTGAGCATGCGGATCCTCGCTTGGCGCTTCCGCGCCGGTCAGGGACAGGTTCGCACCCTCCCGCTCGGTTTGTGCATGACAAGGGGCCGCCCTTTTGGGGCAGCCCCGGCAATGGCTGCAGCCATTGATTTCCGATTGTCCATTGTTTCAGCGCGTTCCGGTGATTATCCGTGATTCAGTGTCCTGAAGGCACGATATCGTGCCTTCAGGCTGCAGGAATTCAAGAATTCCTGCAGAACAACTCGCAGAAGCGAGTTGTTACACTGGAATCATCCGTTCACGCGCTGGAACTCCTTCATGAACGCAACCAGCATTTCCACACCGGCCACAGGCAT
>JAEWSN010000064.1 GCA_023459915.1 Bacillota bacterium
CGGCTGTGGTCCCTGTGGCGCTACCAGTATCTCACCCGCGCCACCGCCCAGATCGCCGAAGGGGTATACGACGACGCACTGCTGCTGCTGGCCCGCCTGGGACCTTACTGCGAACGCTGCCACCGCGTCATGGATGGCATCCATGTTCACCTGCTGACCGCGCTGTGCCAGCACCGGCTGGGCGACCCGGACTGGAAACAGACCCTGCACGCGGCACTGGACACCTGCCATGCCTATGATTTTGTCTGGCCGGTGGCCCAATACGGCGCGGCCATCCTGCCCCTGCTGGGAACCTGCGACTGGAAAGGCGACGCGGCATACTTGGACAAGCTGGTGCTCGCCGCACGCGCGCAGGCCATCGAATACCCACGGTTCCTCAAGGCGCGGACAGCCCAATTGGAACTGCTGTCCGCGGCGGAAACCCAGGTGCTCAAGCTGGTGTGCGAAAATCTGAGCAATCAGGAAATCGGAGAAATTCTGGGCATCAAGCTGCCCACCGTAAAGACACATGTCAGCCGGGTGCTGCAAAAGCTCGGCGTCAACCGCCGCAGCGAGGCCAAGGCCGCGGCCGAAGCCCTACGGCTCTTGTAGGCCGGTTTCCGGCAGGAGGTTCCCATGGAAGAAAACAGACTGTGTCTCAAACCCGGTGTGACGCTGGTGGAACAGGACGGCAAAACCGGGCTGACACTCGGCGGCGTGGCCCGGTTCACGCGGGAACCGCGGCAGGCGGAGATTTTGCGCCTGCTCGCCCACGGAGCCCAACCGCTGACCGCGCTCCCCGCGCTGCTCGCGTCCGGCGCCGACCCGCCCGACGAGGGCACCGCGGCCCTCGCCCTGGCGGACTTGATACTTGCGTTTGAAGATTATCTGGAAGATTGAAGGAGAAGCCATGCGTATCAAACATCAAATGAAAAAAACACTCACCCTGCTGCTTGTCCTCTGCCTGCTCATCAGCCAGTTTCCTTCCATGTCGCTGGCAGCCGGCACCACAAAAAGCATGTTCGGGCTTACTGTGACGCAGCTTGAAGGAGAGAACGGCGGGTTTTCCATCCCGGATGGCTTCTGGTCGAATTACGCCGGCCTTGTCACCATCACAAAACCCGGCACCTATACCATCAGCGGCACGTATGACGACGGGTCCCTGACCAGCAGCACCTCGGCGGAAAGAGACTGGTGCCGCAGCCAATCCACATGGCGTGGCATCATCGACGTGACGCAGGCAACCGGACCCGTAAAGCTGATTCTGGACAATGTCAACATCACGACGACGTTCAAACGGAACATGCCCATCATCCTCAGCCGCACCAGCGCTCCGACAACCACAACCGCTGATGTGGAAATCGAGTTGCGGGGGCACAACACACTCATCGCCGGGAGAATGGATCTTCAGCCCAGCACACCGGTCAACGGAAATGGAGGCGGCGCGATTGTAAAGCAGGGCGGCACAGGCAAGCTCACCTTCACGGGAAGCGGCTCGCTTGACGCGGAGGCTGTCGGCGTCGCCATCGGTTCTCCGTTGGTATGGCTTTCCGACTCCGAACGTCAGCCCTATGATTGTGGCAACATCTTTTTCGAGCATACCGGAACCATCACAGCCACCGTCAGCCAGGACACCGGCCCCTGTGTGGGTGCCACATCGGGCTACAATCTGCATGCCTCAACAAATGGCGTGCGGGCCACCACAAGCAATATCCGTGTCCGGAGCGGACTTTTGCGCTTGGTCAATACGGATGATGGTGTCAGCTTCGCCAACGGCGCCATGCTCGGTACCTCCTATTCATTTGACTACAGTGGATTCCATCGCGACATTTTTATTGAAGGCGGGCAAGTCACCACATCCATTGCCGGCACACCGGGTGTCAACTTTTACGCCATTGGCGGGGGAGGCGTGCCCGCAGGCGAAAAGGGCGTCATGATCACCGGTGGCACGCTCACCACCCCCGGGCTGACAACAAAAGCCCAGGACGCACGGCCGGGCATGATGGGGGGCGCCTACGGGGCATACATCAGCAGCAACAGCCCCGTCTCCAGTCTGTCCGTCAAATCCGGCGGAACAGACTATCCTTACAATCACGAAGCACTCCTGCCACAAGACGGGAAAATTTGGTTCCAGCTTCCCGCTGGTACGACGGCTGTCAGCATGAACGGGACCATGTATTACGGCAAGGTGGACACCACCGGGAACACGGAACTGAAAACCGCCTTCACGCCGGTTTCGGACATAAGCGGCATTCCCGCGAACATTGATGCCAACCGCACTGTGACATTGCAAGGCGTCGTGTCCCCGGGCGATGCCACATTCAACAGTGTCGGCAATTATGAACTGCTCGATGCCGGTTCAACCGGCGCGACCTTGATGAACAATCGACTGACAGTTCCCGGCGGCGGTACGGTCAACCTGCGGGCAACCGTGTGGAACGGCACTGGTTCATCGGACTTCGCGAGGGAGTTCAGCATCACAAGTACGCTCACCCCTGTCACCGGCATCTCCGGTGTTCCGATCAGCCTGCAAAACAATGTCGGTGTGACATTGACCCCCGCGATCGAGCCGGCAAATGCAAGCTATCAGCAGGTTGTGTGGGCCGTGAAAAGTGGCGGCGCGACAATCGACGGCAACCGCGTCACCCCCACCATGCCCGGCACCCTGGTCCTGACAGCCAGCATCGCAAATGGTGTCGCGTATGGCGAAGGTTATGAACAGGATTTCACGATCGACGTGCCGTTCGTGCCTGTCGCGGCCTTGGAATCCGCAATCCCCGCCAGCCTGCTCATCAACGAATCCCTCACGCTCTCCGGATCGGTGGCCCCCGAAAATGCCAGCTATCAGGCCATCACATGGTCGGTGACGAATGCCGGCACCACGAGCGCCACCATCACCGACAACAAAGTGAAGGCAACCGCGACGGGTACGATGACGCTGCGCGCCACAATCCCCAACGGTGCGGCTGCCGGACAGGATTTCATCAAGGACTACACCGTTGATGTTCTGGCAGCAGACAATGTGCTGGACATCAGTGTTGGCTCCATCACGATTGCCAAAACGGCAGGAGACGCGACTTCCAATACTGTGACATACAGCGGCTTTGGCGGAACCAACACCAAAGACTTCCCCAAGGATGAGCTCCTTGTGCTCAAAGGCAGCTACACCGGTAAGTTCAGTTGGATCATCGTGGACGGGGCCACCGCCAAGGTTCAGTTGCAGGGAATTCATGTGGAGAGCGACACAAACCTGCAACTGAGCCCCCTTGAGTTGAAGAATAACGCTTCGCTGACGATGATCGTTTCCGGAGACAATACGTTCATAGCAAACGCATCTGCCCATGAGGCCGCTGCTATCCGCGTACCGGCCGGCTGCTCCCTGACAATTGAAGACGGTGGCGGCTCATTGACCGCCCAGGCAAGAAAAGGTGCCGGCATTGGCGGTGCCGGCTTTGGTGGAACCGGTGCCAGCGCCAATGGGGAAGATGCCGGCACCATCATCATCAACGGTGGAACTGTCACAGCATCTTCTTGGAATGGTGCCGGTATTGGAGGCGGCGGAGCATATGCCGCGTCTGCCGGATCCGGTGGAAACATCACCATCAATGGTGGCGTGGTCAACGCATCATCTCTCGACAGGGGTTCCGGCATCGGTGGCGGCAGTTCCGACCAGGCAGGTGGTTCCGGCGGGAATATCCAGATATCCGGAGGCATCGTCAATGCCAGTGCAGGATATCTGAGTGCCGGCATTGGCGGCGGCGGAAGCAACAGCGGCGCATATACCGGCGGTGCCGGTGGTACTGTGATCATCAGCGGCGGTACTGTCACGGCAACCGCGAAACCCAATTACTCCCGAACAATGGCCATTGGCGGCGGGTGCAATTCGAACTACGCACAACCTGACAACGGAAGCCTGAAAATCACTGGCGGCAATATCTTCGCCAATCGGAGCCTTTCCGGGGGAAAGGTATACAACGGTGACAATACCTTGTACGTTAACTGTGTGGCCGCCAGCAGTGATGGCACCACACCTGTTTACAAAACCACAGTGGACTTGACGGACACCGTTGGCAAAAATGCCGCCCTGACAGGAACGAACACAATCGACGGCCTTTCCCCCGCTTATGGATTCAACGATGTCCGCACCGACGGGGATGGGAAAGTGTACCTGTATCTTCCCGAATCAACAACCCGCACGGCAACATTCAACGGGATGCCCGGCTACTCGGGCAGCACAAATACCAGCGATACCGGCATCCTGACCAACAGCGGGCTGACCGCCAACCTCACCCTTGGCACGCCGTATCTCACAGACAGTGGCCTGACAATTTCAGCAACACCTTCTCTCAATGGCACAGTCCATTATCTGGCTGTCAAGGATGGCGCATCGGATGCGTATGCCAGCGGGGAAGCATTGCGTGACGCCACCAGTGTCACGGTGCTGAATGCCGCGGCATTTGCCAACACAGCCCTCAACCTCTCCGGCATGGCGGCAGTGGAAGGGGACTATACCATTTATGCCGCCCTGATCTCCACAAGCGGTGTCTACAAGTCTGCCGTGCAAACCGCAACCTTCACCCTGCCGGCCACCGCGCCGGCCGAAGCGGATGTCCTCATCGACTATGCCGCGGAAACCCTCACCGCGGCTTCCGGACGCCCGTATACCCTGCAAGCCTTCACCACGCCGGAGGCGACAACGGGGGGAACAGCCATCCCCACCGCACCAAACGCGGGGATGTCCATCACTGCGCATATCGGTTCCACCCTGTATCTGCGAAAGGTTTTGCCGGACGGCAGCATCGGTGGCGAGGCCCTTGCGCTGACGTTCCCGGCACCGCCAGACGCACCGGCTTCGCCTGTTTGCGTCCCAGACACCAACAGTGAAGGCACGCCCATCGCCACCACCCTCATTGCCGCACCGGCCAATGGCGAAAGCGGCCTGGAATATTGTCTGACCGAAACAGATGGCACAACAGTAGCCGGCTCGAGCTGGAACAGCACCGGCAACTTCACCGCGCTCACCCCCCTGAAAAACTACACCGTATCCGCGCGTTTTGCGGCCACTGTTTCCGCTTTCGCGTCTGAACCCGCCAGCACCACCGCCAGCACCGTCGCCACCGTGGCGTCTCCCACGAAAACAGGCAACGGCGCGGTTTTTGCCGGCAACACCGTTCAGGTGGATCGATCGTTTGTCCGCGCAGGTGAGTCTATTACCTATACCCTCACCGCCATTTCCGGGTACACACCCAACCTGCAGATCAATGGTGGCTCGGCGGTCGCCCTTGTGAATCCCGGTTCGGGCACATATACATACACCTTCACCCCGGCAGAAGGGACCACCTCCATAACCGCCGTCGCGAACTTTGACGGGTCTGCTGTGGATCACATAACGGCAGACCCCGTGACGATGTTCGCGGATGACGCGCGAAATGCCAGCCAGGCATCTCTGGAAGCGCACCTCGCAACCCTTACGGCGACAGCCAGGGACAGCGCGGGCAATGCGCTCGGCACGCTGCCCGTCACCTTCGCCAGAAAAGAAGGCACAGCAACCTGGTCCGCCACAGGCAGCAGTTATACCTACATCGCCACATCAACCACTGCGGGCAAGACCTGCGAAATGACGGTCACCGTCACCCCTGTTGACGCAACCATCACCGCGATCCCCCCCATCACAAGGATGGTGCGGCCGCAGGACGGTTACACAACCCATGAAGCACTCGGGCTGCCCTTAACCGTCACGGCAACCTGCACGGCGGCAGGTTACACCGCTCAAACACTGGCACTGCCTGTGTCCTGGAGCACCATCCCAGCTAACTTCGGGAAGATGGAGACAGGAACCGGCACCCCCGCCACTTTTACCGGAGCGGTTGCGCTTCCGGCCTGGGCCAGCGGTACCGGAACGGTTTCAGCAGAAGTTACCATCACGCCGAAACACACGGCCACCATCACGGTGACACAGGCCGATGGCATGTATGGCACCACCCTTGCGAGCCCCGTTATCATCATGACCGGATATGAAGGCATCTCCCTCACCGACGGCAACTCCCGCTCTATCCGCTACAGCGGTACCATCACCAAGGATGCCGTGGCCTACGGACCCACAACCGAAAAGCCCACCTTGCCTGGTACTTATACAGTGACCGTTTCCTACGAGGATGAAACCCACAAGGGAACCGGTTCGGATGAGTTCGTGCTGGCCAGGGCCCCGAGCCAGCCCAATGCGCAGTCTGATCCGGCCAACGGGACGTACATCTATGGCGACACCATCCTGCTCACGGCGCAGCCGCTGATGGTCACTTCCAGCGGCGCCATCGCGGTGACGATTTCCTCTCCCTCCGCCATCAACGCAAACCTGGTGGATTTCCATTACCGGAAATCTGATGGCGGACGCATTCAGCTCAACAATGCGGGCATCACGGCTGATGCCGACGGTGTGTACCGCTTCAGCTACAACACCAGCGACAAAATGCTGCCGATTGGCGAGACTCTGACCATTGAAGCGTCCTACAGCGGCAACGAGCTGGCCGCGGAAAGCGTGGACACCCTCACCGTGTCCTTGCATGCCAAGCCACTGCAGGGCACCCTCACAAGCAACCTCAGCAAGACGTACGATTTCAGCGCGGGGTTTTCAGACGCAGCCGTAACCCTTGACGGCCTGGCGGGCAGTGATGCCGTCACCGCCGTTGCAGATGTCACGGCACCAAGCCGGAACGTGGGGATGAACATGCCTGTCGCGGGCTGTGAAGTGACCCTGAACGGCGCTGATGCGGGCTGGTACAGCGCACCGCAATCGCTTTCCGGCACGCTGACCATCACGCCCCGCCCACTGTCCGTCGCGACGGCCACCATTCATGACAAGACTTACGATGGCACCACCAATGCCTCCGCGGTCATCACGTTCGATGGTCTGGCTGTCGGGGATGCACTGGTGGCCGGCCAGGATTACCGGGTCTCTGCCGCGTTCGGTCATCCGGACGCCGGTGAAACCATCACCGCCACGGTCACCCTCGTGATGGCGAACACCACCGCAACAGGCAATTACGCGTTCTCCGGCGCAACCAGCTTTGAGAGAACCGCGCGCATTTCACCCATGGCCATTTCAGGGACAGTTGCCGTTGTCCTCGCGGTCGACGCGGACGGCGACGGCCGTGCGGATCCGGGCGATAAACTCACCCTGTCGGGAGTGTCTATCGCGCAGGCAACTGTGACGCACGTCTGGAAACGCAATGGCACCACCGTCGGTTCGGAAGCCATGTACATGGTGGATTCCGTGGATGTCGGTAAGCAGCTGACGGCGGTCGTCTCCGGTACAGGGAACCATACCGGAACCCTCACCAGCGCCCCCTACCTGATTCCCACACCCGCGCCGACACCGCCCTCTCCGCCTGCACCACCGCCGCCGCCCCCAGCCCCAGCCCCAACCAAAACATAACCAGGACCCACAA
>JAEWSN010000065.1 GCA_023459915.1 Bacillota bacterium
GATCTGGAGGCGTATGGTCTGTCGGCGCCGACGCCGCCGGTGATTCGGCCCCATGTCTATCTGCGCGAATTTTTCGCGTTTTTCAAGTCGTTGCTGGTGGACTGGCCCACCTATGAGGTGCTGCCGAACTGACGGGGTCAGATGGGGTCAGACCCCGTCATCCCCCGTCAAGCCTGGTCTCCAAGCAGCAGCGCGATGACCTGCGGATACAGGCGCGCGGCGTTTTCCTTCCAGTTTCGGCACAGTGCCCGGGCGTCTTCGCGTGAGCCGACGGACAGACGGGTTTCAAACAACGGGGCGTCCTCTTCGGTGACGCGCAGGCAAACCAGCCACTCATCCTCGTTGACCAGTGACATGTCCGCGGTGACGCCGGTTTCCCGGAGCAGGCCGGAACGGATCTCCGCGATGCCGGAAAGCAGCCGGTTGCGGATGCCTTCGGGCAGCAGGCTGCCAAACATGTCGAGAATGCGCGTGCCCTCGGGCGTGATGCTGTACCGCTCGCTTCCCTCATGTGTTTCCACGGAGAGGTAGTTGCCCTCCGCAAGCTCGTGGAGACACTGCTGCATGTGAAAGTAGTTCATGAAGCGGTGTTCAAGCATGATGCGGGTAAGCTGCATGCTGTTGACGGGCATGCGGACCTTTTCGGCAAAAAAAAGGAGCAACACCTTGTTTTCCGCGTTTTCCCTGGTTTCGTCCATGAATGCCATTGGTTCCTGCCTCCCCGTATGCCGTGCGTTTCAGCCACGAACTGACCCGCAGCCACACATGCCCCATTATAGCCGTCCCGCGGCCGATCTGCCAATAGCCCGCCCGGCCCGTTCCTTGACATCGTTTCCCATTCCCTTATAATGAGGATACAAGTCCAAAGGCACCGCTTGGCGGTGCCTTTTCACAGACATCCCCTGTTAATCCGCTATCGGTTTCGCGGGCGGTGTCCCTGTGGCAAAAACAGAGCAAAGGGGTACGCAGCATGGCAGGAAAGACCTTGACAGAAAAGATTCTCGCGGCACATCTGGTGGACGGCGCGTCCGTTCCCGGCACCGAGGTGGGGCTTCGCATCGACAACACCCTGACGCAGGACGCAACCGGCACCATGGCATATCTGCAGTTCGAGGCCATCGACATCGACCGGGTGAAAACGCAGGCCAGTGTCAGCTTCGTGGATCACAACACGCTCCAGGGAGATTTTCGGAACGCGGACGATCACCGGTTCCTGCAAAGCATCGCCGGAAGATACGGCCTGTACTATTCCCGTCCGGGAAACGGCATCTGTCATCAGGTTTTTCTTGAAAGGTTTGCCAAGCCGGGCAACACCCTCATCGGCTCCGACAGCCACACCCCCACCGCCGGCGGCATCGGCTGCTTCGCGATGGGCGCGGGCGGCCTCGACGTGGCGTGTGCCATGGCCGGCGCGCCGTTCCGCATCAAATATCCCCGTGTGGTGGGCATCCGGCTCACGGGACGTCTCACCGCCTGGGTGTCGGCGAAGGATGTCATTCTGGAGCTGCTGCGGCGCGTGGATGTCAAGGGCAATGTGGGCAAGGTGTTCGAGTTCTTCGGGGAAGGCGTGGCCACCCTCGGCGTGCCGGATCGCGCCACCATCACCAACATGGGCACCGAAACCGGCTGCACCACCAGCATCTTTCCGTCCGATGACGTAACACGCGCGTTTCTCGCGGCGCAGGGCCGGGAAGCGGATTGGCAGCGGCTTGAAGCCGACGCGGACGCGGTGTATGCCGAGGTGATCGACATCAATCTCTCCGAGGTGGAGCCCATGGTGGCCCTGCCGCACAGCCCCGGCCGTGTGGTCACGGTCCGGGAGGCCGGGGAGATTCCGGTGCAGCAGGTGGCCATCGGCTCCTGCACCAATTCCTCACTGCGCGATCTGAAGGTGGTGGCGGCCGCGCTCAAGGATCGCACCATTTCTCCGGATTTGCATGTGATCCTGGGTCCGGGCTCCCGCCAGGTGGTGGAGCATCTGGTGGCCTCCGGCGAATTCAACCATCTCGTGCGCGCCGGCGTCCGCATTGCGGAGAACGCCTGCGGCGCCTGCATCGGCATGGGCGCCGCGCCTTCCTCCGGCGCCAACTCGGTCCGCACCTTCAACAGGAATTTTGAGGGGCGCAGCGGCACGAAGGATGCCAATGTGTTCCTGGTCAGCCCGGAGACCGCGGTGGCCACCGCGCTGACGGGAAAGCTGACCGATCCCCGCACCTTGGGAGAGGCGCCGCAGATCAACATGCCAAGTACCTTCCTCATCAACGACAACCTCATCATCCCGCCTTTCCCTGTGGAAGAGGCGCGGGAGGTTGAGATTCTCAGGGGGCCCAATATCGCGCCCCTGCCGTCCTTCCCGCCCCTGGGAGACATCCTGGCGGGGGAGGCGCTGCTCAAGGTGGAAGACAACATCACCACCGATCACATCATGCCCGCGGGCGCCAAGATATTGCCGCTGCGCAGCAATATTCCCCTGATCTCCACCCATGTGTTCGAGGCGGTGGATCCCACCTTCCCCGAACGCGCGAAGGCGGCCGGCGGCGGGTTCATCATCGGCGGCGAAAACTACGGGCAGGGCTCAAGCCGCGAGCATGCCGCGCTGGCGCCGAAATACCTGGGGATTCAGGCGGTTGTGGTCAAAAGCTTTGCCCGCATCCACCTGGCCAATCTCATCAATTTCGGCATTGTGCCGCTCACGTTCGCGGATCCCGCGGATTACGACGCCATTGCGCCGGGCGACAGACTGCGTGTGGAAATCGGGGATCTGCGCGGAGACGTGTGGCTGGAAAACGAAACGTCCGGCAAGCGCATCCGGCTTCTGCATACGCTTTCCGACCTCGACGCGGAAATCCTCAAGGCCGGGGGCAAACTGCCCTGGATCAAGCGGAGCATGGTGAACTGACAGTCCCATTGGGACGAACATGGGCCGCG
>JAEWSN010000066.1 GCA_023459915.1 Bacillota bacterium
ACCGCGAAAACCCTGATGGTGAGCGTTTCGAGCCGCCCCGGGCATCTGCCGTACGAGCTGGGGGGAAACCCCAAAAGCCAGTTTCTGCTCAACCCCGAGGATCCGGATCCGCTGGTGCGCTGGTATGTGGCGCATGAGCGGGAGGCGGAAAGCACGGCCCATATCGATCTGGCCGAAGTGAAACGGATTTGGGAAACCGGTGTGATGGGAAATGCGGAAGCCGTTCGGGAGGCATATGCGCAGGGGGAATCGCCCTGGCCCATGACCTACCTGTTCCAGCCGGAGGAATTGCGGGAGATTCTGACCCGCAATGGGCTGGTGCAGGTGCGGCTTGCGGGACCGGGCGCCTATGCCCGCTGTCTGCCGAGGCACACGCTTCACCGGCTGTTGACGGATCCGGCGCATCGGGAGCCGTTTTTGGCGCTCTGCCAGTCGTTTGACAGCCAGGAGGGCGTCTGCGGCATGGGCAAGGACAACCTGCTCGCGGTGGGGTATCGGCCTGCGCCGGGACGGAGTCTCCCCACGCTGCATACCGAGCGGCTTGTGTTGCGTCCGTTCGAGCTCCGGGACGCGGAAGCGGCCGGGTGGAACAGCCGGAGTCCGCAGAAGGCGCACTGGCTGTCCGACATGATCCTTGCGGATGGCACGGCCGCCGCCGGCTGGATTCGCTGGATTGGCAAAAGAATGCGGCAGGAGGCGTCCCTGCTGCTGCTTGCGGTTGTTCCGGCCGGCACGGATCGGCCGGTTGGGTTTGTGGCCCATGCCCCCAAGGAGGAGCTGGGCGGCGAGATCGAGATTGTCTACGGCATCGCCGATCCATGGGCGGGCAGGGGGTACGCGACCGAAGCGGCGCGCGCGCTGCTTCAATATGCCTTCACCAGGGGCGGACAGCATGACATCGCCGGCATTGTGAAGCCGGAGAACGCCGCATCCGCGCGGGTGCTCGAAAAGACGGGCTTTGTGTACGTTGGGGACCGGACGCTTCCGTATGAAGGGGTGCCGACACAGTTCAGGTATTATCGGTTGTCCCGTCAGCGTTTTGACCACTGCAGGCCGGCAGCGAATTTGGTGTAGAACGGGAACGAGGCCACCGCACAGGCCAGACCCGCAAGGAGCCAGCGCGTGTTGCCCGTGGAGGCGGTGTAGAATCCGTAGAAACAGGCAAAGGTCACCGCGTCCAGCGCGATGGCGATCAGCAGGGGTCGCAGGGGAAAGGGTCGTTTGCGGGGCTGGTTCATGGAACCTCCTTGACGGGTCTTGCCGGGTTGCCACAAGCAAAAGACCCATTCCCAAACTTCCGGAAGCGGATTGGCCGGGAATGGGTCTTGTCGCGAAGTCATGCCGGGATGAAGGCGTGCCTGTCTTATCCGAACGAACGGCCCCGGCCATAGCCGCGCCGCTTGATGCGGCTGCCCGCGAACGGGATTTTCTTGGTTTCCACGGCAGGCTTGGCCTCGGGATCCTCGATGTTGAACGGATGGTTGTACACGATGGTGATTTCACTGCCCGACTGCCGGCGGATGGCGTTGAGCAGCGGCCGGTCGTCCTCCTCGCAGAAGGCGAGCGACGTGCCCTGGTTGCCGGCACGGCCGGTGCGGCCGATGCGGTGCACATAGGTCTCCGCCAAGTCCGGCATGTCGAAGTTGATGACATGTGAAATGTCTTCCACGTCGATGCCGCGCGCCGCGATATCGGTGGCCACAAGCACACGCACCTTGTGGGACTTGAACAGGTTCAGCGCGGCCTGCCGGGCCTGCTGATTCTTGTCGCCGTGGATGGCCTCCACGCTGATGCCTTCGTTCTTCAATTCCTTGTACACGCGCTCGGCCCCATGCTTGGT
This sequence comes from Bacillota bacterium, assembly GCA_023459915.1. Lineage (GTDB taxonomy): Bacteria > Bacillota > Clostridia > DSM-8532 > DSM-8532 > JAEWSN01. The sequence continues at coordinate 1,841 of JAEWSN010000066.1, forward strand.
GCGGCAGAAAACGAGTACGGACTTGAAAGCCGTGTCCTCGAGCAGCCAAACCAGCAGATGCCGCTTGTTGACCTTGGACAGGAAATAGGCGTACTGATCGATGGTGTCGACGGCGGAGGAAACGGGGGTGACGGACACCTCCTCTGGATCGTCGAGCACGGTGTCCACCAGATGCATGATTTCCTGCGGCATGGTGGCCGAGAAAAGCATGGTCTGCCGGATTTTCGGCAGCATGCCGATGATGCGCTTCACATCGGGAGCAAAGCCCATGTCGAGCATGCGGTCCGCTTCGTCGAGCACAAACAGGCGGATGTGGTGGAGGTTGATGTATCGCTGCTCCACCAGATCGAGCAGCCGGCCGGGGGTGGCGACCAGAATGTCCACGCCCTTTTTCAGCGCGGCCGTCTGGTTGGCCTGGGATACGCCGCCATAGACGACGGCGATGCTCAGCGACAGATGCTTGCCGTAGGCAAGGAAGCTTTCCTCGATTTGCAGGGCCAGCTCACGCGTGGGGGTAAGAATGAGCGCGCGGATGGGGTCCACGGGGGTGGCGCCCGCTTCCGGCGGCGGCGCGCCCGGCTTGCGGCGGCGGCGGCCACGCGGCCCGCCGCGGGAGTCACCGCGCTGGGGTTCCTTCGTCGGAATGGCCTCCGTACTGTCGGGGGCGTCCTCCGTGGCGGCATTTTCTGATGTCGCCACGACGTCCTGGGGAGTCGCGTCCTGCGCCGCCGCCTGGGCAGCCTGTTTTTGCAGGCGTTCCTGCTTTTCCTGATGCAGCAGCTGCAGGATGGGAATGGCGAACGCCGCGGTCTTGCCGGTGCCGGTTTGCGCGCAGCCCAGCAGGTCCCTACCTTTGAGCAGCAGCGGGATGGCCTGTTCCTGAATGGCGGTGGGCGCTTCGTAGCCCTCCTGCTTCAGCGCGTCCAGAATGGGGGGGAGTAGGTTCAGTTCCTCGAATTTCACGTTTGCCTCTCGCGGCAGCCTTCTCAAGGAGAACCTGTCCACCCCCCGGTTGTCTGCCGGGCCGGCGGGAGGGTTGCTGCCGTCTCTTTCATTACTTATTCGTCTTACAGCGTACAGGATTTCAGGGAGATTGGAAAGGGGGGAGCGGAACAATTTGGGAGGTGCTTGGTATTGCATTGGTATGCGATTGGTATTATGATGGGGCAAATCCACCGGCGGGGGGCAGACAAGGTGCATCGAAAACCTCTGGCCCATGAGAAAACAGAAGCGGCGTTGCGGGAGATGTTCCTGGGCATGCGTTCGGCCCAGCCGGTTCGTGTTCCGTCGGAACGCGCGCTGGCGGAGCGGGTTGGCGTCAGCCGCGTGACCCTGCGCCGGGCCATGGCGCGTCTGGTCGCGGAAGGCATGCTGCAGCAGCGCCAGGGAACCGGCACCTATGTGATGCCGGTCACGCCCGCGTTTGCCAGGGAACTGCAGCTGCTGCGGTCTCCGTTTGTCAAGCCGGAGGATCCCTTCTATCTCAAGCTGCTCACCGCCCTGTCCGGATACGCCGCCAACGCGGGCCTTCGGCTGGTGCTGCTCGAGGCGAAGCCGGAGGAGGCCGACGGACAGGCCTTGCCGCCACCGTTGCGCGGCGATGAGCCGCTTGTGCGCGGTGATGAACCGCTTGTGCGCGGTGATGAACCGCTTGTCGTCATCGGTCCCGTGGGCGCCGCATTCGCGGAACGGCTTCGCGCCTCCCATTCCCGCATCATCGCCATCCATGGAGGCGATTCCCTCGCGCAGGCATCCGAAGTAAGGTTCGACGATCGCCATATCGGCCGGCAGGCGTTTGCGATTCTCCATGGGCGCGGGTTCCGGCATCTGGCGTTGCTGGCCGGCCCGGAGCGGTACGATTCCGCCGCGGAACGCCGTCATGGCTTTGTGGAGGCAGCCGCCAGGCAGGCGGTGACGGTGGCTGTGCTGGAGGAGAAAATGAACTGGGGCGGCGGTGTTCGCGCGGCGGAAAGGCTGCTGCCGGCAATCGGCACACCGGAATTTCCCCAGGCGGTGTTCGCGGCCAACGACTGGATGGCGCTGGGCCTGATGCAGCGGATGAAGGAGGCCGGCGTGGACATTCCGGGAGATTTGTCCGTGCTGGGCTGCGACAACATTCCCCTGGCCTCGGAGTTCACGCCGCCATTGGCAACCTTCGAGCTTGGGGTGGACCGGCTGGTGCTGGAGCTCGATGACATGCTTCGGCGGGAACCGTCCCAGCAGCACGCCCGGCGGATTCTGCTGCCCGCGGCGTTTGTTCCGCGGGCCTCGCTCAAGGGGGGCGCCGGCGGGTGAACCTGTGATCCAATAAATCATTGAATTTCCGACCCATTGAACTGCTGAATCACTGATCCACTGAATCCACACGCAGACCAAAAGGAGGAAGGCACATGGCACATCTCATCCTCGACACGGACCGGAAGGGTTCGGTCATCAACCGGAACATCTACGGACACTTCTCCGAGCATCTGGGCCGCTGCATCTATGGCGGCATCTGGGTGGGAAAGGATTCGGAGATCCCCAACACCGAAGGCATGCGCAACGATGTCATCGAGGCGCTCCGCGCCGTGAAGATTCCCGTGCTGCGCTGGCCGGGCGGCTGTTTTGCCGATGAGTACCACTGGAAGGACGGCATTGGCCCGAACGAGAACCGCAAGCGCATGATCAACACGCACTGGGGCGGTGTGGTGGAAGACAATTCCTTTGGCACGCACGAGTTCATGCGCCTGTGCGAGCTGATCGGCGCCGAACCGTACATCTGCGGCAACGTGGGCAGCGGCACCGTGCAGGAGATGCAGGAATGGGTGGAGTACATCACCTTTGACGGGGAGTCCCCCATGGCGAACATGCGCCGGGCGAACGGCCGCGAACAGCCCTGGAAGCTCACCTGGTTCGGTGTGGGCAATGAAAACTGGGGATGCGGCGGCGACATGCGTCCCGAATTCTATGCCGACCAGTACAAGCGCTACAACTGCTATGTCCGCAACTTTGCCGGCAACAGGGTGCGCCGCATCGCCTGTGGTCCCAATTCCGGGGACTACAAATGGACCGAGGTGCTGATGCGTGAGGCCGCCCACAAGATGGATGGCCTGAGCCTGCACTACTACACGGTGCCCGGCTCCTGGCAGGAAAAAGGCTCCGCCACGGAATTCGACGAATCCAAGTGGTTCCTCACCCTGCAAAAGACGTTGGTGATGGAAGAGCTGATCACCAAGCACAGCACCATCATGGATCAGTACGACCCGGACAAGCGCGTGGACCTCGTGGTCGACGAATGGGGCACGTGGTTCGATGTGGAGCCCGGCACGAACCCCGGGTTCCTGTACCAGCAGAACACCATGCGCGACGCGCTGGTGGCCGGCGTCAATTTCAACATCTTCCACGCCCACAGCGACCGGGTGCGCATGGCCAACATCGCGCAGACCGTCAACGTGCTGCAGGCCATCCTGCTGACCGAGGGCGGACAGATGCTCAAGACCCCCACCTACCATGTGTTCGACATGTACAAGGTGCACCAGGACGCAACCCATGTGCCGGTGACGCTCGACGCTGGCACCGTGACCCATGGCGACATCACGCTGCCGAAGGTCCACGCGTCCGCATCGGTCAACGCCGAGGGTGTGCTGCACCTGTCCCTGTGCAACCTCGACCCCGGCGCAGCGGCTGATCTCACTGTGGATCTGCGCGGCCTGGCGGCGACGTCGGTTGCCGGCACCGTGCTGTGCGCGGACAGCATGCAGGCGCACAACACCTTTGAGGCGCCCAACACGGTGGCACCCAAGGCGTTTGACGCGGTTAAGCTTGACGGCGGGCGCCTCACGGCCACCCTGCCCGCGATGTCGGTCGTGACACTGGCGATTCGCTGACCGCCGGACACATCATGCATTCAGGACAAACGGAAGGGTTTCGCATGACACAGCCCCGAAGTGATTGCAAAGGGTGTTCCGCCACGGTGCGGCTCACCCCCTCGGAGGCGGAGGCCGCGTTCGCGCGGCTCCGCCTGCCAAAGGGGACGTCGCTGGCCGCGGACGCCGAATACACGCGAAGAATCCGCCTCTGCGCGCAGTGCGCCGAGCTCGAATACGGCACCACCTGCCGGCAATGCGGCTGTCTGGTGCAGATTCGGGCGCGGCTTGCGCGGGATGGGTGTCCCCATCCGGGCGGATCCCGCTGGAAATGACCTCTTGTGGAATGGAAACGGCGTCAGTTGAGCTCGACATCACCGGAAACGGTGTCGATGGTGAGCGCGACGGCGCCGTTTCCGCGCGTGCCGGTCCACGTGTGCTCGCCGCGGCTGCCGTCGGAGAGGGTGAGGTCCCCTGCCATCGTGCCGGAGCTGCTGTTGACGTTCACTGTCAGGCCAATCTCACCGGGCAGGGAGGCCCGGACGGCCCCGGAGGAGGATTCCAGCTGGACGCGGGATTTGGGAACCACGTCATCGAGGGTGATGTCCCCGGAGACGGTTTTGATTTCCGCATCCGCGGTGACATTGTTCAGGGTTGTCGCGGAGGAGGACCCTTCAGCCTTTACGATGTCCGCGACCACGCCGGTGAGGGAAATGTCGCCGGAAACGGCGGTGACGTGCAGCGTGTTGCTTTCAAGGTTCGTGATTTCCATTTGACCGGAGGATGTTTCCAGCTGCGCATTTCCCTGGCAGCGGATGTCCTCGAGCACCATGTCTCCCGAGACGGTGGAGAGCCGGAAGGTGTCGCAGGCAGCCCCGTTGAGGATCACCTGTCCGGAGGAGGTCTGCAGGCTTGTCTCCCGAGTGGTTTTCAACGGGCCGATGTCGATGTCGCCGGACACCGTCTGGACATCCAGACTTTCCAGGACCGCCTCCGGGAGGGAGACTTCCGCGGAGGAGGAGGCCACTGCAAGCGCGCCTGCCCAGGAAGCGGGCATGTCAATGTCCAGTGTGACCTGGCCGGTGTAAAATCCCACCATCACACCGTCTTGAACCACCCGGAGCGTCAGGGTGTCGCCCGTCTGCTCCTGAACAAGCCTGGGGAGGGCATTGGGATTCGTGGTGGTGACACTGCCCTGCAGCCTGGCGGTGAGGGTGTCGGAGTCCGTGAGGTTGAAGCGGATGTCCTCGCTGACGGAGGAGATATGGATTTCCCGCAGGGAGGCGGTGGACGCGGAGACGGTTTCGTCCACCGCATGCACAAGATCGCCCGCCAACTCCCGCATGCCCACGGTTACGCGTTTGGTCTCGCTGCCGCGGACATTGTACAGCAGCGGAAAGAAGAGCAGCGAGACGGCCAGGGCGCCCAGTCCCAGGACAATCAGCGTGATGCCGATTGCCTTGCGGGCAGCGCCGCGGGGCCGTAATGGACCCTGTCGCGACCAGTCCTGTGACGGCGGAACCCACCCGGGAGGCGGCGTGCCTTGTCCCCGCGCGCCGCCCTTGGAGGCGAAATAATGGGTGGCCAGCTCCTGGGCAATCCGTTTGGGATCTCCGAGCGCGGACGCCGTTTCCTCCTCGGTTCGGCCTTCCTGTTGCGCCAGCTGGAAATGCGCCTCGAAGTCGCGCACCAGGTTGCGCCTGTCCGGTTCGGGCACGCGTTCGAGAGAAAGGTACAGCTGATGCAGAAAATCCAGTCGATTCATGTGGTGCTCCTTTGTCGCCGCCATGCCGGCGGGGTCTGACCCCAATGGCTGCATCCCGTTGGCTGCATCCGAGCCGGGTCAACAGGGGGCTTGTCCATGGTACGCATCGCGAAGGGAATGGTTTATGAGAATTTGGTGAGAGCGGGCAGCCAAAAGGCCGCCCCATGGAGGCGGCCCTTGCGTGCGGGTTCCCGACAAGCGTCGGCGGGAACGGTTACAGGTATTGCTGCAGGTAGTTCCAACTGATGGCCAGGGACGCGAACGGATCCCCGTCCCGGCAGGTGTCCTGTTCCACACAGTACCACACCACGCCGTTGTCCCGGCAGGTTTGGATGATGGCGGGCCAGTCGAGATTGCCCGTGCCGATTTCGCAAATGGTCTGCTGGCGGTCATAGATGGCCATGTCCTTGAAATGGACCACGTCCATGCGGCCCTTCACCTTGTTGATCCATTGCAACGGGTTGGCGCCGCCGGCCTGTACCCAGTAGGTGTCGATCTCGAAGTCGACCGCGGCGGGATCCGTCCACTCCATGAGCCATTCCAGGGCGGGTTTTCCTTCGAACTTCTCGAACTCGAAGTTGTGGTTGTGGTAAATCAGCACCAGATCGTGCGCGCGGAGTTCGCGCCCGATGCGGTTGAGTTCCTGCGCGTATGCCTTGTAGCCCTCCATGGTTTTGGGGTAGTTGGGCGAAATGGCGCCGATGCCGACATAGCGGCAGTTCCACAGCTTGTGCTCGCGGATGATTTCCGTCAGATCACCATGAATGTCGCGCTGGACATGGGTGGCGCAGACGGTGAGGCCCAGCTCGTCGCAGATGCCCTTGAGCACGCCTGCGTCGATGGGGCCCAGACCGGACAGCTGCACCGCCTCATACCCGATTTCCCGAACCCGGGTGAGGGTGGCACGGATGTCCTCCGGCGTTTTCATGTGTTCCCGAACGGTATACAACTGGGCGGCAATATGGGCTCTGTCCATCACATATCCTCCTTTGGGTGTGTCCTGATTTGCATGATATCCTACTGAATTCAAATGAAAATGGGTTATCTTGTCCTTTTTGACTGTTTTCTTGGCGAGCGCCTTCAGCCTGCGGGCCTCCGGCTACCTGTTGTCGAGGCAGCGCCGCAAATAGCCGATGGCCATGCCGATGTCGGCGGCCGGATCCGCGCCTGTTTCCCGCTCAATGGTGAGCCAGCCGTCGAACCCGATGTCGCGGAGGGCGGCCAGATAGGCCGGAAAATCCACACTGCCTTCGCCAAGCGGGGTTTCGATGAAGTAATCGTCCATCCTCAGATCCCCGATGCCCCCTTCGGCAAAGAAGTTGTAGATGATTTCCGGATCGGTCTTGCGCAGCATGCGGCCATCCTTGGCATGGGTGTGCACAATGTGCGGGCCCAGCAGCCGCACCGCCTCCACCGGATCCTGATCGGTGACCATGACAAAGTTGGCGGGATCAAGGTTGACGCCGACGCCGCCGGTGCCAAGGCTTTCAATGAACGAACGCAGGACAGGGGCGGGTTCGGGCCCGGTTTCGATGGCGAACCGCGCGCCGATTTGTTCACCGAAACGCCCCAACTCCGCGCAGGCCTGCTGCATCACGGCGTATCTGGGATGCGCGGGATCTGACGGGATGACCCCGATGTGTGTGGTGACAACGGTGCATGCCAAGTCTGTGGCCAGCTGCATGATTTTTTTGCTGCGCGCGACGCGGGCCGGATTTTGCGCCGGATCGGCGAAGCCGTGTCCACCGGGATCGCCGCACAGGGCGGTGACCGTCATGCCGCTGTTCCGGATGAAGGACAGCAGCGCGCGTCTTGCCGGCGCATCCAGGTTTTCAGGGGCCATGTCGCCCTTGACCGCATACAGTTGGATGCCTTCCGCGCCCAGCGCCCTGGCCTTTTGGATGCCGTCGCGCACCCCCAGGCCCAATGAATCCACCATGACTCCGATTTTCATATTCCATGTCCTCCTGTAGCCCCATTGTACCGCAAATCCACGCCCCCGCGCCGCGCGGATTCCGCCTTGTCCCGCTGTGGAGGGCTCCCCGGGTTCCGCCGCGTGCGCCGCGCGGATTCCGCTGTGCATTTCTTCTTTATCCAGCCGCTGTTCGGTTCAATCGGACGCCTTGACAGAAAAATCCTTCCGGTGATACAATGTCCGAGCGTGCGAACGTGTGTCCGCACCGTTTTTATTGCGATGGCGGCCAGATATCCGAAACGGTCATAACTCCGGCCGTTGTGGGCACGTGATTCAGGATGAATTGTTTTGGATGTTCAACGGCCGGAGTAGTATCTGCTTGTCGCTTGGGCGGGCCTCCCGCGAAGCGTCGCAACCGGTGCGGCGGAAGGAGCCTTCAGGTGCTGGAACAACTGAGACAGAAGACGAAAACCATCGGTCTGAAACAGACCCTCCGGCTTGTGGAGACCGATGCGGCCACATGCGTGTACATCGCGCGCGACGCGGATGAGCGGGTGGTCGGGAAATTGCGTGACATGTGCGCGGACAAAGGGGTGGAGGTCATCCCGGCCGAGAGCATGAAACTGCTGGGCAAGGCCTGCGGCATTGAAGTCGGGGCAGCCGTGGCCGGCATCCGGAGGGAACAGGACCAACCCTGACAGGCTGTCTGCGGACGGCACACGCCGCCGGTACCGCCGGCAGCGGAGCATTCCATGGTACATGGGCGGATAACCGCTTGTGATATGCACTCTACAAGGAGGTGAAACCAAAAATGCCGACGTTCAACCAATTGGTCAAGAAGGGTCGCGAACAGGTGAAGTACAAGTCCACCTCTCCGGCGCTGCAGTCGGGCTTCAATTCCCAGAAGAAGGAAGCCATCGATCTCAGCTGCCCGCAGAAGCGTGGTGTCTGCACCGTCGTGAAAACCGTCACCCCGAAGAAGCCGAACTCCGCGCTGCGTAAGGTCGCCCGTGTGCGCCTCACGAACCAGATCGAAGTCACGGCCTACATCCCGGGCATCGGCCACAACCTGCAGGAGCACTCCGTGGTCCTCATCCGTGGCGGCCGTGTCAAGGATCTTCCCGGTGTCCGTTACCACATCGTCCGCGGCACGCTTGATACATCCGGCGTGGCGAAGCGGATGCAGAGCCGTTCCAAGTACGGCGCCAAGCGTCCGAAGAAGTAATTGCCATTATCGACGTGCATTTCGTCGTTTCCATATGACAGCTCTGGTTCACACAGGCCGGCCATCATGACCGGCTGATGCATCGGACAGTTCAGGGGCATCCCGGGAAACAGACGGCGCGTTCGATTCCGTCCCAGGTGGGCGGAACGAGTACCCGCGGAACCGACGGCCGCATGGCCGCAAGCGTGTTTCCGCGCAAAGGAGGGAAGACAAGTGCCGAGAAGAGGACATGTCCCGAAGAGGGACGTACTGGCTGATCCGATCTACAATGACAAGGTCGTGACCAAGCTCATCAACAACATCATGCTCGACGGCAAGCGCGGTGTCGCGCAGCAGATCTGCTACGATGCCTTCGAGATCATCCGCACCAAGTCCGGCAAGGATCCCCTGGAAGTCTTCCAGGCAGCCATGGCCAATGTCATGCCCGTGCTGGAAGTCAAGGCCCGCCGTGTCGGCGGCGCCACCTACCAGGTGCCGATCGAGGTTCGCCCGGAGCGCCGTCAGGCGCTGGGCCTGCGCTGGATCGTCACATTTGCCCGCAAGCGCAGCGAGCGTACCATGAAGGAACGTCTCGCGAACGAGCTGATGGACGCCACCAACAACATGGGTGCCGCCTTCAAGCGCAAGGAAGATGTTCACAAGATGGCCGAGTCCAACAAGGCCTTCGCGCACTACCGCTGGTAAGGCCGGCCGGCGACGGAGTTTCCGTCGCGCCGGATGGGGGGTGTGGCACATGCCCTCCGCCTCCTGGCAACAAGCATCGCATCATCATGACGCAAGCGCTCCGGTCCGGCCCATCGTGCCGGACACGGAGGCGGCTTCCGTCGACGGAACGAGAGGAGGGTATCGATGCCCAGAGAATTCAGCCTCGCCAATACGCGCAACATCGGCATCATGGCGCATATCGACGCCGGCAAGACCACGACGACCGAGCGCATCCTGTACTATACCGGCCGCACACACAAGATCGGTGAGGTTCATGAGGGCGCAGCCACCATGGACTGGATGGAACAGGAACAGGAACGGGGCATCACCATCACTTCCGCGGCCACCACGGCCCAGTGGAAGGGCAACCGTGTCAACATCATCGACACGCCGGGGCACGTTGACTTCACTGTTGAAGTGGAACGTTCCCTGCGCGTGCTGGACGGATCCGTCACGCTCTTCTGCGCGAAGGGCGGCGTGGAGCCCCAGTCCGAAACCGTGTGGCGTCAGGCGGACCGTTATGGTGTGCCGCGCATCGCGCATGTCAACAAGATGGACATCATGGGCGCGGATTTCTTCCGCTGCATCAGGATGATGAAGGACCGTCTCCAGGCCAATGCGGTGGCCATCCAGCTGCCCATCGGCAAGGAAGACAGTTTCCAGGGCATTGTGGACCTGGTGACCATGAAGGCGCATCTGTACCGCGACGATCTGGGCAAAGAGATCGACGAGGTGGAGATCCCCGACGACATGAAGGATCTGGCCGAGGAATACCGCGGCTACCTGCTCGAGGCGGCCGCCGACGCCGACGAGAGCATCATGGAGAAGTACCTCGAGGGCGAGGAGATTTCTGTCGACGAGCTGCGCGCGGCCATCCGCACGCTGACCATCGCCGTCAAGATGATCCCCGTTTCCTGCGGCTCCTCCTACAAGAACAAGGGCGTGCAGATGCTGCTCGACAATGTCATCGCCTACATGCCGTCTCCGTTGGACATCCCCCCCATCATGGGTGAGGTGCCCGGCACCGAGACGGAGGAACCCCGTCCCTCGGACGACAGCGCGCCGTTCGCGGCCCTGGCGTTCAAAATCATGACCGACCCGTTCGTGGGTCGCCTGTCCTTCTTCCGTGTGTACTCCGGAACGGTCAACGCCGGTTCCTATGTGCTCAACGCCACGAAGGACAAGCGCGAGCGTCTGGGCCGCATCCTGCAGATGCACGCCAACAACCGCCAGGAGATCGAAACGGTGTATTCCGGAGACATCGCCGCCGCGGTTGGCCTCAAGAACACCACCACCGGCGACACCCTGTGTGACGAGAACCATCCCGTCAATCTCGAATCCATGGTGTTCCCGGAACCCGTCATCTCTGTTGCCATCGAACCCAAGACGAAGGCCGGCCAGGAAAAGATGGGCATTGCGCTCTCCAAGCTGGCTGAGGAAGACCCCACGTTCCGTGTCAACACGGATGTGGAAACCGGTCAGACCATCATCCGCGGCATGGGCGAGCTGCATCTCGAAATCATCGTGGATCGCCTGCTGAGGGAGTTCAAGGTGGAAGCCAACGTGGGAGCGCCCCAGGTTTCCTACCGCGAGTCCATCCGCAAGTTGGTCAAGGCGGAGGGCAAGTTCGTGCGCCAGTCCGGCGGCCGTGGCCAGTATGGCCACTGCGTCATCGAAATGGAACCGAACGAACCCGGCAAGGGCTATGAGTTCGAGAACAAGACCGTGGGCGGCTCGGTACCGAAGGAATACGTCGGTCCCATCGACGCCGGCATCCAGGAAGCGTCCAAGAGCGGCATCATCGCCGGTTACGAAGTGCTCGACTTCAAGGTCCGTCTCATCGACGGTTCCTACCATGAAGTCGACTCCTCGGAAATGGCCTTCAAGGTGGCCGGTTCCATGGCCTTCAAGGAAGCCATGCGCAAGGCCGATCCGGTACTGCTCGAACCGATGATGAAGGTGGTTGTCACCACCCCGGAAGACTACATGGGCGACGTCATGGGCGACTTGAACTCCCGCCGCGGTCAAATCCACGGCATGGAGGCACAACTCAGTGGCCAGGTCATCACCGCACATGTGCCGCTGTCCGAAATGTTCGGTTATGCCACCAACCTGCGTTCCCGCACCCAGGGCCGCGCGGTCTTCTCCATGGAGTTCGACCACTACGCCGAGGTGCCGCGCAACGTCCAGGAGAAAGTGGCGGAAGGCCGCCGGGGCAAGGACTGATTGTCTTTTGCGCCAAGGCCGCTCCCGTGAAGCCTGAAACAGGGTTTGCGGGGAAAACAAACGGGTTTTTGCGGGAAGCTTGTGACAAATCAGTGAAAATGACTGTGCGGAGCGGGTGGATCGCTTGAACTGCCTATGCAAATATCATATAATCGTGAATCATCAGTGATACGATGAAGGAGGGTTCATTTCCATGGGAAAGGCCAAATTTGAACGCAACAAACCCCACGTCAACATCGGCACCATCGGCCACGTCGACCACGGCAAGACGTCGCTGACCGCCGGTATCACCAAGGTGCTCGCCATGACCGACAAGACTATCCAGGTCAAGGCGTACGATGCCATCGACTCCGCTCCCGAGGAGCGCGAGCGCGGCATCACCATCAACACCGCCCACGTCGAGTACGAGACGGCCAACCGTCACTACGCCCACGTGGACTGCCCCGGCCACGCCGACTATGTCAAGAACATGATCACCGGTGCCGCCCAGATGGACGGTGCCATCCTGGTTGTGTCCGCCGCCGACGGCCCGATGCCCCAGACCCGTGAGCACATCCTGCTCTCCCGTCAGGTTGGCGTGCCGAAGATCGTCGTGTTCCTGAACAAGTGCGACATGGTCGACGACGAAGAACTGCTCGAGCTGGTTGAGATGGAGCTCCGTGAGCTGCTGTCCTCCTACGAGTTCCCGGGCGACGAGATTCCGATCATCCGCGGTTCCGCGCTGGACGTGCTCGAATGCACCTCCACCGACCAGGCTGATCCGAAGTACAAGTGCATTCTCGACCTCATGAAGGCGGTCGACGAATACATCCCCACCCCCACCCGTGCCACCGACCTGCCCTTCCTGATGCCTGTCGAAGACGTGTTCTCCATCACCGGCCGCGGCACTGTCGCCACCGGTCGTGTGGAACGTGGCACCATCAAGGTTGGCGAGGAAGTCGAAATCGTCGGTCTCATGGAAGCGCCGAAGAAGACGGTTGTCACCGGTGTTGAAATGTTCCGCAAGCTTCTCGACCAGGCGCAGGCCGGCGACAACATCGGCGCCCTGCTCCGTGGCGTGCAACGTGCGGACATCGAGCGCGGCCAGGTTCTGGCCAAGCCCGGTTCCATCACCCCCCACACCATCTTCAACGCTCAGGTCATGGTTCTGACGAAGGAAGAAGGCGGCCGTCACAAGCCTTTCTTCTCCGGCTACCGTCCCCAGTTCTACTTCCGTACCACCGACGTGACCGGCAACATCAAGCTGCCGGAAGGCGTTGAGATGTGCATGCCTGGCGACCACGTCACCATGACCATCGAGCTGATCACCCCCATCGCCATGGAAAAGGGTCTGAACTTCGCTATCCGCGAAGGCGGCCGTACCGTTGGCGCCGGCGTCGTGGCAGAGATCATTAAGTAATAAAGGCGAGTGACTTACCCGCCCTTTGCGAAAAGGAATGCCGAGCCATCCCACGCGCCTCTTTGTCAGGCGTAAGGGTGGATCTGCAAACGATACGTTTGCAGACGCAGGCATTCCTTTTTCGCACCTATAGGGCGGGTTAGTCAGTCGCCGTGGACCCGTTTGTGACTTACCCGCCCTTTGCGAAAAGGAAAGCCCCCTTGTGTCTCTTCAGGCACAAGGGGGCTTTTTATGTGATGTTGTTCCGTTATCCCCCGTGTGGACTGGGTAAAGTGCTGATAAGGCACTCCAGCCGGCCGGCTCCGCTTGTTCGGGACCTGGCTGCCGGCGGGGCGCGGGAATGACAGCCGATTTGTCACACCGTCACCGAAGACCGGCAGATTGATTGTCATTCACCGCGGGCATGCGTATAATGAGATAGCCCCATGCGCCCGGGGGGAGAACCAGCAGCGCCGCGCCAGCGACTTCGCTGCCGCAGTTAGCCCCATGCGCCCGGGGGGAGACCCAGCAGCGCCGCGCCAGCGACTTCGCTACCGCAGTCAGCCCCATGCGCCCGGGGGGAGAACCAACAGATTCCTTTATTGGCTCCCGGGCATTGCCGCCGTTGTGCCGTTGCGCAACCTCACCAATAAAGGAAACCATTTGGGGGTACAAGAATGAGACAGACAGGCAATCAGAAAAAATCCCGGCTCATGCCGCTGCTGCCGCTTCGCGGCATCGTGGTTTTTCCATACATGATTCTGCATTTTGACGTGGGCCGCGCCAGATCGATCAAGGCGCTTGAGGATGCCATGCTCAAGGAGCAGACCATTTTCCTGGCAGCCCAGCGTGATCCGTCCGAGGAGGAACCCGGACCGGAGGATATCCACGCCATCGGCACCATTGCGCGGGTCAAGCAGCTGCTCCGACTGCCCGGAGACACCATCCGGGTTCTCGTGGAGGGGCTGGACCGCGCGCGCGTTGTCTCCTGGGAATCGGAGGATCCGTATTTTTCCGTGCTTGTCGAGGAAATCCGTGTGCCGCGCGCAACCCGCAGCAAATCGGAGCTCGAGGCGCTCGCGCGCCAGGTGGTGGAGCATTTCGAACGCTACGCCAAGCTGACCAACCGCATTTCACCGGATGCCACGCTCTCCGTCAGTGCCATTGACGATTTTTCCCGGCTGCCGGATGTGGTTGCGTCCAACATGAACTCCAGCGTGGAGGTGAAGCAGACCATTCTGTCGGAACCCTCTCCCAAGCGGCGATTGGAGAAACTGCTCGACCTGCTGGCCAAGGAAATCGAGATTCTGGAGATTGAGCGAAACATCAACAGCAAGGTCCGCCAGTCCATCGACAAGTCCCAGCGCGAGTATTACCTGCGCGAACAGATGAAGGCCATCCAGAAGGAGCTTGGCGACAACGACACGGGCGACGAGGGGGACGAGTACCGGGATCGCATTTTGGAAGCGAAGCTGCCCGAGGATGTGGAAAAAAAGGCGCTCAAGGAATTGGGCCGGCTGCAGAAAATGCACACGTCCTCCGCGGAAAGCGGCGTGATCCGCACGTATCTCGACTGGCTGCTCGATTTGCCGTGGAACGTGCGCACCGACGAAAACCTGGATCTTGCCAACGCCTCGCGCGTGCTTGACCGGGATCACTATGGGCTGGAGAAGGTCAAGGAGCGGATGGTCGAGTATCTTGCAGTCCGCCGGTTGCGACACGGTCTGCATGGTCCCATCATCTGCCTCGCCGGACCGCCCGGTGTCGGTAAAACCTCCATTGCGCGATCCATTGCCGAGGCGCTGAACCGCAAGTATGTGCGGATGTCGCTTGGCGGCGTGCGCGACGAGGCGGAAATCCGCGGCCATCGCCGAACCTATGTGGGCGCCATGCCGGGCCGCATCATCAACGCCATCAAGCAGGCGGGCAGCCGCAACCCGCTGATTCTGCTCGACGAGATCGACAAGATGTCCTCCGACTTCCGGGGCGATCCCTCCTCGGCCATGCTCGAGGTGCTCGACGCCGAACAGAACAAGGATTTCCGGGATCATTACCTGGAACTGCCGTTCGACCTCTCCGACGTGCTGTTCATCACCACCGCCAACTACAAGGACGCCATTCCGCGCCCGCTGCTCGACCGCATGGAGGTCATCGACATCTCCGGGTATACCGATGAGGAGAAGACCTTCATCGCCTCCCAGCATCTCATCCCCAAGCAGTTGGAGCTGCATGGGATTCCGGAGGGCCGCCTGCGGTTCGACACCACCGGCATCCGGGAAATCATCCGCCATTACACGCGTGAGGCGGGTGTGCGCAATCTGGAGCGCGCCATTGCCACCGTATTGCGCAAATGCGCCCGGGAAATCGTCGAGGACGACGCGGTGATGCTGCGTGTCAGCGCCAAGACCATCAGCAGGTATCTTGGCGCCCGGAAGTACCTTGTTGACAAGAAGAATGAGACCGATGAGGTCGGTGTGGCCAGAGGACTGGCCTGGACCCCGGTTGGGGGAGACACCCTGTCCATCGAGGTGAGCCTTGTGCCCGGGGAGGGCGCGGTGGAACTGACGGGGCAGCTTGGCGATGTCATGAAGGAATCGGCACGAATCGCACGCAGTGTGGTGCGGTTCCGGGCGGACGATTTTGGCATCGATCCCGCCTTCCACAAAAAAACGGACATGCACCTGCATGTGCCCGAGGGCGCCATCCCCAAGGATGGCCCCTCCGCCGGCATCACGCTGGCGACCGCGATGGTTTCGGCGCTCACTGGCATTCCCGTGCGGCGCAATGTGGCCATGACCGGGGAAATCACCCTGCGCGGCCGGGTCCTTGCCATCGGGGGACTCAAGGAGAAGTCGCTGGCCGCCTATCGGGCGGGGGTCGACACCATCATCATTCCCTTCGAGAACAAGAAAGATGTGCAGGACATTCCCGAGAAGGTGCGCGAAAAGCTGACAATCATTCCCGTCAGCCGGTTTGATCAGGTGTTGCGGCAGGCGCTGACGCGGATGCCCACGCCCAACCGGCTCAGGCGGAAGACCGACCGGCCCGCGGCCGGGGAGTCCGAAAAGCCGGAGGGGAACACACGGCAGGAACCGCCGGATTTGCCCAGCTGAGCGCTGCAGGAACCGCCGTGTTTGCCGGAACTGCCCAGCTGAGCGCGGCAGGAAACAAGACCGGACGTTGATGAGGAGGACCCATGTTGATTGTTCGCCATGCGCGTTTGTTGCCGATTGCCACGGAACCGATTGAGGATGGCTGTCTCGTGGCCCATGGGGGCGTGATCCACGCGATGGGCCCGATGACGGCGTGTCCCGTACCACAGTCGGGAGACACGGTGCTCGATGCCGGCGGTCGTGTTGTGATGCCCGGACTGGTGGACGCGCACTGTCATGTGGGTGTGTTCGGTGACGGCATCGGCTTTGAGGGCGACGACGGCAACGAAATGACCGATCCCGTCACCCCGCATCTGCAGGCCATCGATGGCATCCACCATGCGGACAGGGGCTTTGAGGAGGCGCGCGCGGGCGGTGTCACCACGGTGGTGACCGGACCGGGCAGCGCCAATGTCATCGGGGGACAGTTTGCCGCGCTCAAGACCTATGGCCGGACCGTGGACGAGATGGCGTTCCGCGTGCCGTGCGCGATGAAAATCGCGTTTGGCGAGAATCCAAAATCCGTTTATCACGAGAAGCACCAGACACCCACCACGCGCATGGCCACGGCTGCAATGCTGCGCGAGCAGCTCAACAAGGCACGGGAATACCTCGACCAGCTTCAGAAGCACAAGCAGGATCCGGAAGAGCACGACAAGCCCGAATACGACATGAAGCTCGAGGCCCTGCTGCCCGTGCTGCGTGGGGAGCTTGTGGTCAAGGCGCACTGCCACCGCGCCGACGACATTGTCACGGCGTTGCGGATACGTGCGGAGTACGGGCTGGACATGACCCTCGAGCATGCCACCGAGGCTTGGATGCTCGCCGATGTGATCCGGGAATCCGGCGTGGATGTCATCCTTGGCCCCATCCTGACCAATCGTTCCAAGCCGGAGCTGCGGCACCAGGAAATCGGCGCGGCCGGCCGGCTCGTGGCGGAGGGCGTGTTTCCCGCCCTGATGACGGATCATCCCGAAATCCCCATCCAGCATCTGTTGCTGTGTGCCGGTGTGGCGGTGCGCGAGGGCATGCCCCGGGACGCCGCGTTGCGGGCCGTCACGCTGCGGGCGGCTGAAATCTGTCGCATCCAGGATCGGGTTGGCAGCCTGGAGATCGGCAAGGACGCCGATTTCATTGTGTTGTCCGACGATCCGCTGTCCCTGTCCGCCAAGGTGGATGTCACCGTGATTGGCGGCCGGATTGTGTATGAACGGAGCGGCGTCTGATGCGTCATGAATCGGTGGGGAGCATTTCCGAGGAACAGACAGAGGCCGTTGCCATGGCGCTGGCGGCACGCACGCCTCCGGGGGCCACGCTTTGCCTCACCGGCGATCTGGGCGCGGGGAAAACGGTGTTTGCCCGCGGCTTCGCCAGGGGGATGGGCATCACCGGGCCCATCACAAGCCCCACCTTCACACTTGTGAACAGCTACGAGGGCCGCATGCCCGACGGTTCCCGCCGCACGCTGCACCATTTCGACCTCTACCGGATTTCGGATCCCGACGAACTGCACGATATCGGCTGGGAAGAGTATTTTGACGGTGAGTCGGTGTGCCTGGTGGAGTGGCCGGATCGCGCGGGTCCATACCTGCCGGCGAACTGTGTTGCGGTGGAAATCCAGCTTGTGGCCCCTGAAACGGAAGCCTCAGGCCAGGAGGACGGCAATGGGGCGGCCGGCTGGGAAACCAGCTGTCACCGGCAGATACGCATTGATTGGAACAGGGGGCAGGCATGAGAATTTTTGCGCTCGACACCGCCTGTGCGACCGCGAGCGGCGCCTTGATGGAAAACGGGGCATTGGTGGCCGAAGCAGCCATTCACGGAACCCGCACGCATTCACAAAAGCTGCTGCCCATGGTGACGGATCTGTTTGCGCGTGCATCACTTGCGCCGACGGATGTCGATTGCTTTGCCGTTGCGGTTGGCCCCGGCTCCTTTACCGGGCTGCGCATTGGCGTTGTGACCGCCAAGGGACTCGCGTTCGCCACGGGCAAACCGTTGGTGGGCATCTCCACCCTGGAGGCGCTGGCCTGCACGGTGCCCGCCTGGCCGGGTGTGGTTTGTCCGGTCATTGACGCGCGCAATCGCCAGGCCTTTTGTGGGTTCTACCGGTTGCCGGAGTTGCCGGGGCAGCTGCCGGTGCCGCTGGCGGAGGACACGGTGCTCTCTATGGACATCCTGGCGGAACAGCTGGCCATCTTCAATCAGGACGTGTTGCTGGTGGGGGATTGCGCCCTCACCTTTTGCGCCCTGATTCGTGAAAAATGGCAGTTTGTGGGCCATGTCCGGCACATCACCGCGGCCGATCCGGCGTTTTTCACGACACGGGCCGCCACCACGGCCCGGTTGGCGGCGTTGCGCCACCCGGACGGTGTGTCCGGGGCATCCGGAGAACCCGGGGATCCTTTAGTGGTTGAGCCCCGGTATCTGCGGGCCTCCCAGGCGGAACAGCGCCGGTATGATCTGCTCCCGCGCGATGCCGCGGAACAGGAGCGGCGCTGATGCGGGCAGCGGTGAACATCCGCCGGATGGAAATGTCGGATCTTGACGCGCTCGCGGTCCTGGAACAGCGGTGCTTTTCGATTCCCTGGTCCCGCGCGATGCTGGCCGACGAGCTGGAAAACGAGCGCGCCGTGTATCTGGTGGCGGAACAGGACGACGTGCTGCTGGGATATGCGGGCTGCTGGGTCATCTTTGACGAGGGGCACATCACCAACATCGCCGTGGACCCCGACCACCGGGGTCGGGGTGTGGGGCGCATGCTGATGGCGGCGCTGCTCGAAGGGCTGGCGGGCGCCGGGGCCACCTCGGCCACGCTGGAGGTGCGGCGCGGCAACGGGGCCGCCATTTCCCTGTACCGGTCCTTCGGGTTCACCGTTGACGGGCTGCGCCGGGGCTACTACCAGGACAACCAGGAAGATGCCCTTGTGATGTGGAAACGGTTTTCACCGACAGAGGAGGAGTTGCCATGACCATCTCGCCATTGCCACCCGAAAAGCTGCGTCGTGTGACAGACCCTGCCACGCTGCGGTTTGCAGACACCACCCAGGTCAAGCCTTCCCGGGAGCTGATAGGACAGCAGCGGGCCGTGGACGCGCTCGACTTCGGGCTTCGGATCAAGCTGGAGGGATACAATATCTACATCAGCGGCGAGTCCGGTGAGGGCAAGACCCGGTACGCGCTCGATTGCGCGCAGAAGGCCGCACGCCTGATGCCCATTCCCGAGGACTGGGTGCATGTGCACAATTTCGAGGATTCGGACCAGCCCCGCGCGCTCAACCTCCCGGCCGGCATGGGCCGCGTGTTCAAGAAGGACATGGAGGAGTTCATCCGGGTCATCGAGCAGGAAATCGTCAAGGCGTTCGACGGAGAGGATTACCAGGCGGAGCGGACACGCATCATCCGCCAGTTCAAGGACAAGAAGGACCAGCTGGTCGTGGGACTCAACACGGCGGCCGGAGAGCACGGCTTCCGCGTCAAGGTCAACCCCTCCGGGATCTGGTTCATGCCGCTGGTGGATGGCAATCCGGTGGACGAGGAGGAGTTCAAGGAACTCGACGAGCAGGTCAAGAGCGAGCTTTCCCGCAACATGGAGATGCTGCAGAAGGATAGTGCCGACACCATCCGCCGCATCCGCGAGGTGGAGTCGGAGGCCGAAGAGGCCGTGCGTGAATGGGAAGCCCGGATTGCGCTGTATGCGGTGGGCATGCACATGGACGACCTGCGCGACAAGTACGCGGATCGCGCCAACATCCTCGCCTATCTGGATCTGGTGCGCGCGGACATTCTTGCGAATCTTGACGCGCTGCGGACGGAGGACTTTGGTGACGACAACCAGGCCGCGTTCATGCAGATGATGATGAAGCGCGGACCGGAGGATGATCCCAGGCAGCGGTACCGCATCAACCTGCTGGTGGACAACAGCCGGCTCCATGGCGCGCCGGTGATCATCGACTACAATCCCACCTATGCCAACCTGATGGGCCGTTGCGACTATGAGAATGAAATGGGCGCGATGGTGACGGATTTCACGCGCATCAAGCCCGGGCTGTTCCATCAGGCGAACGGGGGCTTTCTGATTTTGCAGATGTCCGATCTCGCCGGCAATCCGCAGTCCTTCGAGGCCATCAAGCGCACACTCAAGACCAGGCTGATCACCATCGAGCCGCCCAAGGACCAGATGAGCCTGGTCGGCGTGGGCAACATCAAGCCCGAACCCGTGCCTGTCAATGTGAAGGTCATTCTGATTGGCAGCGCGGAGATTTACCACCTGTTGTACAACCTGGATCGTGATTTCCGCAAGCTGTTCAAGATCAAGGCGGATTTTGACGACGAGATGCCCTGGTCGGACGAAAACGCCTACCGGGTCGCGCAGTTCATCTCCGCCTGGTGCGAGAAGGAAGGCATGCGGCATTTCGATCGCGAAGGGGTTGCGGCGGTCGTGGATCACTGTTCCTGGCTGGTTCAGGATCAGCACAAGCTGACCACCCACTTCAACGACATCGCCTCTGTGCTTGCCGAAGCCGCCACCTGGGCCGAGCTGGACGGGGCGGGACTTGTGGGGGCCGCGCATGTGAAAAAGGCCGTGGCCCAGCAGCGCCGGCGGTCCAGCAAGTACGACGAGGAGATGCTGGAACTTTACGCGGACGGCACCCTGATGATCGACACCGATGGCTGGATGACCGGTCAGGTGAACGGCCTGGCGGTGCTTGACATGGGGGATGTCGCGTTCGGCAAGCCGTCCCGCATCACCGCCGCCACCTACATGGGCAAGAGCGGCATCGTGGACATTGAGCGCGAGGTGGAAACCGGCGGTGACACGCATACCAAGGGGGTTCTCATCCTCAATGGCTATATCGGGAACCGCTTTGCGCAGGAGCTGCCGCTGTCGTTGACCGCCTCCCTCTGTTTTGAACAGCTTTATGGCGGCGTGGAAGGCGACAGCGCGTCCTCGGCCGAGCTGTTCGCGATTCTGTCGAGCCTGTCGGACCTGCCGATCTATCAGGGGTATGCGGTCACCGGATCGGTCAACCAGCACGGCATGATCCAGCCGATTGGGGGCGCCACGTTCAAGGTGGAGGGCTTCTTCGAGCTGTGTCGGCATCGCGGGCTCAATGGCAGGCAGGGGGTGATTCTACCCCATCAGAATGTCAAGAATCTTGTGTTGTCCGAAGAGGTGGTGCAGGCGGTACGGGAGGGGCTGTTCCACATCTGGCCCATCCGGACCGTCGATGAGGGCATCAGCCTGCTGACGGGCGTGCCCGCAGGGGAGAAACAGGCGGACGGCACCTGGCCGGAGGATTCGGTCAACGGGCGGGTGAATGCCAAGCTGCGCAAATTCGCCGAGACCGTGGCCCGATTCGCGACCGACAAATGATCGGGTGGAAGACCGCAACGCCTACGGCGATGTGAATTTCCTGCAAAATTTACCCTTGCCAACCTGTATTATCGCTGGTATAATGACTCTTGCTGTGACATGGCATACGATGAAGCCGCAGATGGCAGGCTTGGCCTGGGAACTGTGGTGGAGATAGTCCGATTCAAGGAAATCGGGCGACTCGTCACTCAACATGGACGTATGGCGCGAACGCGCCCGTGTCTTTGCGTTGCAGCCCTGGGGAAACCTCGGGCTTTTCTCTTGGGAAGACGCGACACACCCGGCCGTGTGGGTACAGATGCTTGGATGCCAGCGACTACATCTTTGAAGGAGGCCTCTGTATGGCGAACCAACAGAAAATCAGAATCCGCTTGAAGGCATTCGATCACCAGGTGCTCGACGCTTCCGCCGAACGCATCGTGGAAACCGCGAAGCGCACCGGCGCCAAGGTGTCCGGCCCCGTGCCGCTGCCCACCCGCAAGGAGATCATGACCATCCTGCGCGCGCCCCACAAGTACAAGGACGCCCGCGAACAGTTCGAGATGCGCACCCACAAGCGCCTCATCGACATTCTCCTGCCCACCTCGAAGACCGTGGACG
>JAEWSN010000067.1 GCA_023459915.1 Bacillota bacterium
CGCCCGGAAAAAGTCGGGCAGCGTCTCCGCAGCCATTCTATCACGACCCGGGCCGTTCGTCAGATCCGCCACATACTCGGCCATGAGCAGAATTCTTGCCGCAAGCGGTATTTCCTCCCCCTTGAGCCCCTTGGGGTATCCGGTGCCGTCCCAGTGCTCGTGATGCGTGAGCACATTCTCCGCCAAGTCGATGGTGTCGCTGGACAGGTTGAGGATGCGGTAGCCCACCAGCACATGCCGCTGCAGCATGTCCCTGCGCGCGTGCCGCGCTTCATCCGCGCCATCCTCCGTTTGCCGCGCTTCATCCGGACCTTCGACCGCAGGCAAGCCGACATCCTGGAACCACAATTCGGAACGCCGGATTTCTTCGTCATCCAGCACAATTTTCCCAATGTCATGCAGCCGGGCGGTTTCCCGCAACCGACGCAACTCCGGCTCCGACAGATTCAACGCCTGGCCCATCCGTGCGCTGAAGCGTCCCACCACTTCGGCATGCCGCCGCTCGTCCGGCGCGCGGTTGAACAGCGTCTCCATGAGCGTGGCAATCAGGGTGTTGTCGTTGCGCCTGCGCTCCACGGCCTTGGCCTTGTACATGTTCTCCTCGGCCTGCTTGAGCACGTCCTCCAGCCGGGTCTGCGCATCCGTGCGCGTGGCCGTCCCGATGGAAATGCTGCAACGGATGGAGGAGACCGTCCGCCGGGAAAACGCATCCAGTATGCGATCGCGCAGCTGCTGCGCGCCCTGCGCCCCGGTATAGGGCAGCAGCACGGTGAACTCGTCCCCGCCGACACGCGCCACCGTGTCCTCCTCCCGGCAGATGCCGGTGAGAATTTCGGCGGAAACACGGAGCAGCTCGTCGCCGGCCTCGTGCCCAAAAATGTCGTTGGTGAGCTTCAAGCCGTTGACATCGCCGAACAGGATGGATACCGGCACCCAGGCTTCCCGCTCCGCCCGCCGCATGGCCTCGTCGAAGGCGGGCCGGTTGAGCAGCCCGGTCAGCGCGTCATGGGTGCCCAGGTACTGGATGCGTGCCTGTGCCTGTTTGCTATGCGAGATGTCGATGAACGACACCACCACGCCCACCACTTCCCCGTCCCGTTGCTGCGGATAGGCGTGGTAGGCGACCTCGAGCGCGGTGCCGTCGGCACGCCAGAACACATCCTCCGGCACATGCACCCCCACCTTGTCCAGGAATGCCCTGGTGATGGGGCAGTCCATTTCTTTGAACGGGGTGCCGTCCTCCCGGCTGTGATGGATGGCCTCATGCATGTTGCGGCCCAACAGCGCCGCCTCCGAGTCATATCCCAGCAACTGCAGCGTGCTGGCATTGCAGAAGGTGCACCGTCCATGGTGATCCAGCCCGTAGATGGCCTCGGCGGTGGAGTCGAGGATGAGCCGGAGCCTGTCCTCGCTCTCCTCCAGCGTCCGGTTGGCCGCCTCCCAGGCCCGGGTGCGCCCGCGCACCTGTTCCTCCAGATTGGCCACCTGTGCGGAGATGGTGTCGGCCATGCCATTGAACGCGTGGGCCATCTCCCCGATTTCGTCATGCCGTGCGACGGGCGCCCGCCGGGCGAGATCGCCGGCGGAAAAGTCCGCGGAGGCCTGGATGAGATCCCGAACCGGCCGCAGATAGCGGTTCGCCGTGCGGATGAACAGCACGCTGGCGCCTGCCAGCAGCAACAGCACGGACAGCGCGGCAATACCGAAGCGCAGGTAGGGGGCACGGGTGAACATGGCTTCCGGCACCGCGGTCAGGATGAGCCAGTCGATGCCGGGCCGCCGGTAGGGGGTCACCAGCACGGTGTTCACGCCGGCGGCATCCCGCATCCGGTCCACCGTCACCCCGTCGGTCACATGTGCGCGATAGACCTGTGTGAAGCCGGCATGGATCTCTTCGGTGAGCGGGCGCCGGGCAAGTCCTCCCGCCCCGTCCGGCACGGCATTCTCCGTATTGAGCGTGTTGGCCACCAGCAAACCGGTCTGCCTTTCAACCACCAGGGTACGGGTCCCCGTTTCCACGGACGCCTCCGCAAGCTGGGCGCTGATCTGTCCCAGTGTGATGTGTGCGGCAAGCACGCCATCCAACCCGGCGGACACATCCACCAGTTGCCGGGCCGCGGATATCGCGAGATCCCTTGTGACAAAATGGCTGTATATGGGGGAATGGACAAGGCCGTTGGTTTGCCGGGCCACCAGGTACCAGTCCCGTGCGCGGGGATCGAACAGCCCTGCCTCCATCACCTTCTCCGCAGCCGTGCCGTCCGGGTTCACGGCATAGTACCAGGAGGCGCCGCCGGTGGAGGCGTCATTGCGATAGGCCTCCACCTCCCCCCGGGGATTCCAGCGGGCGCCGTAGTATTCGCCTGTCTCAAACCCCACGGAAAAGCTCAGCACGGAGGAGCCTTGATGCGTACGCAGGGCAGACGCGAAAAACCGTTCGCGGGTTGCCGGGTCGGCGATGTTCACCACACCTGTTTCAATCAGGTCGTGATGCACCTCCACCAGATGGCCGGGAATGTCCAGGTAGCCGTCGAGCCGCCGGGACACCTCATCGGCCTGCCAGCTGGCCGTCTGCGAAATGGCATGCCGCATCTCCTGAAACCAGCCGTAGAAGACAAAGGAACCCAGTGCGCCGACCGTGCCGTACAGCACCAGCACAAACAGGATGATGATCCTTGTTCTGAAGGTGGACCCGTACCACCAATGCTTCCTGCGTTTTTCAGCTGGTTTTCCACTGCCATTTGCGTTCATTCGGTGGCAAACCCACTTTCCCTCGTCCTTTGCATCGCCGGCGGCATCCCGCAAACGTGTGTTTCTTCCTGTTTTGTTACCCAGCGAAAACGCCCCGGAACCATGAATCTGAGAACGTCCGCCTCCTTTTCAAAGCGGACGGGCGGGTTTATAATGAATGGAGGCCGCTTCCTGCGGAAGCGGGCGCATCAGACGGATTTTGGGCGATCGGCCCCCTGAAGGCCGCACGGACCGGAACCGTACGGGAGGAAACGCATCATGGAAGAAATGGAACGCCGTCAGAAGAATTTCATCGAGGAAGTGGTCGAGGCCGATCTGGCCGGTGGCCGCATTCAAAAGGTCCACACCCGCTTCCCGCCGGAACCCAACGGCTATCTGCACATTGGGCACACCAAGGCGCTCGTCATCGATTTCGGCACAGCGGAAAAATATGGCGGCCTGTGCAACCTGCGTTTCGACGACACGAACCCTGCCAAGGAGGATGTGGAATTCGTGGACGCCATCATGGAAGACATCCACTGGCTTGGCTTCGATTGGGGAGACCGCCTGTTCTACGGTTCCGACTATTCCGAACGCATCTATGAATATGCGGTGATGCTCATCCGCAAGGGGCTGGCCTATGTGGACGACCTCTCCCCGGAAGAAATCCGCGAATACCGGGGCACACTCACGCAGCCGGGCCGGGAGAGCCCCTGGCGCAACCGATCCGTGGAGGAGAATCTCGATTTGTTCGCCCGCATGCGCGCAGGAGCGTTCGAGCCGGGGCAGTGCGTGCTGCGCGCGAAGATCGACATGACCTCCCCCAACATGAACCTGCGCGACCCCGCCATGTACCGCATCAAGAAGGAACACCACCACCGCATGGGCGACGCCTGGTGCATCTACCCCATGTACGACTTCGCGCATCCCCTGCAGGACGCCATCGAGGGCATCACCCATTCCCTGTGCTCGCTGGAGTACGAGGATCACCGCCCGCTGTACAACTGGGTGCTCGAGCAGTGCGAAATCGAGAATCCGCCGCGGCAATACGAGTTCTCGCGCCTGAACATCAACCACACCGTGATGAGCAAGCGCAAGCTGCGCGATCTGGTGGAAAACGAATATGTCAGCGGCTGGGATGACCCGCGGATGCCCACCCTGTGCGGCCTGCGCCGGCGCGGATTCCCGGCGGAGGCCATCCGCGATTTCATTGAGCGCATCGGCGTGTCAAAAACCAACAGCGTGGTGGATTGGGGCCTGCTGGAGCACTGCGTCCGCGAAAACCTCAACAAGTCCGCCGCCCGGGTCATGGCCGTGGTCGATCCCATCAAACTGGTCATCGACAACTACCCCGAAGGACAGCAAGAGGTGTTCACCCTCGAGAACAATCCGGAATCCCCGGAAGCGGGTTCCCGCGAAGTGCCCTTCACCCGCGAGCTCTGGATAGAGCGTGAAGATTTCATGCCCACCCCGCCGCCAAAATACTTCCGGCTCAAGCCCGATGGCGAGGTCCGGCTCAAGAGCGCCTACTTTGTACGCTGCACCTCGTTTGAAACCGATGCGGAGGGCCGTGTCACCACGGTGCACGCCACCTACGACCCTGCCTCCCGCGGCGGCGAATCGCCGGACGGACGCAAGGTCAAGGGCACCATCCACTGGGTCAGCGCGGCCCACGCGGTGGATGCCGAAGTCCGCCTGTACGACATGCTCTTCTCCGTGGAAAGCCCGGAAGAGGGAGACTACAAGGCAAATCTGAACCCGGATTCCCTCATCCTCATGCCGCATGCCAAGTGCGAGCCCTCGCTGGCAAGCGCGCAGCCGGGAGATCGGTTCCAATTCCTGCGCATGGGGTATTTCTGCGTGGACCCGGCCAAAAACGGGGACGGACTGCCCATCTTCAACCGCACGGTGGGCCTGAAGGACACCTGGGCGAAGTTGGCGAAAAAATAGCGGCCGGGGCAGGTAATTTCTTGCCGGCGCCTTGGCTTGGCAAGAAAAACCTGCCCTATATGTTCCAAAAACCAATGGCCAAACTCGCCATTGGTTTTTGGAAAAGGGCAGGTAATTTCTTGCCGGCGCCTTGGCTTGGCAAGAAAAACCTGCCCTATATGTTCCAAAAACCAATGGCCAAACTCGCCATTGGTTTTTGGAAAAGGGCAAGTAATATCTTGCCGGCGCCTTACTTGTTGCTGTCTACGAAGATGCGCTCGCCATCTTTCACGTAGCCGAGCTTTTCGCGGGCCAGGCGTTCTATCGCGTCGCCGGAAGCGATTTCGAGCTTCCGTTCCGCCAGCTGTTCGTTGATTCTGGTTTCCCGCGAGATTTTTTCGACAATTTCCGCCTTGGCGCGGCGGAGGGTTTGGAGTTCGGTTTCCTGACGCACACAGGTGACCGCCGTGTAGACGGCCAGCACCATCAGCAACGCGTAGATCCAGAAGGAAGGCACACGCCGAACCACCGTCTGCGGCTGTACGGCCGCGGCGGTTGCCGTCGGGGAGGAATGGCCTGTATGTGCCGCGGGAGGGCGGCTCCCACGGGAAGCGCCAGCAGCGGTCCGGGGCTTCCCGGACGGTGCGGCTTTGGGACGCGTGACCGGTTGGGTCACGGATACGCGAGGCATGCAATCACCTTTTCTCTTCTGTTTTCTCCTGCGGTTCGCCGTCCAGCCTGCAGGCATGGTGGCGAAAAATGGGAGACATATCGATTATACCACCAGAAAGCCTGATGCAACAGTCATTTGCCATGATATAATGGCAGTCATGATGCCGGCGCGCCGGGCCGCCTCGCGGCCGGCGGGCGCATCCGTCTCCGGGGGAAGGGTATGCGCTTCACCAAAACCATCAGCTTCAGCATCTCCCTGCTGCTGATCATCATCGTGGTGGGGCTGCTGGCCATGCTGTTCTACAACAACCTGTACGCCATGAATGTGGTGCGCAACCAGGTCGTCCAGTCCTATCGCGACCTGTTGCCCCGCTATGTCGAAAAACAGGATGACAACCTTTCCGATGTGCAGGATCATCTCATCCGCTCGCTCAACCACAACACGGAAATCCCGGAGCTCAAGGCGCTCGGCGCCGCCGCGCCCCAGTCCGACGCATACCATTTCGCAGCGAACAGCCTGTTTCTGATGCTGAGCCGCGACTATGTCTCGTTTGACCAGGCGGACATCCTTTTTTTCCACACAACGGAAAACAACGCGCTGGTCTCCTTCGCCTCCATGGACGCCCGGACCATTCCGGGCCTGGGAGCGGCCCTGCCCAGCATGGTCCGGGACGCCCGCGAAACCTTCCACACCAGCCGCTGGGAGCTGGCCAGTGTCGGCGCGGTTCCCGGCCTGTTGTGCATGAGCACCGACGGAAACGGCCATTTCATGGGCGCGTGGGTGGGGCTTCAAACGCTCCTCAGCGAAGAATCCGCGCAGCCGCAGGGGGCCGATCGCGGCATGCTCATCATCTCCGCCGACGGCGGCACCCACGTGGCCACGGACAACCTGCCCACGCCCCAGCACACGGTGGAGATGATCAAGCCGGTGCTGGCGACCGGCGCGGACATCCCCCACCTGCCGGAATCCGTGCTGGGCTATCTGCTCATCGCGCAAAAGAGCACCAAGGCGGACGTGTATTTCGTCGAGGCCATCCAGGAAGGGTCCCTGCTCTCAGAACTGCGGTTCTTCCAGGTCACCATCTACCTGCTGCCCATCATCATGATCCTGGCATTCCTGCTGTACCTGGCGTACATCCAGCGCATCATCATCACGCCCATGCACCGGCTCACCCGCGGCATGGGCGCGCTGGGCAAGGGCAACATGCGGGTGACGCTTCCGGAATCGGGCGCGGATGAAATGCGGTACCTCATCCGCAGCTTCAACGACATGACCACGCAGCTGGAAACGCTGCGCATTGAGAACTACGAGAAGCGCCTGCAGGCCCAACACGCGGAGCTGGAGACCAAAAAGGCGGAGCTGCGCAGCATGCAGCTGCAAATCAACCCGCATTTTTTTGCCAACAGCCTCAACATCATCTACAGCCTCTCCGCCATTCGCGATTACCAGACCATCCAGCAGATGGCCCTGCTCCTGTCCCGCTACTTCCGGTACATCATGCGTTCGGATGAGGGCCTGATGGACATCCGGCGGGAAATTGAGTTTGTCCGGGACTATCTGGACATCCAGAAGCTGCGGTTCACCAAACGGCTGCAATACAGCATCGAGGTGGATCCGCGGTACGAGGGCTGCCGCATCCCCCCGCTCACGCTGCAGCCGTTTGTGGAAAATGCCATCATCCACGGCTTCACGGATCCGTCCAGACCGCTGGAGATACGCGTGCGTGTCGCCTCCCCGCCGGAAGGCCGGACATCGGGATGCCTCATCATCATCGAGGACAACGGCAAGGGGTTCAATCCAGGGCAGCTCGAGTCCCTGGCGCGGCCGGATTTCCTGCAAACCGGTGAAATCCGCCACATCGGCATCTGGAACGTCCTGAGCCGGCTGGAAATGACCTTTGGCGACGACGCGCGCCTGCAGGCCTCCAACCGGCCCGGGGGTGGCGCGTGCATCACGCTGCTGCTCCCCTGCCGGGAGGCATGAAGCACCGGGCGCCGCCTGCATGGGCAACACAAGGCACGGGGTTCAGAAAACAGCACACGCGCGTGGGGTTGAAACAGCAACACCGCATACCGCCTCCGGGCGCAAATGATACCAAGAAACGGGAGGTCACGCATGTTCACATTACTGGTTGTCGACGACGAGGAATACGCCCTGCGGGGCATCACCCAGGGCATCGACTGGTCCGCCCTGGACATCGGCCGCGTCCTGCCCGCCACCAGCTTCGACGAGGCACGCGCCATCCTGGAAACCAATGCCGTGGACGTGGTCGTCAGCGACATTGAGATGCCGGGGAAAAACGGCATCGATTTGCTGGTTTGGCTGCAGGCGCATCAGCCGGAGATCCCGACGATATTCCTGACCGGACACGCCAGCTTCCAGTACGCGCGCCAGGCGCTGCAGCATGGCTGTGTGGAATATCTGCTCAAGCCCGTGGAGTACGGACACCTCACGGAAGTGGTGAAAAAGGCGCTTGAACAGCGGCAGTATGAACAGGATCGCCAGGTGCAGATGGCCTATTACGAGGAATACAAGCATCTGTGGGACACCCAGCAGCCGATGCTCTCGGGCCATCTGTGGCGCGACCTGGTCCAGGGCCGCATGCCGGGAGATTCCCACCGGCTCCAGGAGCTGTTCCGCGCCATGAACATCCCGGTGACACCCGGGCAGCCCGTGCTGCTCGTCCTGGTGAAAATTGAACGCTGGCAGGAAAGCCTCGACGTGCAGGACAGGGAGGTCATGCGGTTTGCGGTCCGCAACATTGCGTCCGAAACCCTGCTCAACGACATGGCCGGCGCGGTTTTCCCGCTCGTGGAGGAGGCCCAGATGGCCGTCGTCTACAACGCGGCCGACGCGCAGACCCCCGCTGCGCTGGTCCGGAACGCGGAAACCTTCATCGACAGCTGCAACCTGCATTTGGGATGCCAGCTCTCGTGCTATGTGTCACAACCGACAGACATCACCGAGATTTCCGTGGCCTGCCGGGAGCTGCTGCGGCAGGAGCAGGAAAACCTCACCAAGCCCAACAGCGTCATCCGCGTGGGAGATTTCAGCGAGCTTTCCAGCAGCACCCTCAAGGCACCGGACTTTCCGGAATGGACCATGATGCTTGAATCGGGCCGGCTCGAACCGCTGCTCGCCCGGGTGCGCGACTATCTCAAGCGCATCGGGGAAGGCCACGCGTCAAAGGAAATGCTTGAGTCTTTCTGCTATGGCATCATCTCCATGGTATACGGCACCCTGCACAAGTCCGGCCTCGAGGTCAGTGACGTGTTTCCGGAGAAAACGCGGATTCAGGAGGGGCTGCGCATCGCCTCCCCCCAGCAGGCCCTGCAGTGGGCGCGCGAGCTGCTCGAGGGGGTTCACGGCGCCTGCGCGCGCTCGAACCGCAACGAATCCGCCATG
This sequence comes from Bacillota bacterium, assembly GCA_023459915.1. Taxonomy (GTDB): domain Bacteria; phylum Bacillota; class Clostridia; order DSM-8532; family DSM-8532; genus JAEWSN01. The sequence continues at coordinate 8,738 of JAEWSN010000067.1, forward strand.
GTCCGGGAAGTCAAGGCGTTCATCGAAGGCCACATCCTGCAGAATTTCACCCGGGAGGACATCGCCAACGCCCTGCATTTCAACGCGGATTATCTCTCCCGTGTCTTCAAGAAGGAGACCGGCGCCTGGCTGTCGGACTACATCATCACCCACCGCATGAACATCGCCTGCAAGCAGCTGGAGGAGACCGACAAGCGCATCGCCGACATCGCGCAGGAACTGGGGTACAACCATTCCCACTTCGCGCGCCAGTTCCGCAACATCATCGGGCAGACGCCACAGGAGTATCGGATGAAGCACCGGAAATTCCAGGCCTGAACGGGCCCGGGTTTCCGGTCACGGCTGCACGTCCTGCTGTGACAGCCACAGGGCCACCTGGCGCTCCATTTCGGCGCAAATCCTGTCCAGCCCGGCCTTCTTGTCCGCCGCGCGCAACCGCTCCAGAACCTCGGCCGGTTCCATCACACCGTTGACAAGCAGCGGACCCAGTTCGTCATACTGCGCGGCGCGCGCGGCCAGCTCGCGCCGCACCAGGGTTCCGTCAAAGGAGAATCCAAGCAGCGGAGACTCCCGCATGTTTTCACAGTATGTCCGCAGCTGCTCCCATTTTTGGGGGTGCTCGTTGGTCCAGACATCCAGCAGGTACGCGTTGCCGAAGTGCCAGAAATTGCCCGGGTTGTACCCGGACTGGTCCGCGGAGGTCACGCCGTTCGGCAGGCGGATGAGGTTGTCGTGCTCCCGGACATAATGCTTGCCCTCGATGCCCCAGGTGAACAGGTTTTTCAGATCCCGCTCCGTCCAGAACACATTGAGCACCATCATCGCCCGTTCCGGATCCCGGCATCCAACCGGCAGCACCGCCAGCGCGCCCGTCATGGACTGGGTTTCCTTGACCGCCCCCACCAGCTCCGCCGCAACCAGCTCCCGGCCGGTCTCGTTCTGCCACTGATTGAGATGGACGGGGGTCTGCGCCTGCACATGCATGAAGATGTCCCCCTGCTGCATGGCTTCGCGGGCGGTTCGCTGGGTGGTGGTCACATCCGGGTTGATGTATCCTGCCTTGAACCAGGCGCGCACCATTTCGCATTGTTCCAGGAACACAGGCTCCTCATAGATGGGCAGGGCCTTTTGCCGCGCCATATCGTAATACAGGCCGTCCTCGAACTGCACGAACCGGCTGCGGTCCTGCAAACCAATCGTCTCGCTGGCCCGGGTGGCGCCGATGAGCTGGAACATCGACAGATCCGGACTGAGAAACAGCGGCGTGGTGCCCGGTGACAGGGACGCCCCGGCCTTTTTCAGGATGGGCTCCAGGTCCTCGAGATGACGCACCCCGCCGAAGTCGACATCCAGCATGTCCGCAAGCTCCCGGTTCGCCACAATGCCCCAGCCCTGTCCGGTGTCCTTGTTGACGGGGATGGCGTACAGCACATCCTTGACGCGGGCCGCGTCAAGATACCCCTGCAGCATCACCGACGCGATGCCCTGTCCATGCGAGGCCAGCAAATCGTCCAGCGGCAGGAAGGCATCCCGGGCCACATCCTGCAGATACCCGAAGTAGGAGGCCGAGAACATCATGTCCACCGGCTCGCCCGAGGACAACAGAATGGGGTACCGGCTCGACCACAGGTTCCATTCGGTGATCCGGATGTCCAGCCGGCAGTTGAGGCGCTCCTCCAACAACACGTTGACGGCCTCCTCCACCAGCTCCTGATCCGGTTCGACAGAACCCGGCATGTACAGGTTGAGCTCCTGGCGGGGCAGGGTCCGCGCATCCGAAGCCGATGGCTGCGGAGAGGCCGGCGGGGCTGCCGGAACCGGCGCGCAGCCGCCAAAACCCTGTGCCGCCACCAGCAGCAGGATCGTCAGGGCAAGCGGAATTTTCCTGAAACAATACCGCATGGCTTCTCCCCGTCCACGACCGGGGGCTTTCCACCCCCATCAACCGGTCAAAGGATTTCGTACATGTCCGCGGTCTCTTCCTTGCGCATGTGTTCGGCGACCTTGAGCACCTTGAGCCGCGTCAGCTTTTCGCCGAAGCGGATTTCAATGACATCACCGGGCTTGACCTCGGCGCCCGCCTTGGCCACCCGGCCGTTGAGCGTCACTTTTTCCCGGTCACAGGCTTCATTGGCCAATGTCCGCCGCTTGATGATGCGGCTGACCTTCAAATACTTGTCAAGTCTCATGTGTTTCCCTTTCCTTCTCCTTGACCCGATCCCACAACGCATCCATCTGCGCGAGGGTCATCTCCTCGAGTTTCGCGCCGGACGCGCCGGCCATTTCCTCCACCGCCGAGAACCGGCGGATGAACTTTTCGATGGTCCCCGTCAGGGCCAGCTCCGGCTGGACATCCATGAACCGGGACACGTTGACCACCGCGAACAGCAGATCGCCGAGCTCCTCTGCCATGTGCGCGCGGTCTTCCGCCGCCGCGGCCGCTTCGAGCTCCGCCATTTCCTCGCGCACCTTGGCCCAGGCGCCGTCGATGTGATCCCAGTCGAACCCCGCCTTGGCCGCCTTGTGCTGCACCTTGTAGCCCCTCATGAGGGCAGGCAGGTGGGGCGGGACATCCAGCAGGTTCTGCGTGTGGGTCTTCTGCCCCTTTTCCTCCTTTTTGACGCGCTCCCACAACGCGACCACTTCCTCGGCCGTCGCGGCCTCCTCGTCACCGAAGACATGCCGGTGCCGGGCGATCATCTTGGCCGCGACACCATGGACCACGTCATCCATATTGAACTGTCCCCGCTCGGAGGCGATCTCCGCGTGCAGCAGCACCTGCAGCAGCACATCCCCCAGCTCGTCCCTGATTTTTTCCGGGTCGCCGATATCGATGGCCTCGAGCGTCTCGTAGGTTTCCTCGATGAGGTAGCGCTTGAGGGACTCGTGCGTCTGCGCGCGATCCCAGGGACATCCCTCGGGCGAGCGCAGGCGTTGAATCACCTGCTTGAGCGCTTCATAGTCGTATCGGGGCTGTGCCGTGCCGAGCTGCTGCGCGGCTTCGGGACGCGTGCGCTGCGCGGATGCGTTTGCCGAACCGCTTGCGGCTGCGTTTGTCGATGTGTTTTCCATGGCGTCTCCCTTCTGCGCGGGCGTGGCTGCCGCCGTGATTGCCGTCGTGTTTGCCGTTATGTTTGCCGTCGTGTTTGCCGTCATGTTTGCCGTCTTGTTTGCCGTCTTGTTTGCCGTCGTGACTGCGGGGACGGGCTCCGTCCCGACCGGAATCACTGCAAATCCAGCGGTCCGGCCAACTTCAGGACCGCCCGCGACAAGGCGTCCCTGGACTGCTTCCAGTCGGCGTCGCGGTTGCGGTGGTCGAACATCTGGGTGAACCAGTTCACATCGGCCTGCACGCGGGCCAGGTTCTCCACCATCAGGGGCAGCAGGGAACGCAGAAACATCGCTTTCTTCTGCGCGGACAGCGACTTGTCAGCCACCCGCAGCAACAGCCGGAAATCCGGCAGGCAGAAGCCCATTCCCTGCTCAAAACGTTCCCGGAACTCCGGCTCCTTGAAAAACAGCCAGATGACGGTGTCCGCAAACTGATCCATGGTGTGGTTCACCCGGGTGCAGATCACGCAGTCCGCCAGCAGGCGGTCCAGCGTCTGCAGCAACCCGGCCGTCAGCTCATCCGCGGCGCGCGGCTTTCCCGAGAGTTTTCCCTTGGCCGCCTGCAGCAGGTTCTCCTGGCTTTCGCGCAGCAGCCGCTCCCCGGCCTTGCGGTAGGTGTCCGCGAGCGCGGCCTGCTGGGCCGACAGGTGTGTGTCGAGCACAAGGCCCAGCGGCAACCGGTTCTTCTGCATATTGTACAATTTTTCGTAATGGCTTGCACAGAACCCGGCCTGATTGGTCAGGATGCGGTGATCCGGTTCCATCATCGCGGCGCCGAGCTCGTACTCCAGCGCTTCGGATTCCAGCTGCCTGCGGCACAGGCACAGCGGGCACTCACAGTCCTGCGCGAACGCCTCCGTCACAGGAATGGTGTAGATATGTTCCTTCATGCATCCTCCAGCACTTGTTTCTTTCACCGGGCGTGCGCCGCATGGTTTCGCCATCCGCCGCAGAATCCGCCCGTTTGCCGACGTGTCGGTCACTCCTCCACAAGGTCGCCATCCCGGTACACAAAGCTGGCCAGCGGATGTTCGTCCTTCATTTCCAGAAAGCGGTCCTTGATCTTGAGACTGACCCTGGCGTGGCAGCGCTTGCGCACCACGATGGCACCTTCCCCCGGCGTCCGGAGATGGTCGGCCAGGGCCTTGTACTCGAACTCCACCTCGTGCAGGCGTTCCTTGAGCTCCTCAAGGGCTTCCCGCAGGCGTGACTGCTCCTGTTGCTGCTCCGGCGTCTGGGACTGGCTGTCGAACAGGCGCAGCTGCTGTTTGAGCGTGCCCATCTGCCGCTTTCCCGCTTCCATTTCCCGCGACACATGATCGAACGCCGCCATCAGGGCATGCCGGTCGAACCCGGTGACGCACAGCTCGGTGCGCGTTTCGTTGCGGTTGCCGGCCTCGGCGGTTTCGATGCGGATGCCCGCCTCGACATGGCCCCCCACAATGCGCCCCCTGGGCGATTCCACCAGCACCTGCTGCGCCCGGATGTTCGCGTTGATGGCATAGAACCCAATATAAACGCTGCCTTCACATTCCACCGTCACATCCGACAGGAACTTCACATACAGGTTTTTGCGGCAGCGGATCACCGCCCGGCCCTTGCCGGCGATGCCGCCACGGATATAGATGTTGCCCGCGCGGCTCACGATTTCATCCGCGCCGCCGACGCCGTATTCACCGAGAATCTCGATGTCCTGTTCCGCGGCCACGCTGAAATTGTCGTCGATGGTTCCCTTGACCGACAGGAACCCGTCGAAATCGAGGTTGCCGGTGGTATAGTCGACATTGCCCTCCACCTCGAGAAAGTCGTACACGCCCAGCACATCGCCCCGATAGAACACCGCGCCTGTCTTTCTGGCGCGCAGAACGGTTTTGCCGGGTTCGAGCGTTTCCATGACCGACGCGCGCTCGTACCGCAACGGCACCTGCAGGCCGGGCACCGGTGCCAGCATGCGGCCCCGCACGTCCTTGCCGGGGATGCCGGGGGTGGGGTCAATGCGCTCGCCCAGCCAGGCGCCGGCCTCCACCTGGTTGATGAGGCTCATCTCATAATGGTTCACCGAACCGTTCTCCACCGCCTTGGGCTGCGGCGCGGCCAGCTCGTACAGGGTGATCACCGCGTCTTCGCCGGGGACCGGGGGCGTTCCCTGCGCAATGAGCTGTTCCTCCCCCACGGTGAGCGGTCCTGCCAGCACCTCGGTCCGGACGCCGTGAACGATGCCCGCCTGCCGCAGCGCGCCCGCGATTTCACGGATGAGCACCGCGCGATTGGCTGGGTCGAGCGCGTCCTTGGGCATCCACAGGGTCATCAGGGCCGACAGCCCGTCCTCCGACACGCGGATGTCCACGCGCGTGCGCTCGATGCCCAACGGCACCGCTTCTGCCGGCGGTTCCCGGAGGGCCTGGCTCACGGGAACCATGCCGGTGACAAGCACATGGGGAAACTGCGCGGCCAGAACTTCTTCCAGCGCGCCGAGCCCCATCCCGGGCGCAAGCGCCTGAAGCGTGTACACCTTGCCCTCCTTGAGGATGCGGATGAACTCATTTTGGAATACCGTTTCTTCCATTGGCCGTCCTCCCGTGTGCCGCGCGTGTTTCCATTGCAAGAACCGGTTGTCCGTCCGTAGTGCCGTCTCCAAACCTGTGATATCATCAAACTTGTGACCGCAGCCGTGGCCGTAACCGCAGCCGTAGTTGTGATCGCAGCCGTGCCCCTGTCCGTGGTTATGACCAGGAC
>JAEWSN010000068.1 GCA_023459915.1 Bacillota bacterium
TCATCCATGTCATGGCTGGTCACCACGATGGTGGTCCCCTCTTCCCGGTTGATCCGTTTCAGGAAATCAATCATGTGGCGTTTGGCCAGCACATCAAGGCCCAGCGTCGGCTCGTCGAGCAGAATCAGCCGCGGTTTGTGCAGCAGCAGCAGCCCCAAATCCGCCCGCATCCGTTGCCCCAGGCTCAGCTCCCGGGCAAAGGTGTGCATCAGATCTCCCATGTCGAGCAGATCCACCACCTCAGCTTTTGTCCGTTCATAGGTCTCCTTCGGGATGTTCCATACGGTGGCCTTCCAATCAAAGCTGGTTGCGACGGGATGATCCCACCACAACTCCGTCCGCTGGCCGAACAGCACGCCCAGCTGGCGCATCAGATCCACGCGGTGTTTGGCGGGATCCAGCCCCAGGACGGACACACTGCCGGCCGAGGGCTGCAGAATGCCGCTGAGCAGCTTCAGCGTGGTGCTTTTGCCGGCGCCGTTGGCACCGGCATAGGCAACGAACGCGCCGGGCCCGATGTCCAGGGACACGTTGTCCAGCGCGGTGACCACCTTTTTTTGCGGGTGCAGCAGGTTCTTGAGGATGTCCCGCGCCTTGCCGGAACGTTGCCACTGTACGTATTCCTTGGTAACCGAACGCATGGTGATGGCGGGCGCCGGATTCTCTTTTACCGCCACGGTCTTACCGTCGGTGCGCGTGTTCGCTGTATCGTTGTGATCCAAATTTTGCATAATGACGCAATCCTTTCCTGAATACAATGGTGGCGACCGTGCCGAACCCCAGGGCGACAGCGGTCAGAAAAAAGATGGACAGTCCGGCAGCCGGGAGTCCGAGCAGCCGGGACGCCGGCAGCCATGCCACAAGCCCGGCTGGCAGAATGGTGCAATACAACAGCTGCAGGGACTCGGAGAGCCCGCCCAGCGGAAAACGCTTGGTGGCGTCAAAGAACCCGACAGCAGACGAGGAGACTTCTTCCGCCGCGACCGGCGCGTAAAAGGCAGAGGATCCGATGATGTACGAAAAAGAGAGGATAACGGCCAGCGAGGCCAGCAAACTGCCACACATGACGGGTATCCATAAGAGGTTTGCCGACATGCCCAGGCGGGCTGCAGCCGTGGCTGTGACCGCGATACCGCCGATCAGCACACTGCTGCCGGTGAAGGGGATAAACCCGCCTGCAAACAACTGAATCGGCAGGGGAACCGGCTGGATGAGCATGTGATCAAATTGTCCCCGACCGATGATCCGGCTGATCGTGCCGGTATTCGTCATGCCGAAAAACAGCATGAACAGGCCGTCGATGCAGGTCGCGTAACCAAGCATGAACAGCACCTGGGCTTCCGACATGCCCCCGATACCCCCGAAGCGCGCGGACAGCAGCACGATGCCGGCAATTCCCGACGCGGTGCCGATGAGATCGGTGAACATCACCAGCAGGCAGTTCCGGGTATCCCGCAACAGCCACATCATGTCCATACGCGCGGACAAGTACAGCAAGCGAAAGAATAGTTTCACATTACCCACCGTACGCCACCATCCTTTCCTCGCTCCGCCGCCAGACCCACAGGGCGAACGGCCAGAGCACAACGTTCCATCCCGCCTGCAGCAACAATGTCCGGAGCGGATCACCCATGCCGGTAAACATCGTCAGCGGCGCGCTCGCCAATGAGCCAAAGGGCAACAGTTCCAGCACGTTTCCCAACCCCCAGGGCAACAGCCGAAAAGGGATTAGGGCGCCGGAGAAGAGTGTGAAGAACGCGTTGCGGATATACAGCGCCATCCACCCCGCGTTGGGGATGTACAGTGCCAGCGCTGCAAACAGCAAATCCATCGCGAAGCCGAGCCCGATGGCCAGGGCAAGACTCAGCAGGAAATACAGGCCTGCGGCAATACTGACCGGTCGCAGCTGGACGCCAATCGGTCCGGCCAGGATCCACATGGGCAGGGAAAAGAACAGCAGATGGGGAATCCAGCGTCCCATGGTTTCTGCCGTCAACTGTCCCACAATACCCAGTGGACGGGTATATCGGTTTGCGAGGGTTCCCTCCCAAAAAGCGGTGGAGGCGGGGGAAACGATGTTGAGCTGCTCGGACAGTATGGCGGACAACAGGATATAGGTCAGCACCTGTTCCGGGGCCAGTCCCTCCGTGTCGGCGCCGTCCGCAAGCAGGGCGCGCCAGACGCTGAGCAGCACAAGGGTGGAGATGGCGCGAAGCAGCCAGTTGCCGAGGGTGTAGAAAATACCGCCGCTGAAGGTCTGCGTGGCGCAGAGCCGGCCGGTGCCCACATAGGCGCGCAATTGCCGGAACAGGAGTGTGCCGCCTGACGGCGCGGGTGGAGGGGAGGTTGTCTGTATTGTCATAGCGAATCTCCTTGCATGCTTCAATGTTGCTTCCAGACCTTTGTGGTCGATGCCCTGTGTCGACGAACGGCGGTTGCCGTTTCGTGTTGCTATACAGGAGGTCGACGAACAGGATCAACAGGACTGAAAGCGATAAAAACCCGGTTCGGCAATCGCCGAACCGGGCCGGATGCAGCAGGAGAAGTAATCCCATGAGGGGACTCTCAGCGCGCGAAACCGGGGGAAGCGGACGATGCCGGGTATCCGGAAAGTGAAAAAAGGACAGATCTCTCCCGTGAAATGGCGCCACAGCCATTTTTGTGGAAAAAACCGGCATGCAGGACACGCGCAGGGACTGCGTAATTGTCGAGTCGCGCCATCCTGCGAATACGCGAAGCGTGTTGCAGGGTTATCTGGGAAGCGTGCCAGACAATGTCATCTCCAGTTATTCTCATCGTTCCACCTCCTTTCCGGGGATACACACATTCAGAAGTAAAGCGAATGGTGCTGCCAATAGAATAAACCATGGGGTTGGGCAGGTCAATCGTCAGTTTGGATATAGGTAAGTGTGGGTGAGCCAATAAGGCCATGTGCTTCCAAATAAGGGGGACTGCCACAAATAGAGGAGATAGAACATAAAATCACTGACATTTTCCGGAAGCCAACTGTACTCGCTCGAGATGGTTGATGTCATAAAGTGGTGTTATCCCCGCACGCATCGCGTGCGGAAAGAAGAGAAGGAGGACAAAACATGTTGACCTCGAGGAATCTCAGAAGAACAGTATCTTTTCTGCTGATGGCTGCGATACTGGTGCTTAATTTGCCAGTGAGCCATGCAGCCGAAACCATTCTTTCGTCACTCTCGGTGAACACCTCTTCTCCCCGGGAATTCGAGATGGTTGAAGTAGCATTCAACCTAAGCGAAACCTATGACAATCCATTTGACCCGACGGAAGTCGATGTGCGTGCATCCTTTCTTACGCCATCCGGACAAACGGAGGTGGTTCCCGGATTCTATAAACAGCACACCTCACCAAACTGGGCCGTGCGATATACGCCCAGAGAGACCGGAACACATCAGTTCGTTATTCAGGTGACGGATCTCAATGGCGTGATGCAGTCGTCTGTGATGAGTTTTGTCGCAAACGCTGCTTCTGAGGGACGGGGATTCATGACGGTCAAAAACAACAGAATCCTGGACAGCCATGGCAAGCAGATTGTACTGACTGGGACAAACTATGCATGGAGTGTGAGTACTTCCCGGCACATCAGGGATGCGATGCCATTGTATAAAGCGTCAGACATGAATATGATGCGGGTTTGGCAGAGTTGTTGGTGGGACAATTACGCGCTGGAGTACGGAGAAGGCATCTCCACCTGGCAACAGGGCATCTTCATGGAATATGAGGGCATTGGGCGTTACAATTTAGAGAATGCGGCAAGGATGGATCAAACATTTGAGGCCGCAGAGGACAATGACATCTGGATTATGCTGACGCTGAACAGCTTTGGTGATTTCTACTACGACTGGGAGTATCATGCCTACAACACGGAGAATGGTGGTCCATGTTATTGGTCCAACAACGATACGGATTTCTGGACCAATCCTGTTGCGATTGAATACCAAAAGCGCCTGTTGCGCTACAACTTCGCGCGTTATGGATACAGCGCATCTCTTGGGATGCTTGAATATTGGAATGAGATGGACAACAGGGTCAATACGTCTGACGCAAATCGTGTGGCCTGGCATGCGGAGATGGATGCTTTCTGGAAGTCTTGGGACTTCTATCAGCGGCCAACCACCACAAGCTTTGCCTGGATGGATCACGATAATCAGTCACATCAAATGTCATGGCACAATCTGGACATGCTGGATGTGGGGAACTTCCATCGCTATCTTGACGCAACAGCCTCAACAGACGCATGGCTCCAAAATACAAGCTATCTGAAAGAAATCATGAACAACAAACCCATATTCTGCGGTGAATACGGAGTAGTGGGTACCAACACGCCACCTCTTGGCTTCGTCCATGATGGTACATGGTATCCCTTCTTTCTTGCAGGTGCGGCAGGAGCGGGGATGACGTGGGTCGTGCAGGACAATGGAACGCCACCCGCGTATTTCGATATTCCAGCCGAATATCGCGCGATCTATTCGAGACTGGCTGGCTTTATTCGCCCAGAAGAAGCCTATCTGCCTGATATGAACCACTTTTATCAGGATCAACAGGCGTTTGGCACGCGGGTGGGAGGATACCGGACGGGGAACCGCGTGGTGCTTTTGATCAATGATCCACAGTCTCCCTATGATGCGACAACACCTCGAGTTATCAGCGGCATGCAGTATCAACTCGAAGGGATGACGGACGGCGACTACACGGTGAGTTTCTATAACACGCACACCGGTGCGTATATCGCTGTGAATGGCGTTCAGTCGAGTAATGGGACTCTGACACTTTCTATCCCTGATTTTTCAAGGGATATTGCGGTAAAAATAACGGATGAGCTAATCATCCCGGACACGGAAGCGCCTGTCATGCCAACGAATTTGAAAGCTGCAGGCATTTCACATGAAAAACTTATGCTTTCCTGGACTGCGTCTTCGGACAACGTGGCAGTTCTTGGATATGATGTATACGTCAATGGCTCATACAAGACAACTTCAGCATCGAATAGTATTGAGGTAACCGGATTGGACCCGAATACGGTGTATGCCTTCACAGTTATTGCTGTGGATGCGGCAGGAAATCAGTCGGTCCCGAGTGAAGATCTGCAGGTAACAACATTAACCGCACCTGTGGTTCCAGTTGTTCTTACCCCAGTTGCCTTGACAGGAAGTGCAAATGTCGATCCAGTATATCCAGTATCCAACCTGACTGACGGAACCAGTGCCGTTTGGTACACCATCTGGAACAGTTCTTCAATGGATGATGGGTGGGTTTTGTTTGAATTCGATGGTCTGTATGATTTCTCCTCGCTGCGCTACCAGACCAGTCAGAGTGGATGGGCAGGCAATGTTGACATTCAAGTGTCGGAGGACGGCATTCAATTCACTAATGTGGCAACTGCTGTTGATATGGGATCCTGGGGAACTAAAACCATTGAGTTGAACGGCGTGGGTCGATTTGTTCGTCTGTATTTCCATAATGGAACAAAAGCGAAAGTGGGAGGGCAAAGCTTGATTGAACTTTGTGGCTCACCCAATCTCGGTGATATCACAGCCCCTTCCACACCGATAAATCTTTCTGTTGTATCCTCTACAGAAACAGAAATCACCGTTTCATGGGATGAATCCACTGACGATACCGAAGTCGCGGGTTATCGGGTTTACCTTGATGGGGATCTCATTTCAACGACAACACAGACGCTGCATATCTTGACCGGGTTACAGGCTGAATCGCTGTATCAGGTTACGGTTGAGGCGTTTGATGATGCGGGAAACATCTCGGAAATGAGCATGGCGTTGCAGGTGCAGACAGATGCCCCGGAAGCCTCATCACCAAAAGGGCTTCGGGCGACAAAGGTAAAAAAGCATGAAATTCGGCTTGCCTGGGATATGACAGCAGATGAGGGGATGATTGCCTATCTTTTGTTTAGAAACGACAGGCCGATTGCGTTGTGTTTTGATACGGGGTACAAGGATGCCAAACTGGATGCAAACACGACGTATTCCTATCGGTTGATCGGCATAAATAGTATGGGTGAGTTCACACCTTCAAGTGAGACACTTGTTGTGACTTCAAACAAATAGTGTGTGAATACAAGGAGGAGAGGGAATAACGCAAACATGTCAATCTGCTGACCAGTCAGGTTGACGTGTTTGTCAGCACAACATGCAGCTGCATGAAAAAGCATGTGGAAAGCGTGTCGACATCACATCAGGTGGTGTCGGCACGCTTTGTTGTTGGAGTGCTTTTTGATTTTATATTCTTATATGTTCGGCTTGTGTGGACACTGTCAACGCAAGCGTGGCGGGCCGAAGCCCTTCGCCCGTGACCGTCAGCATCAACGTTCTTGTTCCGGGAACATCGTTGCATTCGGGAGCGTGGTCATCTGCAAGGTGTTGGACATTTGACTGGCTTTGCTCATTTGCCTGTACTTGCGCCTGAACCACCGCGAGGGCACGCCCGCGCCAGGTGCCGCGCACATTTCCCACATAGGCCTCCTCGGATGCCGGATCCGCGTTGCCCACGGCCAACAACCGGCCTGCGCCATGAACGGTAAAATGCAGCTCCTGTAGCGCATCGGGGACGAAGCGTCCTTGTGCGTCCAGCACTTCCACCTGCACATGGGTCAGATCGCCATGTCCACGGTCCAACTGGGTTCTATCCGGCGTGAGGCGCAGTGCGTGGGGAGGGCCGGCGGTTTCCAGCACGGTTTGGGATAGCGGCTCACCAGCCTTGCACGCCACTGCAACAAGTCTCCCCGGTGTGTAGGCAAGTTCAAAAGAGGCCAGATGGCGATGGGCTTTTCCGGCCGGTTTTCGCCCGACTTCCACGTCGTTGAGCAGCAGCACCACTTCTTCTGCCATGCTGTACACATCCACCTGGCAGGGTTTCCCTTCCTGGCCTGGCCAATGCCAGCATGCCTGCACATCCGGCCAGCCCCACGGGGAGAGGGTGTGTTGCTTGCCAAAACGCGTTGGGGCGTGCACCGCGAGATAAGGCGTTTTGGCAATGCCCCATACACAGTCACGGTAAAAGGATTGCGGACGCTTGAAGCCGCAGAGATCGATGTCTCCGCAATTGGCGTGATGCCAGGGATATGGTTTCAGGTCGGAGGCCTTGTCCCCTTCGTTTTCATGACCGATCCCCGCTTCCCCCAGATAATCCAGCGCGGTCCAGACAAAATCACCAATGACATGGGGCAGTCGCACCGTTGCTTCCCAGTAGTCGAACGCATCCTTGGCAAAGGTTTCCGTGCCGCATATCACCCGGCCCGGGTATTGCGTGACATCCCGTTCATACCGGTGCAGCAGGTAATTGTAACCAACCACATCCAGCGGCGCGGCAAAGCCTCCGGTCAGGGCGTCCCAGCGGTTCATGATGTCTTCCGGAGTGTCATTGGGCTGATTGTCTTCCCAGAGATCGCAAAGGGCATTGGTGACCGGTCTGGTTGGATCTATCGTCCGTATCATGTCCGCCATTCGGCTGGCCAGCAAGGCGGCGCCGCTGCGGCCATCCCTTTCGATGATTTCATTTCCGGTGGACCACATCACAATGCTGGGGTGATTTCTGTCACGCCGTACCATCGCGGCAAGATCGCGTTCCCACCAATCCTCGAACCACAGGTTGTAGTCTCCGGCATTTTTGCCATGCCGCCAACAGTCGAATGCTTCGTTGATGACCAGCAGTCCTTGTTCGTCACATGCGTTCAGAAATGTGACGGAAGGGGGATTATGCGCGCATCGGACGGCGTCGAAGCCGTTCGCCTTGAGCAACGCAACCTTGCGTTCTTCCGCACGGGGGTGTGCGGCGGCTCCGAGTATGCCGCAGTCATGGTGTACGCAGCCACCCTTCATCTTTCTCGTACTTCCATTGAGTTGGAAGCCGTGTTCGGCATGAAAGGCGATGGTTCGGAACCCATAGCGGATGGTTTGTGTATCCACAACCTGACCGTTATGCAAGAGCTCGGCCTGAACGGTGTACAGCGCTGGTGTTTCCGGGGACCATGGCACCACATCCGGGATGGTGAGGGCAAGTGTCGTCCGGGCTTTGCCGCTGGCCGGGATTGTCACCGGCGTCAACTGGCTCGCGAGTATCCGCGCACCGTCCAGAACAGAAAGGCGCAGATCTGCGCAGACTTCGTCTTCGGAATGGTTTTGTGCCAGCATAACCGCCCGGATGGCTGCGAGTCCATCTGAAGCAGAGAGTGTAGTCACAAAAAAAGCACGGGGGACGAGATGAACCGGAGATCCCAGCAGCAAACGGACCGGACGGTAGAGTCCCGAACCCGTGTACCAACGTGTGTTGGGCAGACCGCCGTTGTTTGCTTCAATGCGCAACAGGTTTTTGCCGGAAGTGAGCCAAGGGGAGAGCGTACAGTGAAATGTGCTGTATCCATAAGGATGACGGGCAAGCAGATGACGGTTTAGGTAAACAGACGCGTTCTGGTATACCCCTTCAAGTTCAAGCAATACTGTCTTGTCCATCCAGTCTTCCGGGATATCCAGTTCCTTTTCATACCAGCAGACCGCGCCGGGGAAATAGGCGTTGCTGCCGCCGCCAACGACATTTTCACGTCTCGTCAGGTTGATGCTGGCATCGTGCGGCAAATCAACGGTTTGCCACGAGTCGTTTTCAGTTGGGGTTCCGGGCGGCGTTTCTCCGCCTGGGCCATATCGAAACTGCCAGTTGCGGTTCAGTTCAATTTGCCTCATTTAGATCCTCCGATTGCCAGAAGGACAGCCGCTTGCGTAAAGCGGTTGTGATTTCCCTCTCTCTGATTTGGATGTCTGTACCATCGAGCGATGCCTGCAGGGAGTGCCATTCCTGTTCGAATGCTTCCGGTGAATGGGCGAGTATGATACGGGGAAGCATGCGCCTTCGCAGATTGTCATTGACCTGCTGCTCCGCCAGTGCGCCGGCCGTATCATTGGGCAGGGTCAACGTCCAGGCAAACCCCCACTCGCTGGGGATGGGGTTGGGACACAAATCCTTCCAGATCTCCGCACCGTAGGCCTTCAGCACCCGTTTGGTTGATTCATCCTGCTGCTGAATCATGGATTCCCGCGTGCCAAAGGGAGAGAGGAATTGTCCGTCCGAACCGGGCACGTTCTCTCCCACAGACCAATAATGATAGAGCTGAACACCTGTTTTCAACTTCCAGTCGGGATCCAGTACGGTCTGGGAATAGATGTCGTCCCTGAGAACTCGCTTCCCATTCACGATATCGTGGTGAATGCCGGCAATGCCCCAATTGCATAGAATCTGCATTTCCTCCGACCACATGATGTCAAAGAACTGAAATGCCCGTTCCACATCATCGCACGATGTGGTGATGACCGATTTCCAGGATCCGATGGGATCGTAGCGGGAAATATCCTGCACCGGGGTGTCCTCCGAGAACAAAAGGGGGAATTTCGCGAAACAGCTGTCCGCCATCCCGTTTGCACGCAGCTGCACCTCCAGATCCTGATAATCCCAATACTCCGTCGTAACAGCCAGCACCCTGCCGGAGGTCATTTTATCCTCGAACAACTCACGCCCCTGGATAACGGAGGACGGATCCAACAAGCCGTCCCGGTGCAGCCGGTTCAGCCAGGCATAATACTGATGCGCCTCCTCGGTTTTCAGCATATGTGTTGCCCGCATGTTCTCCGGGCCGGTGATCTTGTACAGTCCGTCGTTTCGATTACCACCAGCGCGCAACGCCGGGTTGCACAGACTGACATTGATGCCGAAGGAATCTGCCCATGCGGTCAGCCCTATTGTGGGAGAATCGTCTGTGAGCGGGTGCGTTGCGACATGTGTTTTCAGCAGCTGATGCAGATCATCCAGGGTTTTCAGTTTCGGGAAACCCGCTTCCTCCAGCATGGCGTACTGCACACCGAAGAGGGCGTTGGTTTCATTGGAGACGCCCTGATACAGGCGGTTCATGCCATAGATGTGTCCATCCTGTTCTGTGCGCATCCTGTTCAGATCCTCGCCAATCATGCTGCGGATATGGGTGCCCTGTTCCTCAATGAGGTTGTCCAGCGGGACCAGAATGCCTTGCCTGGCCAGTGAGGCCACCGCGTCATTCCCGATCGACAGCATCATGTCAGGGGTGTTTCCCCCTGCGATCAGCACCTGCATGCTTTCCTCCATGCTGCCTTCCATTTGTACGAAATCAAGGCTGACGCCTGTGCGATTCGTGATTTCCCGTGAGATGGGATCCTGCCCCCAAAAGCCTTTTTCCTGATTGTCCATGACGAGTGCTGTGAACACAATGGGTTCAACAAGGGAGGCCACAACCTCCTGCCAGTCGTCAGGTGGGGAAGATGACTCGCCCACAGCCGGACCGCTGTCCGTACAGGACACCAGCAGGCTGAGCATCAGGCAGCCAAGGATACCCATCCATGGTTTCCGTAGGCCTCTTGTTTTGTCATTTTGTTGCTTGGCGCAGCTCATGCAATCTTCCTCATCCCTCAAGGGTGCTGTTGTTTTCTTGCCGTGGGGTTGCGATACTCCGACGGCAACAGGCCGTGATAGCGCTTGAAGGCTTCCGAGAAACACCGGGGGTTCCGAAAGCCCACCATTGCACCGATTTCCTGGAGCATCAGCGAATCGTCAGCCAGCAGCAATGCGGCCTTCTCCATGCGGACACGCTTCAGATATGCGTTGAAATTTTCTCCCGTTCTGGTTTTGTAGAGGGAACTGAAGTAGGTGGGGCTCATGAAAACATGGCCGGCCACTTCCCCCAGCGTCAGGTCCTGGTGATAGTGGTTGTCGATGTAGGCCTTGGCTTGTGCGATGACATCCGGCTTGCGAAGTTCACGCTGGCTGTCCAGGCTCGCCAGTGTCGTTGCCAGAACCTCTGCAAGTAGCTGCGTCAGCTGCTGCTCCTTGCGGCAATGCCAGATTCGTTCCCGGAGGGAGTCAATGGTTTGAGGCATTTCCTTGGTGCTGGTGCCCGTCGCGCCGGTTTGCCTTGTGTCCACAAATGCCGTGCCTGCTGCTGCAATCGTTCGGCGTAACTGGGTGCAAAACTCAAAACTGTAACTGAATACGTTTTCCCGTTGCCAGCCGGAGGCCGCAACAAATGCGTGAACCAGCTCGGTGGCCAGTGCGTTGGCGTCCGCTCCTGGTTGAAAGCGGACGATGTCGAGGACTTCTGTTTCGGTTTGTGTCGGGTATTTGGCCACCTCCCGCATGCCGCGTGCCACCTCGCGGATGTCCACCACCCTGTTGCGTCCTGCGAAGAACGCATAACGCAGGGCATTGCAGGCCTGATTGCGGGATCTGTGTATGCCGTTGAGATCTGGATAGCGGCCACCAATACCAAAAGTGGCTGTCATACCGGTCTTTTCCTGGACAAGCTGGCCCAGCTTTTCCGCAACAGCTCGAACGATGGCATCCGTATCCGCTGTGTGCCGCAGCGGCAGCAGTACACCGATGGATTCTCCGTCAACGGCCGCGCAACCCAGTTTCTCCTGCTGCAGAAGGATGTCGCACAAGGATGCTGTCTGTGTGAGTATGCGTGGATTCTGCAGATGAAGAGGCACGGTTGTCGGCTCGCCTGCCGGTGTGGCTGAAGTGAGCGAATGAGGCGCTGCCTCGTCGGGTTCGTCCAGTTCCATCATCAAAACAACATGGGAGGCCACATCAGGCTCGAGAGACAGCAGAGAGGTGATTCGCGCCACTTCACAGTGTTGCTCGATATGTCCGTGCAGCAATGCTGCGATGGCTTGTTCGCGCAGCAGGGGGAGACTTTCCTGCAACTGCCGGTGTCGGGCACGTTCCTGTTCCTCCGCGTCCCGCTTTTGCACAAGCCGTTCCACCACGCGCGTCACGACTTCCTTGAGCTGATCCCGCGCAACCGGTTTGAGCAGGTATTCACAGACCCCGTTTTTCATCGCTTCCCGGGCGTACTCGAATTCACCGTGTCCGCTCAGAATGATAATTGGGATTTCGGGATGGGGGTGTGACAATTCCTTGATGAAGGCCAGACCGCCCATGCCGGGCATGACCAGATCCGTCATGATGACATCCGGCGGGCCGGCATCAATCAGTCCCAGTGCTTCTTCCGCGTCCATGGCTTCCTGGATGGCATCACAGCCA
>JAEWSN010000069.1 GCA_023459915.1 Bacillota bacterium
TCTCCCTCGTCCCGCTGATGCTTGTTGTTGCCGGACGGGCCGGATTCAACGCGCTGTGGCCCGTGGTGCTGCAAACCCTTGCCGCCAACATCGGCAGTACGCTGACGCCAATGGGAAATCCACAAAATCTGTATCTGTTCTCCCATTACCACCTCACCCCGTTGCAGCTCGTGCTGGCGGCGCTTCCCTTTGTGATCTCGGGGTTGCTTGTGGTTGCCGGCCTGGGCTTCGCTCTGATTCCCGCCACACCCATCACCTTCTCTCTGATTCCCGCCACACCGATCACCTTCTCCCTCTCCGGGTCCGAACCCCCGACGCGCCATGGACACCGGCGTGCCGTGATATATGGCAGTCTCTTCCTGAGCGGCGTGGCCGGCGTGTTTCACTGGCTGCCCATCTGGGGGGTGGCCGGGGTGGCCCTGCTGACGCTGTTTGTCCTGGATCGGGCATTGCTTCGAAAACTCGACGTGTTCCTGCTGCTGACCTTCGTCTGTTTTTTTGTGGCCATCGGAAACCTGACCCACATGCCGGTCATCAACACCGCTGCCAACCACATGGTCGCATCGACCCGGGGCGCGTACCTCGCCGGGCTTCTCCTGTCACAGGGCATCAGCAATGTCCCCGCCGCCCTGTTGCTTGCCCCGTTCACCACACACTGGCGGGCGGTATTCCTGGGGGTGAACATCGGTGGCATGGGCACCATAATCGCCTCCATGGCCAGTCTGATCTCCTACCGTCTGTACGCGCGCCAGCACAATGGTCCCCGGTATCTCGGCAGGTTCCACCTGCTGAATCTGCTGATGCTGGTTGGGTTTGGCATGGTGTTTCTTGGTTTCGTCGGATGAATGTCACGGCACTGCTCCGTCCCGCATGACTGGCAAAATTACACCCGTATGGTATACTGAAGGTCCGGAGCGCGCGTGCCGCACACTGCGACCAGCCAGCTCCGGGACAACCATTCCCATGATTGCGGAAAAGGAGCTGACGACTTGAACCTGTTCCAGGAAAAACTCAGGGATGTGTTTTTGGCCGTTTTGCCCGTGACCTTGCTGGTGCTGCTGCTGCACCTCACCCTGACACCAGTCGGAGGGCTGTTGTTGGCGAGCTTTCTGGTTGGGTCTGTTCTGATCATCCTCGGTCTCACGTTGTTTCTTGTCGGGGTGGATCTCGGTGTGTCTCCGCTCGGCGCGCTCATCGGCCCGCTGATTACGCGCAGACACAAGTTGTGGATTGTCGTGGCTTCAGGCCTGGTGCTTGGCTTTTTCATCTCCTATGCCGAACCGGGCCTGATGATTTTGTCCACACAGATAGAAGGTCTGTCGGGTGGCGCCCTTGGGGCAAACACCATCCTCATCACCGTATCCATCGGCATCGCGGTCATGATGGTCGTGGGCTTCCTGCGCATCCTGTTCAACATCCCGCTGTTCATCCTGCTCAATGTCAGTTATCTCTTTGTCCTGGCATTGTCGCTGTTGGTGACCCCGGAGTTTCTGGCCATCGCGTTCGACACCTCCGGCGCCACCACCGGCGTGCTGGCGGTACCGTTCATTCTGGCGCTTTCCCTTGGCTTCACCAGCCGCAAGAAAAACCAGAGGGCTTCCGAAAAGGACAGCTTCGGTCTGGTGGCCATCACCTCGGTGGGCGCCATCCTCTCCGTGTTGCTGCTCGATGTCCTCACCCCTGCCCAATCCTTTGTGCCGCCAGCCGCCACCACCCCCAATGTCCCCATCTCCTTCGCCGCCCACATTCTCGGTCAGTTCGGCGGCGCCATCCGTGACAGCCTTGTGGCGTTCGTTCCGCTCCTGGTCATTTTCCTGGTGGTCAATCTCATCTCCCGGGACATTTCCTTCGCAAAGCGCCGGCGCATGTTCCTCGGGTTCATTTATGCGTTCGCCGGCCTGAGCCTGTTCTTTGCGGGCAGCCATGCCGGCTTCATGGATCTGGGCGCCTATCTTGGCGGCACGCTGACCGGGTTTGATTCTTCCGCATGGCTCATCGGGATCGGATTTGTGCTCGGCATCGTCACCATTCTGGCTGAACCTGCCGTCTATGTGCTCACCCATCAAATCGAGGAGGTCACCGCCGGCTATGTGAAACGCCGGTCCGTGCTGGTCGCGCTGTCACTTGGCGTGGGGATTGCGGTCGCGCTCTCCATGCTGCGCATCGTCACACCCGCCATCCAGCTGTGGCACTACCTGCTGCCCGGCTATATCCTGGCATCCGCACTCTCCTTCTTCGTGCCAAGGCTGTTTGTCGGCATCGCTTTTGACGCCGGCGGCGTTGCGACAGGTCCCATGACCGCCACCTTCATTCTTGCGCTGACCAACGGCGCGGCCAATGCGCATGAAACCGCCAATGTGCTGATTGACGGCTTCGGCATGATCGCCATGGTGGCGCTGATGCCCATCATCACGCTTGAGTTGCTGGGACTGATGTTCCGCGTCAAGACACGCCGCAAGGAGGTGAAGACCCATGTCTCATGACAAAACCGGACTGGGCCTGTATCTTAATGTCTCCATTGTCCGCGCGGGTTGGGGCAGCAAGGTGCTGGCCATCGCAAGATCGCAGGGTGTCCCCGGGGGAACCGTCTTGTTGGGCCAGGGCACTGCGGGCAACCCGCTGCTCCAATTTCTGGAGTTGGCGCAGAGCCACAAGGAAATTGTCCTGCAGGCGTCGGGATGCGAAAAAAGCCGCCTGCTGCTCCGTGCGCTCCACAAGACGCTCCGTTTTGACAAACCAAACCGGGGCATCTGCTTTTCCCTTCGCATCGATCAACTGTTCGGACTGCCAAGCTCACTGGGCACCGTTCCCGCGAACTGTGTCCCGGAAGAAAAGGAGAAACCCATGCATCAGCTGATTGTGACCATCGTGGACAAAGGCAAGGGCGAGCAGGTCGTCGAGGCGTCCCAGGACAGCGGCGCCAAAGGGGCCACCATCGTCAATGCCAGGGGATCCGGCATTCATGAGACCAGCCGGCTTTTCGCCATGGAAATCGAACCGGAAAAGGAGCTGGTGATGATTCTGGCTCCTGCCGGAGATGCACCGCAAATCTGCGGTGCCATCCGCGAAAAACTGCGTATCGACGAGCCCGGCATGGGTATTCTGTATGTGCAGCCGGTGACGGAAGTATTCGGCTTGATTGGATGAAGGAGGACATCATGGCTGCCAAAGCGCGCACAACCGGCAACCCGACCACACCCCATGCGGAGGAAGGCACTGTGGCTGCGGACAACACGGTTGCAAGCAACATGACTGCAAGCAATGCGCCCAACAGCAACGCGGCAACAGGCAATGCGGCCGCCGCCTGCGGCGGCTGCTGTGCGCGGAGCACACATCGGGACGAGCGCGAGAAAAAAGCCCTCATCACCCGGTTGAACCGGGTGGAGGGCCAGATTCGCGGCGTGCGCGGCATGATCGAAAAGGACGCGTACTGTGATGATGTGCTCAACCAGATTCAAGCCGCCCGGGCCGCCATGGACGCGGTGAGCCGCCTGGTGCTGGAGCGGCACATGAAGCGCTGTCTCGTCGACCGGGTGCGGTCCGGAGAGGACGAAGTG
>JAEWSN010000070.1 GCA_023459915.1 Bacillota bacterium
CAATTCCCCATTGGCTGAACACAAGGGCGGAGCAAAAGGGAATCAATTTCTCACAAGTGTTGAAAAAAGCGTTGGAAGAAATGCTTCATGTTTCGTAACTTTGTATTGATAACTATTCTAGCAAGAAGTCTATGATATTTTCAACTCTAATTCAAATTCCAGGCTGGCGCCGCGGAAGACTTCACGGACGTCAAGGCCACAGACTGGCATGCGGTCGCCGTGGAGCGCGCTGCTGCCGAGGGACTCATTCAAGGCTTTGCCGGAAAGTTCCGTCCCAACGACAACATCACCCGCCAGGAAGCGGCCACCGTGCTGATGCGCGCGTTCAAGCTCGAGGCGAAGGCTGCCGGTTCCCTGAACACCTTTGCGGACAAGGCAAAAGTGGCCACATGGGCAAAGGAAGCCATGGAATCCCTGGTGTCCAACGGCTACATGAAGGGCCGTGACGGCGGGCTGCTGGCGCCGCTGGAGAATCTCTCCCGCGCCGAAGCGATCACCCTGCTGTTGAATATCGCGGGTGAGCTGGTTCAGACCGCCGAAACCGTTACCGATGACTTTGCGGGCAACGTGGTTGTCAACAAGGCAGGTGTCACCCTGAAGGACAGCACCATTGCAGGCAATCTGTATGTGGCGCAGGGCGTGGGCGACGGCGAACTGGTTCTTGACAATGTCACCCTCACCGGCAAGCTGGTGGTCATGGGTGGCGGCATGAATTCCATCATCATCCGCAACTCCAACATCGGCGCGCTGATGGTCGTGAAGACCGGGGGCACTGTCCGTGTGGTCGCGGTTGGATCTACCGAAGTTGGCACAGCCAGCATCCTCTCCGGCGGCAAGCTGGAAGAGGAGAACCTCACCGGCGAAGGCTTTGGCGATGTGGAAATCATCATGATTCCCGCGGGCGAGACCTTTGTCCTGGAAGGCGACTTTGATTCCGTGACAGTGGAAACGCCTGTGGCGGACCTGACCATCGACGGCGCTGTGACAGTGATGACCGTGCTGCCGGCTGCTGCCGGCACCGAGATGACCATCACCGCAACCGGTTCTGTTGGCACCTTGAATTTACAAGGTAAAACAACCGTCGAAGGTACTGGTACCGTAACAAAGCTGGTTGTCAGCGAATCCGGTTCCACATTGACCATGACCCCCGCGACCGTGGATGTGGTTGGCGACGTGTCTGTTGTGATCGGCAACACCACCGTGACAGAAGACACCACGACGCCTGCGACCACACCGAGCACCGGCGGTTCTTCCGGGTCCACCACGACCTATGTGGACAAAACCTTCACCATCAGCACCTCTGTGGATACCATTCCAGTGGCTGTGCGGGTACCGACAGGTTCCACCAATGCGGTTGTTGTGGATCAGATCGTGGATTACATGGTCACCAACTTCAATACCCTTTATACCGACAACGCGGAACTGTTCGATCTGATGCAGCTGTTTGAGCATGTCACACCTGCCAATTTGGATGGAACACTGTTTGCTTCAGCAAAAGATGAACTCACTGCCTATCGCACAGACTGGACGGATGCCCAAAAGAAGGCATTGTATGCCGCTGTGTTGGCTGTCTTGCAGAGCAATGACGATTCGGCCACTGAGATTTCAGCACTGGAAGCCGACATGAAGGTCATTGCGGCGACCGTACCCTTCACCAACCTGACATTCAATGGGGAGGCTTTCAAAAGCGCTTCCGTTGTTGTGGGAGGTGTCACCACAAATTATGTTGAAGGCGGCAACAAGAATGCGCTCATCTCTGCGCTGTTCAACGGACTTCGCTCGGTGTCGGTTTCCAGTGACACGGCTGTCACGGTCACTTTGACCCTGGATGACAACAGCACACGCACAATGACCATTGCAGATTGATGACCTGCCGGATCACAAGAACTGTATGTATGGCGGCAAAGAGGGAGCTCCGCTCCCTCTTTGCCCATACTTGTCTAAAGAACCGATTATTCCCCTTGATTGAGGAGTCCGCTGCATGATGAAATCCCTGATCGTCCGTATTTCAGTTCTGTTGGCACTTTGCCTGTTGTTGTCATCAATCAATGTTTTTGCAGAAACGGCAGATTACGTATCGTCGAAAGACGGCGATGTGACGCGTCTTCCAAGCGCTTCATTCCCAGACGTGCCTGCAGATGCGCTGTCATCGGACATGATCATGCAGTTCCGCGACCGGGGGTTCACCACAGGGTACCCGGATGGTACCTTTCGACCACATGCCAGCGTGACGCGTTCGGAATTTGTCACCTATGTGAATCGAACCTTTGGATTCACGGAAACAGCCAGCATGACAACCGGTGCTGCCATCGCGTTTGGACGGGACAAATTGGAAACGCCACCTGTACCGGCCAGCCGGATCCAATTGCCGTTCACGGATGTCACAAAAAACTCCTGGTACGTGTCACAAGTGCAAATTGCCTATCGGGAGGCATACCTCAACGGATACCCCGACAAGACGTTTCGCCCATTGAAGCCGATCACCAGACAGGAGGCGGCCGCCGTCATCAACCGGCTGTTGCAGTTGAAGCAACAAAACCCTGTGACAGTGAAGGACTCTTTGCCGGTATGGGCGGAAACGGATATTCGCGCGCTGGTGGACCATGGCATCATGACCCTTGACGATGGTTGGTTCCGTTGCGAGGCGTTGATGACGCGCGAGGAGATGGCGGTATCCCTGATGACGGTTGTGCTCAAACAAGAGTCGGAGGCTTATGTTGACGCGCTGGAGGCGCCAATGTTGGATATGCCGGCGGCTGGTTCGGGAAGCACGGCGGGAACCGGGGTAACGCCAACAGCAGCTGTGCTGGAGGCCCTGGAGGGAACTCACGACCGGCTGAGCCGGGTTTTGAACCGGGAAACCGTTTTTGCGCAGGCGCTGGATGAACACCAACGCGCCATTGTGCGGGATATTCAGGCTGCCATTGGATCCTATTTGCAGAATTATGAATATGACTATGACACGGCATCGGATGCCGTGCGTGAACAATATCGGGCATTGACGGATCTTGAGAAGGTTGCGTTGCGCAACGCCATCTCTGCCTCTGTGCCATTGATATGGCTCAATGAGCTGGATCGCTTTTTCCGTGGTGAGTGAGGAGATGACTCGCTGATAAGGATATCATTTATTGACAAGGGGTTTCCCTTGTTGACGGGAGCGGTATGGCTGAAAGCGAAGTTCGGATCATCGAAAATGGGGAGAGAGACATGACCGAAGAAATTGATCTGCTGGAATTGATGCAGATTCTCCTGAAAAGAAAATGGCTCATCATTGCCCTGACCATTCTGGGTGCGGCCATGGGTCTTGTGGCCACCATGGTGATGGTCACACCCGTGTATCAGGCGGATACCACCCTGATGGTCAGCAGTTCCAAGGGCTCCGGCCTTGGGGACATTGCGGCCAGCATCGATCTGGGCAGCCTGAATCTGAGCCAGAAGCTGGTGGTCACCTACAGCGAAATTGTGAAGAGCCGCATTGTGCTCGAGCAGGTGATTGAGAAGCTCTCGTTGCCCACGACATACGAGAAACTGTTGGGCACCATCACATCCAAACCTGTTGGGAATACGGAGATTCTGAAGATTTCGGTGCAGCACCCCGATCCGGCCATGGCCGCACAGATTGCGAACAAGATTTCCGACGTGTTCATCAAGGAAGTGATGCGCATCATGAAGGTGTCCAATGTGGAGATCATCGATGCGGCCATTCCCCTGACGAATCCCATCAACTACAGGCCCACCATGAATGCCGCCATTGGCGGTGTGCTGGGCGGCATGTTGTCGGTGGGCATTGCGTTCCTGCTGGCATTCCTGGATCGAACCATCAAGACGGCGGAGGATGTCAAGAAGCACCTGGGGTTGCCTGTGCTCGGCAGTATTGTGGATTTTGACAAGGCGGCCGCAACGGATACCGGCAAGTTGGGAAATCGTCACCATCGGCATCATCATCACAATGCCAAAGCGAATGCTAAAATGAATGCCAAAATGAGTGCCAGTCAGAATACCAAACAGAGTGGCATCAAGAATGCATCGGGAAAGCCACGGCAGCACAAGAAGCAGGCAGGTGAGGCATGAAAGAGATCATTGTGCACCATAACCCCAAATCTCCTATTTCCGAATCTTACCGCAGCCTGCGGACGAGCGTGCAGTTCGCCAATGTGGACCGCAACACCAAAACCATTCTGGTGACCAGCGCCACGCCCGGCGAGGGCAAAACCACAACGCTGTGCAATCTGGCGGTGGCCATGGTTCAGAACGGACACAAGGTGATGGTGGTCGACTGCGACATGCGCAAGCCCCGGGTTCACAAGCTGTTCGAACTGTCAAACCGCAAGGGACTCGCGGACATGCTGTTGCGCGGGGAAGCGCCGGACGGCTATGTGCAGCATATTCCTGAACTGGAGCTTGATGTCGTCACGGCCGGTCATGTGCCGGCGAATCCGTCCGAACTGCTGCATGCCAAGGCGATGAAGGAACTGGTGGCCTCACTTCGGGAGACATACGACTATGTCTTTTTCGATGCTCCGCCGGTGGTGCCCGTCACGGACGCGACCATCATGTCCACCTATATCGATGGCGTGATACTTGTAGTGGCTTCCGGTTCGGTGGAGACGGAGATTGCGAAACGTGCGCAGGAAGCACTGACCACGGTGGGAGCCAATGTACTGGGTGTTGTGCTCAACAAGATTCCCATGGACGATCCCCGCGCCTATTCCTCTTATTATTATTATTACGGTTCGAAGCCGGAAGACGAAGTGGACGCGGAGGCCGATGTGCAGGCCGATGAAAAGGCAGATGTATAGGCGGATGTGCAGGCCTGTGTGGCAGCAGATGAAAAGCTTGATGTATGGGCCAATGCAGGGACACGAAGGAGTGCGTGTTGTTTGATATCCATTGCCACCTGCTCCCTGGAGTGGATGATGGCGCACAATCCATGGATGAAGCGGTGAAAATGGCGCGGATGGCCTGGGATGATGGTGTCCGGGACATGCTGGTCACGCCGCATGTGAACCATCCACAGGGATTTGATGGCCCTGCGGACGGCGATGCCGGTGTGCGCCAATTTCAGGCGCTGCAGGAAGCCGTGAAGGCAGTTTGTCCCGGGTTGCGGCTGCATCAGGGCGCGGAGAACTATTTTCGCCGAAACGGAGGAACCGCGCAATCGACGCGGTTCCAGCCCCTGGCGGAGACGCGATATCTCCTGGTGGAGTTTTCCCGCGAAATTTCATTGCCGCAACTCCAACACGCCGTTGATGAACTGCAATTGGCCGGCTGGAAGCCGGTGCTGGCCCATGTGGAAGTGTATCCTTGCCTGACAGACGGTGGCATGAATGGCGCCGATGAGGGTGCCGGCATGAAAGCCATTGCCCAACTCCGGGCGGATGGCGTGCTGATTCAATGCAATGCCGCGCATCTCGTAGCGGGCGGTTCCAATGGTTTCGTGATGCGTCTGTTGCGCAAGGGACTCGTCGATTTCATCGCTTCGGATGGACACAACCTCACCCTGCGCAAGCCGGTGTTGTCCAAGGCCTTCAAAACTGTCGCGACAAGTTTTGGTGTGCAGGAAGCCAATCGCCTGTTTGTTGAAAACCAGAACGCGTTGCTTGCCGATGAATTGCTGTCTCGTGAACCGTTTGGAGGTGCCCGCGTTTCGTTTCTGCGCAATCGCCTGCGGTCGTGGCAAGTGGTTGCAGCAGCCTTGACGGCAGCCGTATTGCTGTCCGGTGTGGTATACGTCGCACTGGCAATGGGGTCAGACCCCATCGCGAGCACGTCGTCCGTAGTGGAAACGCCTGCCCGCCGTGCTGGGGGCGAAGCAGAAGGATTGATTGCGGCAGCTGATGATGCTGCGTCTGAAGGTGCTGCGTCTGATAGTGCTACGACTGATAGTGCTGCGTCTGATAGTGCTGCGTCTGATAGTGTTGCTTCTGATAGTGCTGCGCATGAAGGTGCGGATACGCGTCCACACACGGAAGATGCTCAATCGGCAGAGACTGCATTGACAGAAGCGGACGCCGAGGCGTCTTCTGACCCAACAGGGGCCTCTACAGATGAAGCAACAGCCGTTGCGACAGATGAATCAATTTCTGGAACAACATCAGGAATGGCGCCAGGAACATCAGCAGAGACAACGTCCGCAGCGATGGGGTCAGACCCCATTGGCGGCGCGGGGGCTGTTCCCGCAGAATGGCAACCCTCTGAAGCCATCACCGGTGACCCCGCACGGGACGCGCTGGTGGCGAATTATCTAGATTACCTGCATGACCGCGAGCAATTCTATCTGGCGGCGGTGGCGGGTGCTGCGGAAGAACTGCGGGCCGTCCTGGAGATGGCCGAAGGTCCGGAGCAGGAAGCCGCAGCAAGAGCCGTGCTCGATGCGTTGGGACAGATGGAGGTTCAGTCTGACAACGACGTATACAAGATCCTGTACGATTTTCAGAACGACCTGGAGGACAACAACTGGGATGTCGGCATCATCAAGTCGTGTCGCGAACACTACTTGAACATGAAGGCCGACATCGCCGAACAGTACCGTGAAAAACTCGGGGGTCTGACCCCATAAAGTTGGGTTCAACACCGCAGCGAGGGCGTTGAATCTTGGAAACCGGATGTGCCATGGCGTATGCCGCGCGCACATCCGGTCTTTTTTTGCCATAGATATTGACAATTAACAATAAAATGGTTTCAATGGATTGGCAGATTCACTTTCGGATGATGGCACATCTTCTTTCATGTGGTGCAGTGATTCTTTTTTCATCTCATTGACAAAAAGCAATATTTGTTGTTATGTTATAGATTGCTGGGTTTGCATGCATTTCCCGGGTAAGAATAGAACAGCACAAAGTCTGGCGGTCTGGGATGAAAGACGTATGTGCCGGTACAACATGTGTTTTTGCAGCATGGACACGGAGCGCGATGAAAAAAAGACTGACGGGGTCAGACCCCATTCTCCTGCTGGTGCTTGGCGCCCTGGCGTTACGCTTTCCCATCTCCTTTTTCTTCGGGGAGGGCGTGACGCTGTTTGGGCTGATTTATTTCATTGCGCTGAGCATGTATGGGATTTGGCCTTCCGCGTTGTCGTTCCTTGGGATGGGTTTGGGCTACTACTTTTTGGTGGATCAGGACATCGGGTTTCTCATCCTGATTGCGCGGCTGGTGTTGTCGACGGTCTCCTATGCCGTGTTCAAAAGGAACCTGATGGTCTCCGAACTTGCGGTGTGGCTGTTGGTGGGCATTCCCGGGTTCTGGATCGCCGCGGCGGCCGGTATGCTTTATGCCCCGGAACGGCTGTTTCTCCCGTTCGCCACAGAAATCGCCGTATCCATTCTGTGTGCGGTGAGCGCGGACATCCTCAACGCATACGGACTGCTCGACAAACTGCGCATGTTCTTGCGGTTTCGGACGCGGCGTGCAGCCAACGGCACGTCAACCGCTGTCAAGACTGTCCGTGTGCCCATCCGACGCGTATTGCTTCACGCCTCATACGCACCGTTGCTTGCGGGTGTCAGCCTGTACTTGTTGTTGTCCGGTATTGCCGGCGAACGACGAATTCTCCAAACAGCCGAAACCATGCTCACCAATACCGAGCAGGGCATGCGCAACATTGTCAATACCTGGTCCGAGCGGGATCGCCTGACGTTGCGGCTTGGGGGTGCCGTGGAGCAATTCAGGCTGCGGCGCGTGTATGAGAGTCTGGACATCAACATCCACGGAGCCATGGTGCTGTATTCCGCAGAGGGAGACATCGCACAGCTTGTTGTGAGCGGACCGGCGGCAGTGAACGACCCGACGGCCGTGAACGCCCCAATCCAAAGCGGACGAACGGGCGTCACGCCTGATCCCTTGAACGATTTGCGGGCGTTTCAACCTGACAACATGTACGCCTTTCCATTGGGCAATGGGGTTGAAATGCTATCGGCGACAGGGGAAACCGGCGGGCTGCCGCGCTTCTGGCAGTCGGCGCTTTTCTCCAGAACCTTTTCGCTGGAGGGACAGCGTGTGGCACTGCTGGTGCCGATACAGGTGCTCGATGCTTTTCTGGACCAGCAGGTGCAGCTGATGCTGACGGCGGGTCCATTTGTGCTGCTGACCTTGCTGCTGCTGATCATCGTCAGCCGGAAACTGGAAACGTCCCTGAACCATCTGGCGGACGGTACCACTGAACTGCTTCGCAATCTCCACCAGGGCGGACAGCCGGATATCCCGAAAAGCGGCATTCTGGAAGTGGATGCGCTGGCAGAGAATTTCCTGTTCATGAACCGGACACTGGAGGAGCTGTTTGGAGAACTGCAAACCGTGAATGATGATCTCGTGGTTCAGTCCGAGCAGCTGCGCAAATCGGAATCGGAGTTGTTCCGGCTGGCCCATTTTGACGTGCTCACCCAGCTGCCGAACCGGCAGTATCTTCGGGTTCAGGCTTTCCGGATCCAGGAGGAGATGTCCCGGCAACAGGATTCCGGTCGTTTATCCCTGCTGCTGGTGGATCTTGACAAGTTCAAACCCATCAATGACAGGTATGGCCATGCGGTGGGAGATATGGTGCTGCAGGAGGTTGGGCAGGTTTTCCGGGATGTCGTCGGAGATGAAGTGGATGCCGGGAATTTTTCCGCCCGCTTGGGTGGGGATGAGTTCGTCTCCGTGATTCGCCTCAAATCGCGCGAACAGGTGCGGGTGATCGCGGATGCGTTGATCAAGGCCCTGTCCACGCCGTTCAACGTGGCGGATGTGTCGGTGACCATCGCCTGCAGTGTGGGTGTGAGCCATTACCCGGAAGATGGGCAGGAATTCAGTGTGCTGCTGCGCAGGGCGGACTTGGCGATGTACCAGGCGAAAGCGCGTGGCGGCAACTGTTGGGCTGAGTACACAGTGCCGGCCGAACAGCGCGACGGGGTCTATCCTGATATGAAAAAGGAATTGGATGCCGGCGGTGAAGCCGCTATCCAGGCCGATTGGGATAAGGATGCGGGAGGTGCCGTATGAAGCATCAGCGAGCAGCGCTACTCCTGCTGATTGTGCTGTTACTGCCGCCAATGGCCGGCTGCGAATCCTACCGCAACGGCTGGGAGCCCTACCGGATGCGTGTGTCGGGGTCAGACCCCGCTGTGGGGTCAGACCCCACCGTGCGGCAAGCGGGGTCAGACCCCGTGACCCTGCTGATTTGGGGGGAGACGGATGCAGACTCTCTGGAAGCGTTCCGGCGGGAGCACCCGGAGGTGGTGATTGAGTATGAGCAGCAGGATGCCATCAACTGGGAGACGGAATGGATCGCCGCGTTGGCTGCCGATGCCGGGCCGGATGTGTTCGTCTATGAGTCGGAGCGCGCTGGGTGGGCGTCGTCACTGGATGTGTTGGAGGATTTGTCCGATGAGGCGTACAGTCTGGACAGCCTGCGAACGCTCATGACCGATGCCGAATGGGCGGAGACCTGGTCGCTGGACAGGAAACGGCAACCCTTTTTGCCCATTTACGCCTATCCCGCGATGTTGTTTTACCGGGAAGACATCATGCGCCAGAACGGCTTCCCCTCCGAGCCGGACGCGCTCGCCGCCTATTTGGCCGATCCCGTGCAGTGGATGGGCATGGTGCGCGAGCTCAAGTCGGCCGGGCATCTGGCCATGGAATGGCGGGAGTCTCCCTGGAATGTGGGGGCGCTTGTGGCGGTGCCGTTCACGCAAACCCTGGAATGGCACATGAAGCAAAACCAGTTCACACAAGTGCTGCAGCAGTCGGCACTCGCCAACCGGGAAGGGCTGGTGGCCAACATCAACATCTGGGATGAAGCGGGGAAGGTGGCCTTGCGCAACGATGAGCTGGTGATGTTTTCCATGGGCGCCTGGGGCGTGGATTTGTTACAGGAATGGCTCCCGGAGCAGACTGGGAAATGGCGCGCAACCCGCTTGCCCGCGGGGTTGTCGGCGCAGTGGGGCACCCGCTGGATGTCCATGAACCAGGCCAGCGATCAAAAGGATCTGGCGTGGGAACTGATGGAATCCACCGTGTTTGCGGTTCGGACATATTATGCGGGACTGGAGGCGCAAGCCTACCCGTATTTCGGAAACCAGCAGGTATTCGCGCTTGTGCGGCAGATGCGGGAGGAGATGGTTCCCATGCTGCGCACGCCGCTCGATGCGCAGGTGGCAGACCTTTTCTGGAGTCAGCAGTATCTGCTGTACACAGGCAACATGCCGGCGGCGGATTTCATCGACTATGTCAATCGGGAAATTGAGGCGCGGTTCGGCTTGGAATTGTCGGCGTTACGGGATATGATGTCACAGACAGAACCATAGTGGCTGCATGGGCGAACGCAGGTGACAGATGACGGTTTCAACATGGTTGGCAAAAATACCGGGTGTACCACGGACGGTGGGGCTGGATGCTCCGGTCAATGGGTTCTCTTTTCGTACCAGCGACAATCCCTTTGACGCCAGCCCGTTTCGGGAAACGAACCCGTTTGACGGGGGGAGTCCTTTCAGCGGGGAGAGTCCTTTCGTCAATGGAAATCCTTTTGGCGACGGCAGCCCCTTCCAGGGCGGGGATCCCTTCCAGGGCAACAATCCATTCGGCAATGGGGAGTTCAATCCTTTTGCCTACAACATGCCGTTTCAGGGCATGGAGCATTTCTTCGGCGCGTTCTTTGTGGGCATGCTTGTCTTCTGGCTCATTGTGACGCTGGCCATTTCCATTCTGGGCATCATCTGCCTGTGGCGGTTGTTCAAAAAGGCCGGACAGCCCGGATGGAAGAGTCTCATTCCCATCTACAACACCTATGTGATGTTGCGGATTGCAGGCTGCCCCGGCTGGTGGCTGTGGCTGTACTTCGTGCCCTATGTGAATCTGGTGGTGCCCATTCTGGCCGCGGACGCGTTTGTGAAGGCGTATGGCCGCATGGGGCTGGGACCGGTATTGATGTACATCTTCCTGTCGCCATTCTATTTGCCATACCTGGCGTTTTCCAGAAATGTGCAGTATGTGGGACCGTTCCCGTGGGGGAGCGGTTTCTACGGTGGCCCGGCGAACATGACGGGTGACCCGTTCGGGCCGGGGTATCAGCCGGGAGCGTATCCGCAAGGCGGGTATCAACCGGGTGGGTATCCGTCGGGGAGCGATTATCCGGGTGGGAGTTACCCAGGGGGGAGTTACCCGGGAGGGAATAGACAAGCAGCGTTCCAGCCGGCAGGCAATCAGCCAACCGACTACCAACAGACCGGGTACCAACAGACCGGGTACCAACAGACCGGGTATGAACCAGCAGTGTTCCAGCCTGGCGGATACACGCCAGCCGGTTACCAACAAGGCGTGCCCGCAACGCAAGCCAATCAGGCGTCACAGCCGGCGGCCACGCCCGATGATGCGGAAGACAAACCGTGAGAGGTTCCAACAGACCTTTGAGAATATCACCACAACCGTGTTTTGTGGATTTTCACGTTTACAGGCGAACCGCGATTTGGTATGGTGAAAGCAGGAAGTGAATTAACAAATTCGGTTCTGACTCAACCCAATACCGCTTTACTGACAATCCATCCGTCATCATGAAGGGAGTCGCGTTGCCATGTATTCTTATGATTACAGCTACAACTACGACATGGGGGCCGTACCGCCCGGCGTCACCATTGTCAGTCTGCTCATCAGCGTGTTCTATCTCTTCTGCATGTGGCGGATGTTCACCAAGGCCGGCGAGGCGGGGTGGAAATCAATCATTCCCATCTACAACTACTACATCATGCTGAAAATCGGCGGAAAGCCCGGCTGGTGGCTGCTGTTGATGTTCATTCCGCTGGTGAATGTGGTGGTGTCGTTCATGGCACTCTCCGCGTTTTTGTCCGCCTATGGTCGAACCGGCGCGGGCCCGGTCCTGCTGATGATTTTCTTTGGATTTGTCTATCTGCCGTACCTCGCGTTTTCGGGAAATGTGCAGTATGTGGGCGCGGGTGGCTATGGCGGCGGCGGATACGGCCAGCCGTATGGCCAAGGGCAGTACGGGCAGAATCAGTATGGACAGAATCAATATGGTCAGAATCAGTACGGACAGAACCAATATGGACAGAACCAATATGGACAGAATCAATACGGGCAGCAGCCTTATGGTCAGAATCAGTATGGCCAGCAATCCTATGGGCAGAGCCAGTACGGGCAACAGTCTTACGGACAACAGCCGTATGGCCAGGGCCAGAACGGCCAGCAACCCTACGGGCAGCCGGGAGGACAACCCTATGCCCAGGGACAGTATCCCCAGCAGCCGCAACCATATCCCCAAAACCAATATCCTCAGAACCAATATTCTCAGAACCAGTATCCGCAAAATCAATATCCCCAGAATCAATATGGGCAGAATCAGGTTGGTCAGCCCCAATACCCGCAGAATCAGGTTCCGCAAAATCCGAATCCCCCGCAGACATGATGGGGAAGCCAGTTGAATCGGGGTCAGGCCCCTGGAACTCTTTTGGGGTCAGACCCCATGTGCAGGGAGGCCTCGTGGATACGGGGTCAGACCCCATGCGATGAAGATGGACAAACTGAAACGTG
Organism: Bacillota bacterium; assembly: GCA_023459915.1. GTDB lineage: Bacteria > Bacillota > Clostridia > DSM-8532 > DSM-8532 > JAEWSN01. The sequence goes on from JAEWSN010000070.1 coordinate 12,520, forward strand.
GCAAGTTCCTATCCGAATACAGTGAAGCCTGCACAACCCGTAGAAACGGCCGTCGCCGTGTCCTCCGGGTTGTGTTGTGTTGTCTGCTCCTGCTGGTGCCGCCGGTATTTCTGGCCTGGCTCATCGACCTGTGGTGGCCCGGGTGGATTCTTGTGGGGGCTCTTTTTATCGCGGGCATATGGCTGCTCGTGAAGCTGTCGGAGCCCAGGGTTGTCCGTGTCGAAGACATGCGGTTCATCAAGCGCCGTCGTCGCAAGGTGTTTTTTGCGGGGGTGTTGATCGGGCTCTACGCGGTTGTGGTGCTGTTCCGACCGGATCCTGCCGTTTCCTTTGCTGGAACCGTTGTGCGGGAGGGCATCCGGATGGTGGTGCAATCGCCCATGGTGGATGGCGGACTGCTTGGCCAGGGCGACAAAATGCAGTATGGGAGCAGATGGCAGGTGCCGGAAGGATATGCCAACACGCGGATTCAATTGGAAACCTGTGCAGTGGAATGGCTCCAGCAGGTCAGTCCGGGTGTGGATCCGGGGCAGCCGATCCGTCCGGACGCGGAGCCGGGGCAGCCGATCCATCCGGGCACGGAGCCGGGGCAGCCGGACAATCAGGCGGAAAGTCCCGATGCCACGGCCCGTCAAACGGAACGTGTGGTGTATCAGCTGCATGGCGGCGGCTATGTGTATGGGTTCTTCGACATGTATCGCGATTTCGCCATGCGCTGGTCGAAACTGGCTGGTGGGGCGGACGTTGTCTCATTGGATTACCGCATCGCGCCGGCGCACACCCATCCCGCCGCGCTCGAGGACGCCCTGCAGGGGTGGGATTTCCTGATGGCACAAGGCTATTCGCCGGAGAACATCCTGGTCGTGGGGGACAGTGCGGGTGGCAACCTGTCACTGGCATTGGGACTGGCGCTTCGGGACAAGGAAATGGATCTCCCCGGTGCCATGGTGGTGATGTCTCCCTGGGCGGATCTGTCCGCCAAAGGCACCTCGCATCGGGAGAACATTTACCGGGATCCCATGTTTGGCGTGCGGAAGGGCACGCCGCTGCCGGAAGAGGCATTACCGCCGATCTACGCGGGAACAGCGGATTTGACGGATCCCTGGTTGTCCCCGGTCTATGGGGAATTCCATGGGTTCCCGGACATGCTGATTCAGGTGGGAACCGAGGAAGTGCTGCTGTCAGACAGCCAAACCGTGCATGAAAAAGCCGTTTCTGCAGGCGTGGACGCGACCCTGACCGTCTATCCCGGCATGTTCCACATGTTCCAGCTGTTCCGGGACGTGTTGCCGGAGAGCCGGGCAGCCTGGCGCGAAGCCGGCGCGTTTGTATCCTCGCATTTCCTCGAATGAGGCATGTGGTGCGGGAAACGGGCATGGATTCGGCTACACATTTCCCAGAATGACGGTATCCAGATGTCTGTGGGCAATCTCCGCCAGTTTTTTCAGACGGGGAATCCCAATCGGTGCCGGTTCTGTCATGTGCCAGTCCGGATGGTGGCGCGACAGGTGCAGCGGAATATGGGGACTCAGATTGGCCAGCCAGGCCGCAAGCGCGTCGATCTCCGATTCATCGTCGTTGAGTCCGGGAATGACCAGCGTCGTGATTTCCACGTGGCAATGGGCGTGCGCATGCTTCACGGTTTCGAGCACGGGTTCGAGCCGACCACCGCACAGCTTTTGATAGAACTCGGGGCGAAATGCCTTGATGTCCACGTTCATGGCGTCCACATGGGGCAGCAAAGCCAGCAGTGGCGCGAGATTGATGAATCCGTTGGTGACGAGCACCGGGACGAGCCCGGCTTCGTGCAGCAGCATTGCGCAGTCCCGTACGTATTCGTACCAAATGGTGGGTTCATTGTAGGTGAAGGCCACCCCGATGTTGCCGTCCGCCACGGTTTCCTTGGCCAGCCGCAGCAGCTCCACAGGCGGGATGAAACAGCCGGGCATCTCTTGCTGGGAAATTTGCCAATTCTGGCAGAACTGGCAGGTAAAATTGCAGCCGAACGTGCCGACGGAAAGAATGTGCCGGCCGGGATGGAATCTGGCCAGCGGTTTCTTCTCAATGGGGTCCAGCGCGAGCGAGGTCACCATCCCGTAATTGCGCACCATCAGTGTGCCGTCGTGGTTTTCGCGGGACAGGCATCGGGAAACCTGACCGGGAGAGAGGACGCACTGATGGGGGCACAACAGGCAGCGAACCTGCCGGTGGGGCATTGGTTCCTGATAGGCCGCTTTGCGTCTGTGTCGGATTGCTTCCGGGATTGGGTTCATGGCTGCTTCCGGGTTCATGGGCTTGCTCCTGGGTTCACTGATGGCTCCTGCGCTTTGGTCCTGATGATGGGTGCTATTTGTTTGCCGCGGCGGGTTCATGACTCATAGCGTGTCACCGTGAAGCGTTCCATTGTATAGTGTTCATCCGGATTGATGCCGGCTTTCCGGCACGCGATGGCCAACTGCTGCGCCACGGTGTCCACGCCTTCCAAATCCGGCAGCAGCAGGCCGCGCCGAAGTCCCTTTTCCACGATGACGCCATATTGTTTGGGATTGAGCATGTCTGGATCCGTGACCGGTTCGGGCGGATTGAGCACGTCCACGTGGATGACCAGGTGGGGAAGCTCGTTCGCGGTCACCGGCTCGAAACGCGGATCCCCGGTGGCGGCGCTGATGGCGTTCTGGATGATTTCCTCGGCCAGCGAATCGGTGGTGGGCGCGATGGTGCCGATGCAACCGCGCAAGTCTCCGAATTTGTGCAGCGAGACAAAGGTGCCGGCGCGTGTGTCCAGCAGCACCTGAGGGGCGTCCACTTCCTTCAGGGAGACGCGATATCCTTGCTTGATGAAAGCCTCGATGGTTTGGCGCGCGATACGGACATGCGGAGAAACGCCCGCTTCCGGCCCGGTTGGGGCAACCGCTTCGTCATGGGCGCTTTGGGACTCATCGGTGTTTCCAGTGGCGGGCGGCAGCGCGAAGGAAACCACGCCATAGCCAATGCCGAATGGCGCCTCATAGGAATGGACTTCAATGCTCGGGGTCAGACCCTCCAGCGCGCCGCAAAGTGTCAGGATGGAGCGGAATCCGCATTCGGCGGCTTTTTCGCGCAGCCCGCGATCCATGGCGGCAATCCCCTTCAAATCACTTTTTCGGAACAGGTCCATCAACTGGTGGTCGAACCGTTCCCCTTCCGGGACAGCACCGTACGGGCTTTCCGGGTTGACCTTGTGGGACAGGTCGCCGCTGGCCAGCAGGAGGGTGCGCCGGCCAAGGGCTTCCGCTTCCTCCCGGATTACCCGGCCGACCGTGAACAGCTGCTGTGCGTCAATGCCGGCCGAGGCCAGCACGACGAGCTGGAAGGGGACACCGGATTGGGAGAGGAAATGCAGGGGAACCAGCGCGCCATGATCCAGATCCGGCTCGATGTTGAAGCGCTTCATGTCGGAGGCTCCCAATGGGCCTGCGTCAATGGCCAGGGCGGCAAGTCTGTCCAGAATGTGCTGCTGCAATGCGCCATCCCATGGCCAACTGTGCTCGTGCATGTCACCGAAGGCGCGCAACGCGCCCTTGAGCACACCTTTGTGCGCACCCGGTTCGTAAAAAAAGACGAAGTCCTGAAAAACAGGCGCGTGGGGTGAGATCAGCACCACCGTTTCCGGTTGCCAGTCTGCGACGATCTCCGCCATGTGGTTCATGGCGTCCAATGTTGGCTGGGCATCGTGTTCACGGCCCTGACCAACGGCAGGGACGAGAATGGGTGGGTGCGGCAACAACAGGCCGCCGAGAAAATACCGGTTTTTCATGTCGGCACCTCCTTCCACGGCCATTGTATGCCAAGCGTTGCGGGAAAGAAAGGCCCCTGGTGTGTGAACCAATGCTCCCCCCGGCAGCCACCCCGCGTGACGGTTTTCTTGACGCGCCCTGCACCGAGGGATAAAATTGGAACAATTGGAATGGCATCAAGGCATGCATGACCGGGATGGCCGGGACAAACGCGACGGCCAAATCAACACATGTACCATGGGAGGATACACGGATGAAGGGAAAATCTTTCTTGTTCGGATTCATCACGGCGCTGGTGCTGACCATGTCGGTGGCGGTTTTTGCCGCAACCGGTGTCGCAAAGCAGCTTTCGGTGACTGTTGGCGGCATGACCATCGTGATAGACGGGGTGAAAATGGCCCCGCGAGATGTGAACAACCAATCCGTGGAACCCATCATTTACAATGGCACCACATACGTACCCATCCGTTTCATTTCCGAAGTGTTCAACAAGAGCGTCAAATATGTGGGGGCCACGTCCACCATCTTCATCGGGGAACCGCAACGGCAGGAGGCCATTCTGCTCCGGGACATGACCCCGTATCTGAAGACACAGTTTGACGAGCCGAACTACGGTGCGTATGGCGGTTGGATCCCAACCCCATACGCCGCGGACAAACGCTTCACGGTCATCAACTGGTCCAAAACCGGCACCATGAATATCGCCGACAGGGGGTATGTCTCCCAGAGCACCATGCTTTCCGACGGCGTGACCGAGAACTCCGCCTCCTATCTGCTCGATGGCCAGTACAAGCGCCTGGAAGCGGATTTTGGCATTGACGACTGCAGCACATCCTCACCGGAAATTTCCGGACGCGTGGAGATTTATGGCGACGGCCAGCTGCTCAAGCGTTCCATGAAGTCAAAAGGTCAGGCCATTGAACACCTGTCTGTTGACCTGACAGGCGTCAAGGTCATGACCATCAAGGTCAAGGGTAATGTGACCGTCAATCAGGTGAATGGCGAAACCCTGTATACGGATCAGGCCGTATGCGATCTCATCAACATCACCATGTATCCGGTGGCTCCTTGATGAACGCGTATTTCAAATGGATGCAGGGCCGGTATGGCGCGAACGGGATCGACAGCTTCGGATGGTTTCTGTTGATCACAGGCATGATTCTTTCCGGGCTGCCGTTTGTCTGGGTGGCTTCTCCGTTGCTTGGGGGGTGGCAGTTGTATCGCCATCTGTCCAGAAACGCATCAGTCCGCTTTCGTGAGAACCAGGATTTCAAGCAACTGGCCGGCAAGGCAACCGGCTGGTTGTCCCCTTTGTTGCGTCCACTGAAGGTGGTCGCAGGCAAGGCTGCCATTGGTCTTGCCGGACTGGGGTTCAGGGGGTATGTGAAAGGTCGGAAGACGCTGACGGACGGCAAGCGGTTGTTGTCGCAAAGTCGGAAGCGGCTAGCGGAGCGGAAAACCAGCTTGTTTGTGCGATGCCCCCAGTGCCGCAACCTGCTGCGCCTGCCGCGCGGCAAGGGAAGGCTGGAAGCAACTTGCCCCGTATGCCGCACGAAGTTCGAGCAGCGGACGTAATTGTGGACGAAGATGCCGCGGGTTGTCCTATGTAAAGATGAATATCAGTAACTATCAACAGAGTCCACGCACATACATGTATCATTTTCATCGTCGGACGCCAATGAAAACGAGGGACATAATGGGCAGAAAGCTTGACAGAATATCAATAAAGGGCTTCAAGTCAATACGAGAGCTACAGGATTTTGAACTTCTGCCTTTGAATATCATCATCGGTGGCAATGGTGCAGGAAAAAGCAACTTTATTGAACTGTTCAGGGTCATTTCAGCCATGATGAAACGTGATGGATTGAAGGAGTATATAGAAGGAACAGCAGATTCTTTCTTATTTGGAGGGCCCAAACAAACAAAAGAGATTTCGGTTCAGTTGGTTTTTGGTTCCAATGGATATGACTTCGAGCTTGCTCCAACGGCAGATGGTTTTTTTCTGATCAACAATGAAAAAAGACATTATTTCCCTCATGATGCGACCCGCAATTTGGGTAGTGGCAATTTCAACCCCAAACTGTTAAGCGACAAGGACAACAGTGGTCTCGTTTCTGAAAAAGGCGCTTCTTATTTTACTTATGAGGCAATCACCAGTTGGACCATCTACCACTTTCACGACACGAGCAAGGAAGCTGGAATGCGCAGGTATTGTGATGATGCGCGCGGCGCCAATCTGTTCAGTGATGCATCAAACATTGCGGCGTTCCTGCACAACATGCAACAGGAGCATCCGGACAGCTATCGAGAGATCATAAGTGCTGTACAGTTGGTGATGCCTTTTTTTGAGGACTTTGTCCTCATGCCGAACAGTAAAGGACAAGTTCGACTTGAGTGGAAGCAGACGGGTCTCCGTGACTACACCATGCGGCCCACACATCTGTCAGATGGCTCCATTCGTTTCATTTGTCTGGTAACATCGCTGCTTCAGCCAGATCCGCCATCATTGATGATTATTGACGAACCTGAAATCGGGCTGCATCCGGCAGCAATCGAAATACTAAGTGAAGTTATTCAAACTGCAGCATCGAGAACTCAAGTCATCATCGCGACACAGTCCCCTCATTTGATTGACCATTTCAGCGTAGAGGATATTGTTGTCGCAAATCGAGAAAACGGAGCCACCACCTTGAGAAGATTGGAGCATGATGCTTTTGCAGAATGGCTGAAATCGTACACTATCGGCGAGTTGTGGATGAAGAATGTGATTGTCGGAGGTCCCTCCTATGAATAAGTTCATAGAAGTTGTGATCATCGTTGAAGGGCGAACTGAACAGTTGTTTGTTGAAAAGTTGTTGTCTCCATAAGACAATAGCCGGTATCAATATCTTGAAACGGATCGGTATCGATTGCATAAGAGCCAAATGTCCTGTTTTCGATCATTGGATAGCAACATTTGAGCACTTGGTAACATAAGATTCTTTTTATTGCATATCATGTTTTCATATTCGAATCCTCTGATTGCAGGCCAGTACCCGATATGGGATGATGGGTCACGAAGTGGCATCGATGCCACAAATACATCTCCGGGAGTACCGGTATGGAAGCCATCACTGTTCGCAACCTGACCAAGTCGTTTGAGTACTACGAAAAGGAAGCCGGGCTCAAAAGCTCCATCCGCAACCTGTTCCGTCGGGAAAAGCTGGTGCGTGAGGCAGTCCGGTCCATTTCCTTTGCCATCGACGAGGGAGAGATGGTCGGTTTTCTGGGCCCGAATGGGGCAGGGAAGACCACCACGTTGAAGATGCTTTCGGGCATCCTGTTTCCCACCTCCGGCGAAGCCACCGTGTTGGGGCATGTGCCGTGGGAGCGAAAAAAAGCGTTCAAGATGAACTTCTCCATTGTCATGGGCCAGAAGAGCCAACTGTGGTTCGACCTCCCCGCACTGGAGTCCTTCCGGCTCAACCAATGCATTTACGAGCTGGATGACACGACTTATCGGCGCACGCTCGACGAGCTCACCGAACTGCTCGATGTCCGCGACATGCTCAAGGTGCAGGTTCGCCGGCTTTCGCTTGGGGAACGTATGAAGATGGAGCTCATCGCGTCGCTGCTCCACAAGCCGAAAATCATGTTTCTCGATGAACCGACAATTGGGCTGGACATCCTTTCCCAGCGCAAGATCCGGGAGTTCCTCAAATACTACAATGAACAGACCAAAACAACGGTCATCCTCACCAGCCACTACATGAACGACATCGAGGCGCTGTGCCGGCGGATGGTGCTCATCAACCGTGGGAAAATCATGTTCGACGGCGATTTGTACCGGGTCAACGACCTGTTCAGCGCAACCAAGATCCTTCGGCTGCAGCTCTCTGAAGAACTTCCGGAAGCGGCACTGGCGCAATTTGGGGTGGTGAAGGCATGTGAGGGCGTGGAAGCGACCCTGGAGATTCCGCGGGAACGCGTGAAGGCGGTGGCCAGCGAGATTTTAAACTCGCTCCCTGTCGTGGATTTCACCATGGAGGACATCCCGGTGGAGGAGGGCATCGCCCTGCTGTATACGCGCATGTCACCGGACGAAGCGGGCGTGGAGACGCAACAGTTGTAACGGCTTGGCGGGGGTGCATGTCAACAACGGGCATGGACCATGGGAGAACCTTGTATGATTGCAACCTACAAGCGGGCGTTTGCCATTGGCATGCAGAACGCATTGGAATACAGGATGGATTTTGCGCTGAACATGGTGGCGGCCGTGTTCCCGATTTTCATCCAGCTGTTCATGTGGTCGGCCATTTACGGGAAAACCGGTCAAGGGGCCATGTTCGGGTATACGTACCCGCAGATGATCGCGTACACGGTGCTGGCCGGCATCCTCAACCGGCTGCTTCGGACGGGTTTTGAGTACGAGATCTCCCAGGATATCAAGACGGGCGGGCTGAACAAGTACATCATCCGGCCCGTGTACCATTTTCCGTTTCAACTGGCCCTGTTCCTGGGATCAAAATCGGTACAGACCGGCCTGAGGTCCCTAATTGTGTTCGTGAGCACTTTTTTCGTGGCGCGTGCCACTGGGCTGCCCATCGGCGCGGCGCAGGTGGCCGGCTTTTTGCCCGCCTTCGCCCTGGCGTTCGTGCTCAATTTCCTGTTGTACTATCTCATGAGCGCCATCGCTTTCTGGCTGGCGGAGATTGGATTTTTCTTCGAGGCGGTCCGCATCGTGTTCATCGCACTCAGCGGCGGCATCTTTCCCATCGATGTCCTGGGCGAACGTGTTGCCGCTGCGTTGCGCTGGATGCCGTTCCAATACACCATCAACTTCCCGGTGGATGTGCTCAACGGACGCATCACGGGGGTGGGCCTCCTCCAAGGTATCGCGGTGCAGCTGATCTGGGTTGGCCTGCTGGCCGGCCTGTCCGCATGGGTCTGGAAGGTGGGCGCGAAGAAGTATGTGGCTGTGGGGGGATGAGGCGCGCGGGGTTTGTGCCGCGTTCAGGCATTGTTACAGCCGCGATGCCGGCTGCTGTCCCGGAGGAGTGAGTCATGACCGAACTGTGGCGGGAGACCCGCAAGCATGTGAGAATCTTCGGCGCGTTCACGCGCAACTATCTCGCCTCGCAGATGGAGTACCGGGCCAATTTTGTCACCGGTCTGTTCATGGAGGTTGGGTACCTGCTGGTGAAACTGATGTACATCGTGGTGGTGTTCCAGGCCGGGGTGGACATCAACGGGCTCACACCGGATGAAATCCTGTTGTTTGTGGGCACCTTTGTTTTCATGACCGGCATTTATGCCGGGCTTGTCATGATGAACCTGTACGATTTGCGGGCGCTCATCCGGGACGGCTCCCTGGATTTCCTCATCGTCAAGCCGGTGTCGCTGCAGTTCATGATTACGCTTCGGCGCAGTGATCTGGGGCTGCTGCTCGTGGATGCGGGGGCGGGCATCGTCATGATTGTCATCGCACTGATTCGGATGGGTGGCGCGTTCGATCCGTGGCGCATTATTGGGTTCACGGTGCTGATGGCAAGCTGCAGTGTGGTGGCCTATGCGGTGTTTGTGATTCCTGTGCTGGCCTCCTTCTGGTTTGTCGGCGCGAATGTCGCGTCGGCGGTGGATCCGTTCTGGGATTTCAACAACATGCCCATGGGCATCTACGGCAAGGCCATCCAGAACATCGGGGTGTATCTCATTCCCATATTCGTCATTTCCAACTTCCCGGCACTGTTTCTGCTCGACCGCATGACGCCGGTCATGATGGTCTGGGGCTTCGTGGTGCCATTTGTGATGCTGGCCCTGACCCGGGTGGTGTTTCAGCGGGCCGTGCGGCAGTACAACAGCGCGTCGAGCTGAAGGAGGCTGTCCTGGCATGCGTCCGACGCGTTACAGGTACCCTGCCGGAATGGCGCGCACCCCTTTGCCAATCCACATGACACCCGGATACAGGTTGATCACAGCTCCCCCGCCCACGTCGAGCGAAGCCGGAATCGGTGATTCAGTGTCATGAAGGCACGATATCGTGCCTTCATGCTGCAGGAATTCAAGAATTCCTGCAGCACAACTCGCAGAAGCGAGTTGTTACCCTAAAATCATGTATAGTGGTGGATTATACGAACATAACCGCTGCTGGATCCATGGGAATTCTTGTTCCTATGAACTGTATTTGCCCAGTTTGCAGGCCATGGCCCGGCCAGCGCCGTGACATCTCCGTCGTTGGCGCCTTCCACCGGAATGGGGCAGGGGAAGAGAATGCCTCCCCCAACGCCTGCGCCACGCGCAGATACACATCCTTACATGGAGGAGACGTATAGGGTTGGGGTATCGGGTTGGTGTATAGGGTTGGTGTATCGGGACGCGAACCCGCAAGCCGGTTGGGGATGGCATGAAATCGTTTACAATGATATACTGATCGCGAATATCAACTGGCGCACATCCATGTGGCGCACATCCATGTCAACGAAGCCACAGCGCTCAACCGGCGCACATGCATGGCAGTGTGTCCACCGGAATCCGGCGGGACCCGTGCAGCCAGTGTTCACAATGACCGCAAGGAGAGTATGGAGATGGCGAATCAGGACAAGAAGACAGCAGCCCGCGTGCAGGCGGAACGGGTCGGAGATTTTCTCAGAAGAAATGGCATGCACCACGACACCATCGATTTCGATCAGAACGTGGACCGGTTCATCCAGGAGATGGATCGCGGCCTCAAAGGCCAGGGCGGCTCCCTGCCCATGATTCCAACCTACATCTCCATGGGGGACAGTGTGCCGCGCAACGAACCGGTCATTGTCATTGATGCCGGGGGCACCAACCTGCGTGTCTGTGTGGTCGCGTTCAACGAAGAGGGCCAGACGGTCATTTCGGACTTCAAGAACTACGCCATGCCGGGTACACAAGGCGAGATGGACCGAGACACATTCTTTGCCACCATGGCGGACTACCTTGCGCCCGTCATCCACAAAAGCCGCAAAATCGGCTTCTGTTTCTCGTATCCCGTGGAAATCCAGCCGAACCGTGACGGCAAGCTCCTCTTTTTCACCAAGGAGGTCAAGGTCAACGGGGTGAACGGCGAAATGCTGGGGCAGGGTCTCATGGATGCGCTGGAGGCCAAGGGGCTTCCGCGGCCTGAATCCGTGGTCATTCTCAACGACACGGTCGCCGCGCTGCTCGGCGGACGGGCCGCGCTGCCCAACCGCGTGTTCGACAGCTACATCGGGTTCATCCTCGGTACCGGCACCAACACCTGCTACATCGAGAACACCCGCAACATCACCAAACTGCTGGCGGTGGCCGCTCAAGACGGCAACATGCTCATCAATGTGGAGTCCGGCGGGTATGAGGGGGCGCCGCGCGGCGCGTTCGACGAAGCATTCGACACCGGCACCGTCAATCCCGGCCGATACGCGTTCGAGAAAATGATCTCCGGCGGATACCAGGGTGGCCTGTTCCAGACCATCATCGGCAAATGTGCCGACAGCGGCTTGTTCTCGGCTTCCTTTGCGGATGCGTTTGCGAAAATCGACACATTGGTGTCCAAGGACATCGACGATTTCCTGTTCCAGCCGAAATCCGAAAAAAGCGTGCTGGCCAAGTGCTGCGGACTGGAAGATTCGGAACAGACCAGAACGGATCGCCACACCCTGTATGCCATCATCGACATCATCATCGAGCGGGCCGCGAAGCTGGTGGCCATCAACCTCACCGTGGCGGTCGAGAAATCCGGCAAGGGGCAGGATCCGTTGTTCCCGGTGCTCATCACGGCAGATGGTTCCACCTTCTACAAGTCCAAGCTCTTCCGCGGAAAGCTCGACAAGTATCTGGTCCGCCACATGAACGAGGAACGCGGCCTGTACTGCGAATTTGTGAAGGCGGAGAATGCCAACCTGGTGGGATCCGCCATCGCAGGCCTCATGTAGGTTTTGTAAGATTCCCGCCGGTTGTCCCGCCTGCTTCGTGCCCGTGTCGGCCGGAAAAGGCGTGGCGTTTCGACGGTATCATTTCGGAATGCCGCCACGGCCGTGGCGGCATTCTGCATGGTGCCCCTGTTTTGCGCTGCCATGGCCGACTTGGGAGGAGATGACGAGTGAAACCCGTGCTGCAGCTCAATGATCAGCAACTCGCGTTTGTACGCCACCGGAAAGGCCCGGCGGCGCTGCTTGCGGTACCCGGATCGGGGAAGACCACCACGATGGTCTGCCGGACAGCCGCGCTGATTCAATCCGGCGTGCCGGCCCACCGCATCCTCACCATGACCTTCACCAAGGCGGCCGCGCTGGACATGACCCGCCGGTACGCCCAGCTCTACGGCATGGGGGTGGGGTCAGACCCCGTTGCAGGTTCTTCTGCGGGTGTGGGATCAGACCCCACGACACTTGCGCAGGCGATGGAGCGCGGGGCCCCCGATGCGCTCATCCACGCGGGCGAGTTGGCCCGCTTTTCCACCATCCACAGCTTTTCCCTGCAATTGATCCGGCATTATTGCAAGCGGCGCAACCGGCCCTTTCCCGTCATCCTGACCGAAAGTGGCGGCGCGAACGGGCAGCCCACGCGACTGGGTTTGCTGACACAGCTGTATCGCGAGCTGGTGGGTGGACGCATCGGGGAAGACACCCTCGAGGCCCTGTCCATGGGCATTTCCCTGGCGAAGAACACCATGCAGCCGCCGGAAGCGGCCGCGGCCTCGCTGGAACGCGGCATCAAGGGGTTCGGGCTGATTTTCGAGGCGTACGAACGCTACAAGAAGGAACGCCGGCTGGTCGATTTTGACGACATGCTGTCGCTGTGCCACCGCATCCTGACCATGGATCAGGGAATCCTGGAGGAAACCCGGAATGCCTGGGACTACATCCAGGTGGACGAGGCACAGGACTCCTCGCTGATTCAGCACGCCATCATCGATCTCATCGCGCAGCCACGCAACAACCTGGCGCTGATTGGCGACGAGGATCAGAGCATCTATGTCTGGCGGGGCGCGCATCCGTCCGGACTGCTGGGATTTCAGGACCGGTACCCCGACGCAAAAATCTTCCTCATGGAAACCAATTACCGCAGCCGGCCCGAAATTGTGCGGCTGGCGGACCATTTCATCCGCAGCAACACCGAACGCACCGAGAAACACCTGCGATGGGGGATGGGGTCTGACCCCATAAGCTCCCGGTCTGACCAAAGGTCCTCCCGGTCTGACCAAAGGTCCTTCCGGTCTGACCAAAGGTCCTCCCGGGATGTCCGGATTGTGCGGGTGAAGAGCCTCACGCATCAGTATCAGCAGGTATTTGAAGCCCTGACGGCATCGGAGGCGGGCGCGGGCCGATCCAGGGGCAAGACGTTGGAGAAAGACGCCGGGCGCAGCGTGGGAAAGGGTTCAACCGCCATCCTGTATCGCAACAACCGCTCTGTCTATGGGTTGGCGGACATGCTCGACCACGCAGGAATTCCCTTTCGGCTGCGGGATTTCAAGGAGACGCTCTTCCAGCATTGGATTACCCGGGACATCACGGCCTTCGTCCGGGTCATTCTGGATCCAACCGACAGGGAGGCATTCTTCACGGTTGCGGGCCGCATGAACGCGTATCTTTCCCGGGATCAATTGGAGCGCCTGCAGGCAATGCCGGTCGACGCGGGTTCGGGCCCGGGTTCGGCCACGTCGGGGGCGGGCACGTCGGATTTGGGGAAGGATGGTTTGGGGAAGGATGGTTTGGGGAAGGATGGCCTGACCACATCCGGATCGGGGAATCTGTTCCGCGTATTGCGCAAGGACCCCGGCGTGCAGGTGTTCCAGCGCAAACGGCTTGAAGAAGTGGAACAACGGTTCCGTCGGCTCCGGGATATGAAGCCGCGGGATGCCATTGTGGCCATGATGGATTGCGTGTCCTACGACAATTCACTGGCGTTTGCCGCACGCACACAGGGATACACGCCGGAATACCTTGCCTCGATGGTGGACACGCTGCTGGTAATCGCCCAGAACCAGACCACCCTTGCCGGGTTTTTGGACAGGCTGGGTTCCCTCCGGGAGGTGCTGGAGGCCGCCAAATCGACAGATCGACGCCACAGCCGCGTCACCCTGTCCACGGTGCATTCCGCCAAAGGGCTGGAGTTCGACCGCGTGCTGCTGGTGGACATGGTGGAGGGGGAGTTCCCCGCAAAGGACACCGAGCCCACCGGCGCGGCCATCGAGGAGGAGCGCCGGCTGTGCTACGTGGCCATCACCCGCGCGCGGCACGAGCTGCAGGTGTTCGTGCCGGCCAAATGGGGGCGGCAGGAGGCCGAGCCTTCGCGCTTCATTCAGGAAATGGAACGGGCCATGCGTGCCGGACAGGATTCCGCCTGAACACGCATGACCCGAGGATGGTTGTGGATGAGCTGAACAAGGGTTGGTGCCGCTCCGAAGCCGGCGCGGTTACAGAACCGCCAGCAACGCTTCCACAGTCTCCCGCGGGAAGTCGTCGGGCTGCGGGGCATCCAGCAGCGTTTTGAGCAGCTGACGCACCGCATCGCTCTGCGCAATCATGAAGCCGGCTTCCCGGACCAGATCCTCGGCCATGAGCCGGGTGGAGAGGGACAGCGCGCCGGACAGTTTTTTCAGGGTTTCATCATCAGCCGACTGGGCGAGTGCCGTCAACCCATGTTCCTGGACGACCTTGCGTTCCGCCAGCGTTCGCAGGGCCTCAATGATCTCCCGGGATTTCGGCTGGGGCGCCGGGAATTTGTCGGGAACCAGCGAAATGGCGTGTGACGGGCAGGCGTCCACACAGGCCCGGCATCCCTCGATGCATTTGTCCGCGTCAATCTGGCCGGTTTCGGTGTTGGTCGCCCCGGTGGGGCAGACATACAGGCAAAGGCAATCCTTTGTGCAAAGGCGTATATTTCGAACCGCGTGCATGGGAACCTCCTTGTTGTGCGTGGCGTGAGCCGGTTTGGGGACCGGGATGTACTGCAAATCGCGTTGCGGTGTGTCAGGCCATCTTTCGAATCTTCAGGCTGGGCACCTTGCAGACCGGGCAGATATCCGGCGGATCCTCCCCAATGTAGATGAACCCGCATATTTCGCACACATACAGGTTGGTTTCCTTGAGCGTTTCGGCTTTTTTCTTTTCATAACGTGACAGGATGGCGGTTTGCACCTTGGAAACCTTTTCGCCCCAGACGAGCGCGCGCAGGGCACCCCTGTCCGGTTTGACGGCGGCCGGTTTGTTCGCGGCGGCGTAACCGCCGGCAACATCCTCTGCCAGCGCGGATTTGAAGGCGGCAAAGGGGGCGTCTTCACTGGGTGGTTGCGTATTTGCGCCGATGGACGCGCCGGCTTTGGCCAGAAAATAGTTGGACAATTCCTGGAACTTCCCAGCCTGGGCAGGCAGATACTGCTTTTCGCTGCCCTTGGCGAGATTGGAGAAGATGACGCTCAATGCGCCTGCGGACCATCCGGTGCCCGTGCCCGCGTCGGGGGCTGACGCCATGGCGGTGTCGGGGGCTGACCCCGCGGCCTCGGTGGGGTCTGACCCCGCCTCCGCCATGGCGTAGAAATCTTCCTTTGCCGCGCCGCAGACCGGGCAGGTCCAGGTCTCCGGCAGCGCGGCGAACGGGGTGCCGGGGGCGATTCCGTCACCGGGCCGGCCGTCGGCTTCGTCGTAGATGTACCCGCAGATGGAACTAACATACTTCTTCATGCATTCCCTCCTTCGTGTGCGCATGGACTCAATGGTACATATGCCCATTTCAACAGGAGATGAATCATGAAAAGGCGAAACGAAAAATACCGCGGGCCGATACGTTGTATCAGCCTGCGGTATTTTTGGTGGTGCGATCGGCGGGACTTGAACCCGCATGCTCGCGCATACGCCCCTCAAACGTACGTGTCTGCCAGTTCCACCACGATCGCCCAATGAGATGGGAATACTGAGGGAATCCGCTGTTGGCGACCATTTGAGGTGTGTCGGCAACAGCAAGACTTATTATACAGGCCATGTCACAGGGTGTCAATATGGGGATACAGGCATTTTCAAAAAAGGCGGGCAGCCTGTGACGGGGAGCGCAAATCCTGTTCCTTGCCTGCTGGCGGGCTGTTCTGCTACAATGGGGCATGAGTTCTTGAAAACCCCCGGAAGACGCGGAATCCACATGAGGAGCATGGCAAATGGCAGACAACAATCAGTTTGACAAGACAACGGAAGATCCCGTGGCACAAGACCCCATGGCCGGCATCAAGCCGCAGCTGAACCGGCTTCCCTGGGAACGCGATCCTTCCGCTGAAGAGGATGACGCAGCAGATATGGACACCGGCAACGAGTCCTTTGACGCGACGCCCCGTGAAGGGGCGTCGCGCGTGGTGGCTGCCGAACAGGGCATGGATGATCGTGGCGGTTCGGACGGACTGGATGGACGGGACGGACAGGACCGAAAGGACGGACAGCACCGAAAGGACGGAAAGGGTGCCGAAGCAACCGCATCCGGAGCCCCTGTGCCGCAGTCCGGTTCGGACGCCGCCCGTCAGCCGTACGCGGTGGGCATCCGCACCTTCGCGTCACCGGAAACCGCCATTGATTCCGCAGCCAATGAAAAATTGTTTGCGATGGGCGTGGACGAATACGAGGAGGATCGCTCCCGGTTCCGCGTCTTTTTTGATGTGCTGTTCGGGAAGTTTTGGAAGCTGATTGGCCTGAACCTGCAGACCGGATTGTTCAATCTGCCGGCGCTGCTGTTCATGGGCTTCTTCGCAATTTACTACATGCAGCTGCTGCAGGCGGATCTGTTCACCGCGGCGGCGGAGGAGGGTGGCGCGCTGGCGTACCTGCTCATCGGCTATTTGCCGCTGGGGTTGATTTTTCTGACCGTGCCCATCGTCGCGGTGGGGCCGGCACATGCCGGCATGCATTACATCCTGCGCAATTACGCCTATGAGATCCCGGTGTTTCAGTGGAGCGACTTCAAGGAGAAGATGCGGGAGAACCTGAAACAGGGGCTCGCGGTCACCTTCATCAACCTGTTCGTCTTCATCCTGGCCATGCTCGACATCTACATGTACCCGCGCATGGTGGCCCAGATGGGCGTGCTGCTGCTGGTCGCCAACTATCTGCTCATTGTGGCGTTTATCGTGTTCATGATGATGAGCATGTATATCTATCCCATGATGATGCGGTACGAGCTATCGCTCAAGGATCTGTACCGGAACGCGTTTCTTTTGGCGGTCGGGAAGTTTTTCCCGAACCTGCTGGTGCTTGTGCTGGTCATCGTGCTGGCATACGGCCCGTTTTTGCTGGCGACGGCACTCAACAACACCATCGTCTTCTTTGTGGCTTATGTGTACCAGGTCCTGCTGGGCCTGACCCTGCCGGGACTTGTGATGAGCTACCTCATCAATCCCATGATGGACAAGCTGATGATGCCGGCGGAGACCGGGTCAGAGGAGGCGTGATTACACGAACAAATCGCGCATGCTGTACAGTCCGGGCGTTTTCCCTGCCAGAAACAAGGCGGCGGAAAGCGCCCCTTCTGCAAAGATGGACCGCGACAGGGCGGTGTGCTGCAGTTCAATCACTTCATCACGACCCGCAAAGATGACGGTGTGCTCGCCCGGAATGGTGCCGCCGCGGACCGCATGGATGCCGATTTCCTGGCGTGTTCTCTTTTCCGATTTCCCATGGCGGCCGTTCACATAGGTCATGTCCACGTCGGAGATGGCCTCATTCATCGCGTCGGCGATGGCCAGGGCCGTGCCGCTGGGCGCGTCGAGCTTCTGGTTGTGGTGCTTCTCCACAATCTCGATGTCCCAATCCCTGTACAACGCCTTGGCGGCTTTCTGCGCGAGTTCCATCAGCAGGTTGACCCCGAGGGACATGTTGGCCGAGCGCAGAACGGCGGTTTGTTTCGCCGCTTCACGCAGCAGATTGAGATGTGCCGGTTCAAGCCCGGTGGTGGCCATCACGATGGGCAATTGCCTTTCCACCGCGTACCGCAGCGCTTTTTCAGTTCCGGAGGGATGGGAGAAGTCGATGATGACATCCACCGGTTCCTCCACGTTGGCCACATCCGCGTAGATGGGGTAGGCATTGAGGTTGATGGGATGGATGTCCACCCCCGCGGCAATGACGAGATCCCCGCGTTCCTTCGCGGCCAGTGTGATGGCCTGGCCCATGCGCCCGTTGCAGCCTATCAAAAGGATTCGAACCATGATGTGCTCCTTTGCGTCCTGTCGGTGATGCATACATGATGGGACAGTGGCCATGCCACATGCCCTTTTTGCGGTTGCCATGCCACATGCCTTTTTTGGCGGTTGCCATGCCACATGCCCTTTTTGGCGGTTGTCATGCCGGATGTTCTCAGGCTGTGACAACCCCGTATGCCTTCATGGCCTGAACCAGCTGCAGGCGGCCTTTTTGGGACATTTCCACCAGCGGCATGCGGCATGCGCCCACGCACAGCCCGGCGAGGTTCATGGCTTCCTTGATGGGGATGGGGCTGGTTTCACTGAACAGCGCCTTGACCAGCGGAATCATGCGAAGCTGCATGGCCAGGGCCTTTTCGTGCTCGCCGTTGAGCCAGGCGTGCACCATGTCCGAGGTGTCCCTGGGGATGAGGTTGGCCATGACGGAGATGACGCCCTGACCGCCCATCGCGAGGGAGGGGATGACCAGACCGTCCTCGCCGGACCAGAAGGTCAGCCTGTCCGTGTGCGCGAGCACCTCGGGCATCTGGCAGAGGTTGCATTCCTTCACGCCGGCGATGTTGTCCACTTCCGACAGGCGGATCAGCGTGTCGGGATCGATGTTGAGGTTGGTGCGGGAGGGGATGTTGTACAGCACAACGGGCAGGTTCACGCTTTGCGCGATAGCCGAAAAATGGCGGAATACGCCTTCCTGTGTGGTTTTGTTGTAATAGGGCGTCACGGACAGGATGGAATTCGCGCCAATGGATTCGGCATATTGGGTGAGCTGGATGGCGTGCCGGGTGTCGTTGCTGCCCGTATTGGCCATGACATGAACCCGCCCGGCGATTTTTTCGATGGTGAACTTCATGACGGCCATGTGTTCCTCGTCGGGCATGGTGGAGGACTCGCCGGTGGTGCCGCAAGTGAGGATGGCGTCCGTTCCCTGGACGATGTGCCATTCAATGAGGGATTCGAGCTTGTCCCAGTTCACCCCGTCTTCGGTGAAGGGGGTGACCAGGGCAACACAGGATCCTGTAAACAAGGCTTTCATCATGACGCACGCTTCCTTTCAAGGTGAGAGGTTTACGGGAGGGCTTTCAACACGAAAAAGCCGCCCGGCACATGTGCTATCGGCGGCTGCTTGCGCACAGGGTGCGACAACAGTGGTTCACCGATA